>WTHY01000028.1 GCA_011522945.1 Alphaproteobacteria bacterium
GTATGCAAACATAATTTCTGCATGGCTACAGGATATCATGAACGAACTTACATATGGACGGACACGAGTATCGGACTTTGTAAGCTAATATACTAGAAAATTTTGATTTATTTAATTGCTTACAGAGTTTCAAGACTGGGCATTCAACCGCTCTTCATCTCTTCTAGATAATCTGCAGCGATGCCAGACTGGCACTTGAAACAGGGTTATTGGACTATCAACACGGCAATTTTGTTTGTGCTCAGCCCCTAGACTTTTTATCCTAAGGATGCCCAGATAGGATATCTTTTGCATCCTATTTTTAGACATTATACTGTGATAAGGGTGGCAGTTTACCAAATAGCTCTGGCTGTATTATGGAGCTGAAAATCGGGTTGGAATTCATCATCATGAACGTTCATCAGAATAAGCAGATAATTCATAAAATTGCATTTAAATTCTATGTAATAATACGATTTTTTGTTGTTATGTTTGGACTTTCATTATTGCCTAATCTTGCACATGCAGATACGGCTGATTTTGATAAATGGATGCAGGCTTTAAAGGTAGAGGCCTTGGAGTCTGGTATTTCAGACGAGATTTTCACAAGGGCTATGGAAGGTATAACCTTTAAGCCGAAAGTTGTCTCTTTAGATCGCAATCAACCTGAAAAACGCAAAACGCTTGATATGTATCTTGAGCGCGCTGTTAGTCAACATCGTACAGACTATGGGCGCAATATGCTTGCAAAATATGATGATTTGTTAAACGAGATTGCTACCTATTATAACGTGCAACCACGCTTTATTGTGGCGCTTTGGGGTGTAGAAACCAGTTTTGGGCGGTATACGGGCGGATTCCGCGTAACTGAAGCGCTCGCCACCCTTGCATATGATGGCCGACGATCTGCATTTTTTCGCAAAGAATTGCTGCATGCCCTCAGAATATTGGAAGATGGACATATTGCGCCTGAAAATATGCTTGGGTCATGGGCAGGTGCTATGGGGCAGTCACAATTTATGCCTTCAAGCTTTCTTGCCTATGCCGTGGATTGGGATAAAGATGGCCGGAAAGATATATGGACAACACAGGCAGATATATTTGCGTCTATTGCCAATTACCTATCCTCAGTTGGGTGGCGTGATGATATCACATGGGGACGAGAGGTACGCTTGCCCTTGGGTTTGAATGCCGATGCTTATTACGAATCTCGTGAAAGACTCGACATGCAAAATTGGCGCCGTCTTGGTGTTGTAAACCGGGATGGCAGCGCCTTACCTGCACGTAATCTGGTTTCAAGATTAGTGATTCCTGATGGGCCAACTGGGCGGGCATTTCTTGCCTATGCAAATTATGAGGCGACACTGAGGTGGAATCGGTCGCATTTTTTTGCAATCTCGGTTGGTCTTCTCTCAGATAGTTTCCGTTAATTCAGATTAGCTGCATTTGTTTTGTATTTCGGATGCATTTCTGCTTGAGATGCATAACACCTCAGGTTTATGATTAGCCACGTTTACAGCTAACCGAAAAGGCCTTTACATGGGAGCACACGCATCACATTTCAGGTTTATGCTTTTTGGTGTGATGATTGTTGCATTATCAGCATGCTCAACAGCAGAACTTGCTGTAGATCTCATTCAAAAGTCTCAGAGAAAACAGGCTGAAGACGAACGCATAGCTGCCCCACCACCAAAAGCTGCGCCCATTTATAAAATAGGTAATCCCTATCAGATTGGCGGCGTGTGGTATTATCCAGAGCGAAATTTGCAATATGATAAAACAGGTATCGCCTCCTGGTATGGTGACGAGTTTGCTGGCCGGCTTACTGCCAATGGTGAAATTTTTGATCCTGAGCAAGTAACAGCAGCACATAAAACCTTGCCTATGCCGTCTGTTGTGCGGGTTACGAATTTGGATAATGGCCGCTCTCTTGTTGTTCGCTTGAATGACAGAGGTCCGTATGTCGCTGGGCGCATTATTGACTTATCTCGTGCCTCGGCAAGATTGCTAGGATTTTTAGAGCAGGGGACAGCTAGAGTACGGGTGCAGATTCTTGCCGAACAAAGCCTCCGTCTTGAGCAATTAGCAAAACAAGGCGCATTTCCAGAGCTAAATCAAATTGAAGACAGCCCCACTATAACAGCAGCGGCCCGGCCTAAGGTTACACTTAACGCCAAACATAATCGAGATGATGTGCAGGCAAAACCAGAGCGGCAATCTGCCTTAGATTTATTATCAGCTTCCAAAGTTGGAGAAGTTATTGAAGTCAATCCTATAGAGACAGAAATTTGGGTTCAGATTGGTGCTTTTCATCAAAAAGAAAATGCAGATGGCGTTCTTAGCAAAGCTTCATCCTTATCTGTAGGCCAAGTATCTTCAACAATTGCAGATGGCAAAACTTTATATCGTGCTCGTCTTGGGCCAATATCTTCGGTTGAAGCTGCTGATGCATTATTAAGTGATGTATTAAATATCGGATTTGCAGGGGCACGAATTGTTGTTGAATAGAATATTCTCTGGTCTGATTTGGTTTAGTGTTTTTGCCATATTTTGCACAAAAACTTATGAAAGATTAAACGTCACAAACATGCCAAATATACGTTAGGCTTGTGCGTATAGACGCTGTTAGGTCAGCTACCTTGGAAAAGGGATAGATTTTTTAACCTTTGCCCAATCAGGCAAGGATTAAGCGAGGATAATATTATGTTAGCACAGAACATCTCTTTTACTCTTAAAGCTCTGATGGTGAGCATAATAATGTTCACATCAAGTTTTGTGGCTAACTTTACAGCCTTCGCACAAGCTGATTTTCCAACTGTTGCAAAACAAGCTTATATAATTGATTTTGAGAGTGGACGTGTCTTGCTTGAAAAAAATGCAGATGCACCAATGAAGCCAGCATCTATGGCAAAAATCATGACATTATACATTGCATTTAAGCGCATTAAAGAGGGTAGCCTTGCGTTAGATGATACGTTTATCGTAAGTGAAAAGGCTTGGAAAAAAGGTGGGTCACGCTCTTTTATAAATCCAAATAGTGAAGTTGATGTTGATACGCTTCTGCATGGTGTTGCAGTTCAATCAGGGAATGATGCGGCCATTGTTCTGGCTGAAGGCATGAACGGTTCAGAAGATGCGTTTGCGGATGAAATGAATAGAACGGCTCAGCAGCTTGGTATGACAAATACGATATTTACAAACTCAACTGGCTGGCCTGATCCGAATTTAACAACAACAGCAAAAGACCTCGCGATACTCTCATCAGCCATGATCCGAGAATTTCCAGCGGACAGTTATCCGGAATTATATCCAATATTCGCAAAAATTGATTATACGATTAATGATATCAAACAAGGT
>WTHY01000056.1 GCA_011522945.1 Alphaproteobacteria bacterium
TTCCCTGCCAATAAGCTGCCTGTGCGCCAGATAAATTTGCATTATAGATTTCAAAGGGCTGAATAGTAAAATATGCACCAACAAATGGGTGTACTGCGACATTATTGAGGTTTTTTCCTTCAAGCCACTCTTGTTTGTAGGACACCACATATCGCATTGACCAGTTCATAAACCTGTCCTTATCAGGTATCCATTCTCCGGTTGGATGTTCTAGTCTTACAAATTCAGCATGCGTTCTAAAGGGCCGCTTGCCGCAAGAGTCAGAGCCAATCCCTTTGGCTGCAATATGATTGGAAATCGTGACATCCTCATATTGCTGAAATAATTTTTCATAGCCCTCTGCAACGGTCTTCCCATGTCTGGTTTTGTAACTCAGTAAATCAAAGCCAGCACGGGCGAGGATTTCAACATTCATAGAGAATAATTCACTGGTGCTGTAAAGATAGCCTAACGCCTTACAGCCTTTCGCAGATGTCGGCACAAAGAACCCTTCACCATTCATCATACTCAGCACATAATCGAGATCCCAAAGGCCTTTTTGCCAAATCTCTGCATTTTGCAAGGTCATCCCAAGCGCTAATTCAGCAGCGGCAAAGCGCAGTCTGACCGTCCCACAATTATTTACCTTATGCGCGCGGGGGCTTAATGACATGGGATCAAATATTGGACAGAGCTTATTTGCCCCATCATCATTTTTGTCAAAATATTCTTCCAACGCTTTTCGGGCAAAGAAGTCATCAATGCGTTTTCGCTCAGCCTCGGTGTAGGTAAAAGCATCATAATTCACCGTGTAATAGGTGATAAAGGGTGCCAATACACCGCCTACTTGATAGGTTGTAGGATTGAAATTTCGCACCTTAGACTGAGTATATGTCCACAGATCTGGGTCTGCATACGCCATCTCTTTAAATAGCTTTTGAAACAGCTCTATGCCTCCGTCAAAATCTTTGACAGCGTGCAAGTGATAGGAAAGCTGACATTTTATGAAATCACCTTCAATAGATGTTGGCGTCGTCGGCACTTCAAAATCACGAAGTTTTTCATGGCAACGCGCTTTGTCTAACAGCTCGCCTTTAGAAGAGGTTTCTGTCCAAATCCAGTCCGTAAAACTAAAATTATTTGTGAGTTGCCCTGTCCGATATGACTTATACCGTCCATAATCCCGAATAACTCTATTTGCTTCAGGTAAGGGCGCTCTTAATAAAAGGCTTGTCTCTAAATGCCTGTCCTTTGCAAAATAACTATCAGGATCCGCAAAAAATGTATCAAAGCGATATTCATCATCCTTTGAAATATTCCAATTGCCGCCTATCGCAGCTGATATTGAGATAGAGAGCAGGCAGATAGTCGAAAATACATATCGTAAACTAAGGTGCATCTATTCTCTCATATGCTGTAAAATCTATAGACTTATGAGAGTAGCAAAATCATCATTACCTGACTGTTAAAATTTTTATATATTTTCTCGTAAAATTGATCATTTACATGAAGCAAATTAACAAAATGTATAAATGATAAATTAGGTGTAACAGGATTTTGATATTTCCCTGTTCAACCTAGCATTTGGCTAACTGATAGGTTGGCCAAAAAAAATGGCTGACCTTCTTATAAGGCCAGCCATAATGTTCTTCTTGGAATAAGATTTTAGTTTTCAAAAATCTTAATATCAATTTCTGGAATGCCCGGATATAGCTGTCCAGTTCCACCTGAACTCAGGCATAAGGCAGCATCTTGTGTAGCAAAATCTACCTGAATTTGTGGAAGCGCACCTGCCTTTGAAATGGCGATAGAATTCGTTAGTGCATAAAGATGTTCAAAATTGCCGGAATTCCAGGAAATACCAAAGCCAGAATTGGCTGACAATTCGGCTGCTGTTACCGTAGTTGTATTATATGTCGTAGAACTGTTCGACGCGCCGTTTGCACAGTTTCCCGGAAGTGATGTGTCTGCATCAGCTGAAAAACTAATTGTGGGTGATAATGTTGTCCGCACATGGGTATAAATGCCAGCTGCAACATCATCTAAATCTGCATAAGCCCCAACGGCAGCACCGGCATTTACTGATGCAATATCAAATGTTGACACGGTCTCAGCAATAACTATGGGATTGGAACAAGACGCTGATGTACAGAGTTCAACTTTACGAATTTCAATTTCATATTTTGTTGCCGGCACACATGTGGATGTGAGCGTTGCATCCTGAAAACAAGCTGCAAAAGCAGATGAGGATAGCAGACCAAATAGGCCTATAATGACAAGTCTCTTAAGCATTAGTCAGCTCTCCCAATCACAACACCACCCTTGGTTTGGGCAATAACAGTATTATTTCGTACAACACGGTCCAGCGTATGTTTAGATAAATCACGCTTCATGGACGCATCTTCTGCAAAAGCGCCATCAGCAAGTGATGCTGTTACGCCATTTGTCGTTATACCGCTTAGTCTATATTGCAGTTTCACAGATGTATCAGTGCCATCATAATTATTATCATCAACACCAAGCTCAAAACCAATTCTCTGTGTCAGATTGCCGACCAAAGATACGTTATAGCCAGATATATCTTTAAAGTCCTTCAGAGCAGACCATTTGTAACTGGTCGCTTGCAAACGCATCCAGGGCGTATAAGGCACAGGCATATCCAAACTTGCATCATAGCCATCTAACGCTGTTTGATAGGTTGTCACAGAGCCCTCTGTCTGAGACTTTTTCTTGCTAAGTGCTGAGTATATGTTAGCTCTTGCTGTGAAGACTTGGCCAATCGCCTCCAGACCCAAACTAGCCCGACGATGCTCAAATTCAGTTGTTTGATCATAGAAGGCATTAACGCCTAAGAGCATGGTCTGATCTGCGTTCAGATTACGATAGCCAAGACCAATATTGAGTGTTTCATCGTCACTTTGTTTGGCAAGACGGCCTTGTATAAAGACAGTGTGCGTCTTCGTATCAGGTGTTTGCATCAAAGGCTGAATTGTCTCAAATTCATATTGTGCGTTACTATCCTGTGAGTCACTGACGGAGATTGTTGTGCGATCAAGCCATCCATCGGCGCCTTCCTCTGCAACAGCAGGTGACAAGGTCACCAAGCTGGTCAAAAGTGCAATTGATAAGCGTTTCATTTGTAGAACCCCAAAGTAAGACCTTTCGCAACTATAAGCGTAGCCAGAATAATTTCAACATTAGATTCAACTAAAAACTTTCGAAGTTGTCAGTAATTTCAGAAAAGCAGACTTGGTTTCTATTTTACATAATTTGCGTTGTGCTAGCTAAATGCCGCTTCCTGTTTTACTATTCAGGTATCTATTATCTATTATGGTGTTGGT
>WTHY01000114.1:0-4959 GCA_011522945.1 Alphaproteobacteria bacterium
GTTTCTGGCGCAATATGTTCCAAATGCAACATGATATGGTCTTTATTCGGACCAACGCCGCGCCCTTCATTAATTTCCATTGTCATCGCCCGGCTAACAACATCCCGGCTGGCAAGATCCTTAGCTGTCGGCGCATAACGCTCCATGAAGCGCTCACCTTCGGAATTTGTCAGATAGCCACCTTCGCCACGTGCGCCTTCTGTAATCAGAACGCCGGCGCCATAAACGCCTGTTGGGTGGAACTGAACAAATTCCATATCCTGTAATGGCAAGCCAGCGCGCAATGCCATAGCATTACCATCGCCGGTGCAGGTATGTGCTGATGTGCATGAGAAATAGACACGGCCATAACCACCTGTTGCCAATACTGTGCGCTGACCTAGGAAGCGGTGAATAGAGCCATCTTCCATACATAAAGCAACAATACCCTGACAGGCACCCTGATCATCCATGATCAGGTCGATAGCATAATATTCTACAAAGAACTCTGCAGAATGCCGCAGACATTGCTGATAGAGCGTATGTAAAATCGCATGCCCCGTCCGGTCTGCTGCTGCACAGGCGCGCCGCGCCATGCTCTTTCCATAGTCGAGAGTATGTCCACCAAAAGGACGCTGATACACATTGCCCTCATCTGTACGTGAGAACGGCACACCAAAATGCTCTAATTCGATAACAGACGGAATAGCCTCCCGGCACATATATTCAATCGCATCCTGGTCACCTAACCAGTCAGAGCCCTTAACTGTATCATACATATGGAAGCGCCAATTATCGCCTTCACCCATATTATTCAGCGCAGCACCAATTCCACCTTGCGCTGCCACCGTGTGAGACCGCGTTGGAAACACTTTTGTTACACAAGCTGTTCTAAGGCCAGATGTTGCCATGCCCAAGGTCGCACGCAAGCCTGCGCCACCAGCGCCAACAACAACGACATCATAATGATGGTCGGTAATTTCATATGCACTCATTCTCAACTCCTGAAACCCAACAGCTTGGATCTCTTAGCAGACACAGTATTCGCCAGCCCACAAAACATTCTAAAATTTCAACTATCAGGACTGAAATCCTGTAGCCTTTCAAAGGTAGTACGCGAATGCTGCTCGTCTAGAGCGCAATCCGCAACACGGAAAAGATAGCCAAGGCGCCAATCAGAATTAACCCACCTTTAATAGCGGTGATAAGCACCATTCGCGTGCCTTCATTACTTACATAATCTTCGATAACAACTTGTAGACCAAGGCTTGCATGCCAGAATCCAGCCCCTAGAAATAGAATTAGTAAGGTTGCATTTACTGGATGCTGCACTGTCATCAGCGCATCTGCATATGTCAGGCCAGGCAAGGTAGCCACAGTGAAGATTGCCCATAACATCAATGGCACCATCGCCACAGCTGAAAGACGCTGATTCCACCAGTGATGCACGCCAGCTTTAGCTGAGCCCAGTCCACGTACCCGCTTGAGAGGTGTTCGCATTGTTGTATCGTTTTTCATACTAATCTATCCCTGCTCAGGCAAAATATACATAAAGCCACAGACAGGCTGTCATGAGAATCGCTGCCATAATAGCGATACGACCAGTTGTGTAGATAGCGGGGATATTCAGCCCATAACCAAAATCCCAGCTTAAATGCCTGATGCCATTACACATATGGTAAAAAAGCACAGCAGAATATCCAAATAGCACAAGCTGTCCTAATGGATGGCTGATGATGACCGTCGCCAGTGCAAATGCCTCTTCACCAGAGGCAAGCGCAATAACCCAAGCAGCCAGCAAAACTGTGCCTGTTGATATGGCAACACCAGTCATCCGGTGTAGAATTGACATTACTGCTGGCAATTGGAACCGCCATACAGACAAATGTGGTGATAAAGGACGTGCCTTAGCCATTGAAAGCCCCACTTTTCTTCCCATCGAAACAGAAATGGGTATACGCAATCCTATAGCTGAAATCAATCCATCGGTCAGTCTTTGTGGCTATTTTGTCGTCTGCTGAAACATTTTCACGTTGCACGACATAAAGACACAATCTGCTATACCCCTTCACCAAACGGCCTAATGACGTATATTGCAGGTTATGAAAACACTTTTAACGCTACAATCATCTGTTTTACATGGCTATGTCGGCAATGACTCTGCTGCTGTAATCTACCCGTCACTCGGCATAGAGATAGCACGTATTGATACAATCAATTTAACAGCCCATCCAGGACATTTAACAGAGGCGGCGGCACCGCTCTCGGATACGCGTCTGCAGGAATTATTACAGGGATTTTGCAGCTTGCCAGCAGCCGCATCTTTAAAAGCTGTGCATAGCGGCTATCTTGCCACATCTGCGCAAGCCACTTGTCTTGCGGCTTGTCTTTCGGCGTTACGAAAATCCTCAGACAGCCCAGTTTTATATCTTTTAGATCCTGTTCTAGGAGATGGTGGTAGATTTTATGTTGATGAGGCTATCGCGTCTGTGATGAGAGACAGTTTACTGCCGCAAGCACAGATCATCACACCAAATGCGTTTGAGTTATCTATCTTATCAGGTAAGAGAATCACGGATGCAAATTCTGCAATAGAGGCTGGCAGGGACTTACTGCAAAGCGGGCCTGATATTTGTCTGGCTACAGGTATTAAAACCGCAGACGCCATTTCCGATATTCTGATTTTGAAAGATGACAGAAGCTACCAGTTTCGTGCGCCGGCCCATAAAGACGGGGTGTCTGGTGCTGGCGACTGTCTGGCAGCGCTATTTTTCGGCCTATATCTTACAGGAGCAGATGTCAAAATAGCGGCCGAACAGGCAAGCATAACCACTCGTCACATTGTGAGCAAAGCAACTGATAACCGTGATATGCCGCTTTTTAGCAACAGACATTTATTCAGAATAGACACTACCTAATATAGTCAGTTTGGATAATTTACTGAATGGCTGGGCAGGCCTAATTGGACTGCATCCTGCTCAGACCTAACCAATACAGGCCCAACCAATACAGGCCCAACCAATACAGGCCCCCTCAGATTAGGCTTTGCGCACAATATCCTTGGCAACAGCCAGTTCAGCAATTTGTACTGAATTCAATGCAGCACCTTTACGCAGATTGTCAGAGACACACCAGAAGGCTAGGCCATTTTCCACAGATGGGTCACGGCGAATACGGCTAATATAGACCATATCTTCACCTGCACATTCCATCGGAGTCACATAGCCTTCATTCTCACGATAGTCGATAACACTCACACCATCGGCTTCACGAAGCATATTACGCGCATCTGACTCTGATAGGGGCTTATTAGTCTCAATAAAGACAGCCTCCGAATGTCCAATAAAGACAGGTATGCGGACACAATGCGCAACGAGCTCAATTGCCTCATCCATGATCTTTTTGGTTTCGGCACGCATTTTCCATTCTTCTTTGGTGAATCCATCTTCCATGAAGACATCAATATGCGGAATGGCATTAAAGGCGATTTGCTTTGTGAACACTTCAGGGCGTACCTCATCATTCACAAAGATGCCCTTTGTCTGATTGAACAGCTCATCCATACCAGCCTGACCTGCGCCAGATGTTGCCTGATAGGTTGATACCACCACGCGGCGAATATCATAGGCATCATGCAGTGGCTTCAAGGCAACTACGAGCTGAGCTGTCGAGCAGTTTGGATTGGCAATGATATTGCGTCCGCCATGTGCAGGCAATGTATCCATAATCGCATCAGGATTCACTTCCGGCACAATCAGAGGCACATCATCTTCCATGCGGAAAGCTGAGGAATTATCTATCACGATACAACCGGCAGCACCTGCTTTAGGTCCATATTCCTGTGAAATAGATCCACCAGCTGAAAACAGAGCAATATCAGCGTTCGCGAAATCAAATTTATCTAATGGCTGAACCTTAACGATATCATCCTCGCCATAAGAGACTTCACGACCAGCTGACTTACTTGATGCGAGTGCAATCACCTCGTCAGCCGGAAAATGACGTTCTGCAAGCGTCTTTAGCATTTCACGTCCAACAGCACCTGTTGCGCCCACGACAGCTACACGATAGCCCATTTGCGGCTCCTTGATTTCTTATCTGCTTACTATTTTGGTTTACCGCGCTAGCGCGTCCATAGCGTCAAGCACAGCTTGGGTCATGCCATCTGTGCCAACCTGTTCACAGCCAGCTGCCATAATATCACCTGTCCGCTTACCAGAAGCCAGCGCATCATTCACTGCCTGTTCAACAAGATCAGCTTCTGCTGCCTGATCAAAACTATAACGCAGCATCATGGCGAAGCTCAGAAGCTGTGCCAAAGGATTGGCTAAATTCTGACCTGCAATATCAGGTGCAGAACCATGCACGGGCTCATACATTGCCTTTGGCAAACCAGTTTCTGGATCTGGAGCACCAAGAGAGGCTGATGGCAACATGCCCAGTGAGCCTGTCAGCATAGCAGCACAATCTGATAATAAATCACCAAATAAATTGTCTGTTACAATCACATCAAATTGTTTTGGATTACGTACCAGCTGCATCGCGCAATTATCAGCATACATATGATTTAAAGTTACGCCTTCGCCTTCTTCAGCATGAATGCGTGTCATTACTTCGCGCCACAGAATGCCAGAATGCATGACATTCGCCTTTTCAGCTGATGTCAGCTTGCCATTCCGTTTTTGCGCCAAGTCAATCGCTACACGGCCAATACGTTCAATTTCCCATGTCTCATAGGCATTTGTATCAAAAGCCCGTACCTGACCATTTTCTAGCGTTTCGCGACCACGCGGCTCAGCAAAATAGGAGCCGCCACACAGCTCACGAAGAATCAGAATATCTAATCCTGAGACGACCTCAGGCTTTAATGTAGAGGCTTCAACAAGCGGTGCAAACACAAGTGCAGGACGCAGATTTGCGAATAGATCCATCTCTTTGCGCAGAGCTAACAAACCGCGCTCAGGCTTTAATTCAAATGGC
>WTHY01000114.1:5059-11477 GCA_011522945.1 Alphaproteobacteria bacterium
ATCCATCTCTTTGCGCAGAGCTAACAAACCGCGCTCAGGCTTTAATTCAAATGGCAAATCATCATATTGCGGACCACCGACAGCGCCAAACAACACAGCATCACTTGCTACAGAATCGGCTAATGTTTCGTCTGTTAACGGCACACCTTGCGCATCATAAGCGGCGCCACCAACAAGGCCTTCTGATACATCAAATTTTAATTCTCTGTGCTTGGCAAGCCAGTCCATGATTTCCATGTTAGATGCCATTACTTCTGCACCGATACCGTCACCGGCTAGTACCATTAATTTTCTGTTCGAAGCCATAATGCTTTGATCCTCATTATTCCATGTGCCTTACATCAAGCTGGCACGAATTTTGTCCTGCGCAAAACGATAGTGGTTTTTATCGCGGTCTCTACATCTCTAATAGCTGACTATAGCCAAGGATGGCTATTCTTCCGCGCGCCCTCATAAGTATCAATCGCAGAGGCCTTTTCGAGGGTCAAACCAATATCATCAAGACCATCAAGCAGACACTGTCTGCGGAATGGATCAATATCAAAACTGATCACAACACCATTGGGGCGTGAAATTGTTTGTGTAACCAGATCAATGCTGAGCTGCGGGTTTTCAGTGTCTGCGGCGTCAGCCATCAGAGCTTCCCGATCAGCGGCTGATACCTGAATTGGTAAAATCCCGTTCTTAAAGCAGTTATTATAGAAGATATCTGCAAAACTTGTTGAGATGACACAGCGAATGCCAAAGTCTAAAAGCGCCCATGGCGCATGTTCACGGCTTGAGCCGCAACCAAAATTATCGCCGGCAACTAAAATGTTGGCATCACGATATGGCGCCGTATTAAGAACAAAATCAGGCAGTTCTTTGCCATCCAGATCATAACGCATTTCATGGAACAGGCTCACACCCAGCCCAGAGCGTTTAATTGTTTTCAAAAATTGCTTTGGGATAATCATATCCGTATCGATATTGATGATATCCATTGGCGCTGCAACGCCTGTCAGCTTGTCAAATTTTTGCATGACTGCCTCCCTTAATTTGCGCCAGATGCGTCTGAAAAATCTCTGATGTCAGATAGACGGCCTGTGATAGCAGCCGCAACTGCCATTTCCGGGCTCACGAGATGTGTGCGTCCACCACGACCCTGACGACCTTCAAAGTTCCGGTTTGATGTAGAGGCACAACGCTCACCCTCAGATAGACGGTCAGCATTCATGGCAAGGCACATAGAACAACCAGGCTCTCTCCAGTCAAAGCCAGCTTCAGTGAAAATCACATCCAGACCTTCTGCTTCAGCCTGTTGCTTAACAAGGCCAGACCCAGGCACGACCATCGCTCTTAGACCATCTTTTACCTGATTGCCTTTCGCGACAGCTGCAGCTGCACGCAAATCTTCGATACGGGAATTTGTGCAAGAGCCGATAAAGACCGTATCAACAGTGATATCTGTTAGTTTCTGACCTGCAGAAAGACCCATATAGGAGATAGCCCGCTCTATTTTTGCGCGCATGGCTGGGTCTGATACCTTTTCTGGATCAGGCACAGAGGCTGTGATCGGCAGGGCATCTTCAGGGCTTGTACCCCAGGTCACAGTCGGCACAATATCTGATGCCTGCATGACAATTTCTGTCTCATATTGTGCACCAGCATCAGATGGCAGAGACATCCACCACGCAACAGCTGCATCCCAGTTTGCCCCTGTTGGCGACATGGGACGATCTTGCAAATAGGCCACTGTCTTTTCGTCTGGCGCAATCATGCCAGCACGCGCACCAGCTTCAATGGCCATATTACAGACCGTCATACGGCCTTCCATTGATAGATCCTGTATGGCCTTACCTGCGAACTCGATGACATGGCCTGTGCCACCTGCAGTTCCAATTTTACCGATAATCGCCAGAACAATATCTTTTGCTGTTACATGCGGGCCAACCTCGCCTTCGACAGTGATTCGCATATTCTTGGCAGGCTTTTGAATCAGCGTCTGAGTTGCCAGAACATGTTCAACCTCAGATGTACCAATACCAAATGCCAGAGCGCCGAAAGCGCCATGTGTAGCTGTATGAGAATCACCACATACGATTGTCATACCAGGCTGGGTAAACCCCTGCTCTGGACCAATCACATGCACAATACCTTGACGGATATCAGACATGGCAAAATAGGGAACACCAAATTCTGCTGCATTTGATTCTAAGGTTTCAACCTGAATACGGCTTTCTGCGTCAGCAATACCCTTAGCACGGTCGCTTGTTGGTACATTATGGTCAGCTACAGCCAGCGTGCGTTCAGGCGCTCGAACTGCACGCCCTGCATTCCGAAGGCCTTCAAAGGCTTGCGGGCTTGTGACTTCATGCACCAGATGGCGGTCAATATAAATGAGACAGGTGCCATCATCATCCTGATTGACGAGATGCGCATCCCAAATCTTATCAAATAATGTCTTAGGTGCTGACATGTCATACCTCCTTCGAATATGTCTCAAGCCTTCCTACAAAGCTTGATTTTTATAAGCGCTTTAGCGCTTGTCTTTTCGCATGTGCCTGCAGTGTAACAAGTCTGCAAAAGGACCAATATTGTAAACCAACGATTAGCTTCGCCGCTAGAAAAAACGGCATCTGGCTCAGTTACTGGTAAGGCAAAAAAAAAGGCAGCCGCGAATGCTACTGCCTCTCCAAATCATTTTGATACTTTAGGAAGCAGAATTATTCCGCTGCGTTGTCTTTTCAGCAATACGGGCAGCCTTACCAGTACGGCCACGCAGGTAGTAAAGCTTCGCGCGGCGCACACGGCCACGACGCATAACTTCAATACCTTGTACCTTTGGTGAGTAAAGCGGAAATACACGCTCAACGCCTTCGCCATAAGATAATTTACGTACGGTAAATGATGAGCCGATGCCATCATTTTTACGACCGATGCAAACACCTTCAAATGCCTGTACACGCTCTCTTGTGCCTTCGATAACCTTTACGCTCACGCGCAGTGTATCACCCGGGCCAAATTCTGGGATTGGGCGCTCAGCAACAGCTGCGTCGATTTGCTTTTGTCCGATACGATCCACGATGTTCATATCTATCTCCTTCAATTCTGGACCCTTTAATGCAGATAGGACCCTAATTTGTCAACTTTAATCAGTCGATTTCCCCTGCTTTTGCAGATATTTCTGCCATAAGTCAGGTCGTCTTTCTTTTGTGTCGGCTTCAGCCATCATCTGACGCCAGTCTGAAATCTGTGCATGATGCCCTGATAAAAGGACATCAGGTGCCAAATGCCCGTTCCAATCTCGCGGCTGTGTATAGTGCGGATGCTCAAGCAATCCTGTCTCAAAGCTGTCATTTTCATGAGATTCAACTTTGCCCATCACACCATCCAGCAAACGAATAACAGCATCTAAGGTCGTTAGCGCTGCCATTTCACCACCAGCCAGAATATAATCTCCAATCGAGACTTCTACGAGCTTGTGCGAATCAATCACACGTTGGTCAAGCCCTTCATATCTGCCACATACCATAACGGCTCCTGGGCCAGCAGCTAGATCGCGCACAAAAGCCTGATCTAGCAATCTACCCCGAGGCGAGAAATAAATCCGCGGCCTGACATCAGGCTGGCCAGTAGCATCAGCAACAGAGTCCAAAGCAGCTGCCATAACATCAGGCTTGATAACCATCCCTGCGCCGCCACCAAGAGGTGTATCATCAACAGTGCGGTGCTTATCAGTGGCAAAATCTCTGATTTGCACCGTATCTAATGACCAGCGATTTTCCTTCAAGGCACGACCGGCAAGCGAATGTTCAAGTGGTCCTGGAAACATGCCTGGAAACAAGCTGAGAATGGTTGCATGCCAAGGCATTTCACTATCTCCCTTCTGAGACCTATCCAACAGGACGGGATCACACGCTTTTATCAGAGTCATCCTCTCCTAGAAGACCAGCAGGAACAAAGATCTCGACAGTTCCCGCAACTAGGTCAATCTCGCCCAAATATTGGCCACCAAATGGCGTGAAAAAGCTCTGCCCTTTTTGCGGCTTTACCTCTACCAACGCACCGGCACCAAAATCATGGAACCCGATGATTGATCCAAGCGGCAAGGCCTCTGCATCAACCGCCCGAAGTCCGATCAGGTCAGCCTGATAGACTTCATCATCATCTGTATCTGGCAAATTTGCGCGTGATACAAATAACTCAGAGCCTTGTACAGCTTCTACATCATTCCGGCTCGTAATGGTCGGCGCTGTGCAGATGAGCAAGCCTTTCGCCTGACCGATAATCGTCAAGCTGAGTTCTGAGCCATCTGCCAGTTGCACAGGTCCATAATCGACCACAGATTTTGCATCTGATGTGAAGGACTTGACTTTAAAGTGACCACGGACACCATGTGGGCTGGTGATCACACCAACGGTTATATGCGCATGGCCCACATCTGCCGAAACCATTATCAAAGCCCTCTAAACATCAGCTCATATCAGATCTAAAAGCGGCTTATGCCTCTTCTGCGGGTGCCTCTTCTGCAGGAGCAGCTTCTGCTTCAGCAGGTGCCTCTTCAGCAGGTGCGGCTTCTGCTTCTGCTGCGGCTGCGGCTTCTGCTGCGGCTTCTTCAGCAGCAGCGGCTGCAGCAGCAGCTGCTTCTTCTTCGCGCTCAGCACGCTTTTTACCAACAGCAGATTTCTTTGGCTGCTCACGAATTTCGAATGCAGGGGCAAGATTCAGTGAAGCCAGAAGCTTGTGCACACGATCTGTTGGCTTCGCGCCCATACCCATCCAATGCGCTACACGCTCACCATTAATAACAAGGCGTGTTTCATCATCTTTTGGAAGCATTGGGTTGTAGTGACCTACACGCTCAACATACCGTCCATCACGTGGGCTCGCAGCTTCTGCTACAACGATACGATAGAAAGGACGCTTTTTTGAACCGCCACGAGATAATCTAATTTTTAAAGCCATTTTATTTCCCTTTTCATAAATTTTAGCTTTGTGAAACCACTATTTTTTGCGGCCCTTTGGTGGACCACCAAGACCTGGCAAACCGCCAGCTGGCCCTCCAGAACCGCCAAAATTTTTTCCTAAGCCAGCGAGCGGATTACCGCCGCCTAGCTGACGTGACAAGGCAGCCAAATCTGGCTGGCCGCCACTCATATTTCCGGCACTCATATTTCCAGACGCACCGCCGCCTATATTCGGCATACCGCCCATCATAGCTTTCAGACCAGCAGCGCCAGCCTTCGTGCCCATCTTCTTCATCATGCGGGCCATATCCTGATACTGTTTCACAAGACGGTTTACCTCTTGAACAGTCGTGCCAGATCCAGCAGCAATCCGTTTGCGCCTAGATGCATTCAGCAGGCCAACAGAAACGCGCTCTTTTTTTGTCATAGATAAAATAATTGCCTCTTGCCGTTTGATCAGACTGTCGTCCATCCCAGCAGCAGCAAGTTGCTTCTGCATTTTTCCAATACCAGGCAGCATGCCAAGCAGGCCACCAAGACCGCCCATTTTCTGCAATTGCCGCAGCTGGTTTAGAAAATCATTCATATCAAAGCGACCTTTGGCCATCCGCTCGGCCATGCGCATCGCTTCTTCTTCTTCAATGGCCTCTGCTGCTTTCTCAACCAGCGCAACAACATCGCCCATATCCAGAATGCGCCCAGCCATTCTGCCAGGGTCAAAGGCTTCTAACGCTTCAAGCTTTTCACCTGTACCGACCAGCTTAATCGGACATCCTGTGACATGACGCATAGATAGGGCGGCACCACCACGCGCATCACCATCAAGACGGGTGAGCACGATGCCTGATACGCCAACTTGTTCTTGGAATATCTGAGCTGTTTGAACAGCATCCTGACCTGTAAGAGAATCAGCAACCAGCAGGGTTTCAGCAGGATTTGTAAGCGCCTTAATCTCACGCAACTCGGCCATCAGTGCTTCATCAACAGATAGACGGCCAGCAGTATCTAATATGAGAACGTCATAGCCTTGCAGCTGCGCCGCCTGTAAAGCGCGCTTGGCAAGCTGGACTGGTGTTTGATTGTCATTTTCTGGCAAAATCCCAGCATCAACTTGCTCTCCAAGAGCGCGTAATTGTTCACGCGCAGCAGGGCGAGTCATATCAAGAGACGCTAGCATAACTTTCTTACGCTGCTTATTTTTCAGAAATAGCGCTAACTTACCTGACGTTGTTGTCTTACCTGAACCCTGCAAACCTGCCATCAAGATAACAGCAGGCGGTGTTGTATCAACATGTAGCGGGGCTGCTTCGCCCCCCAGCATCTCAGTCAGACCGTCATTAACAATCTTAATAACCTGCTGATCAGGCCGAACAGATTTGATGACACTGGCGCCAACCGCCTTTTCGCGAATCGACGTCATAAAATGCTTTACGACAGGCAAAGCCCTGTCTCTTATACACATCTCCGAG
>WTHY01000116.1 GCA_011522945.1 Alphaproteobacteria bacterium
GGATCTCATCTGCTGGTGTGGAAGAATCTGGTGCTTTATTCAATGCTGGCAAAGGGGCCCATCGGATACCAAATGTTAAAGGCACAATGGCTGAAATTTATGAGGGAATGCCTGTCTTTGGTCAGAACGCTTTCCCATCTGTAAGATTCGATATAGGTGCTATCAATGATGTGTTAGGACCATTTTTCTCAGCTGGATTTTATTATAAAACCTTTATGGGTCCATTTCGAAATACCGCCATGTGGATGCAGTTTGAGCGCGTCATAAGACAAGCAGCCGGCACAGGGACAGCCTCTAGAGCGGCTGATCCTGACACATATGACATTGCAAATGGGTTTTGTGATTTGCTCATTATTGGTGGGGGACATGCAGGGCTGGTTGCCGCGGCAGAAGCTGCTGAGGCTGGCATGGATGTTCTACTTGTAGAACAGGACTTTGTGCTTGGTGGTCAGCTCCTTGCGCAAGCTGGTGGGATAGCAATACGAGATAGTCTGGTTACACGTATCCAAAATGCTGGCGGGCGTATTATGCTGCGTGCAACTGCTTTTGGCTTGTATGACGGTCTTGTTGTTGGTGTTGTTGAACGCGGCACAGATCATTTAGCGTCTCCGCATCCGGCATTACCACGTGAAACTTTCCACATCATTAGGCCAGAGCGCATTTTAATGGCCACAGGGGCGTATGAGCGCGGCATTGCTTTTGGTGATAATGACAGGCCAGGGGTTATGCAGGCAGGTGCTATATCTACGTATCTCCATAGATATGGTGTAGCAGCTGGACAAAATATTGTTTTGGCAACCACGCATGATGGCGTCTATGGGCAGGCGGCAGAGATGGTAGATGCAGGATTGTCTTTAACAATTCTCGATACCAGACATCATCGCACACCCGCGCAGTCACAAGCCGAAAATGTGGGTATTGAAATATTGCGAGGCACGGCACCTGTCAGGGCAATTGGCTTGATGGGTATTGCCGGTGTCGAGGTAGCAGAGCGCGCATCAGATGGTACTATCAGCCCAAACTCAAAAATCATTGGCGCGGACATCCTAGGTGTGTCAGGCGGTTATAATCCAGTGGTTAACCTTCTGTCACATCGTGGTATAAAGCCAGTTTGGAACCAGGATGTTCAAGGGTTTTTAAGTGGTGATAGTGATATGCCACTTGTCTTTGCTGGCTCAGCGGCAGGCTATTATCAAGAGGCTGACTGCGCGTTATCAGCAATAGAAGCCCTCAGCCACGTAACAGGTAAAACAACAAAGGCCTCGTTAAAATCCTCAAAGGCTAAAAAAACACCTAAATTAGGCCAAAATTCCAAATCGGGCGCAAAAGCTAAGATGGGTCTAGAGGCTGGGTTTGATGCTGTCTTTGAAATAAAGCCTGAAGGGCGGAAACTTAAATCATTTATCGACCCACAACATGATGTCAAAACATCTGACATTCGCCAAGCACATAGCGAAGGTTTCATATCTGTTGAACATATGAAGCGATATACCACACTTGGTATGGCGTCTGACCAGGGACGTGTTGGCAATGTTCTTGGTATAGCAACAATGGCAGAGGCGCTGGGGCAGGGGATTGCTGATACAGGTATCACAACCTTCCGTCCGCCTTTTACCCCGACATCTATAGGTGTGTTAGCTGGCCGGTCGCGTGGTGATGAGTGGATGCCAAAACGGCTTACGCCTATGCAGGATGTGCATATTGATACAGGCGCTGTGATGACTGATGCTGGCCTATGGAAGCGGCCTTGGTATTATCCTCTTGATGGCGAGGATATTAATGACGCCTATATCAGGGAAGCCACCAAAACACGTCAATCTGTTGGTATGGTTGATGTGTCTACTTTGGGGAAAATTCAATTGCAAGGGCCTGATACGGCGGAATTTCTCAATCGTATCTATGTAAATGGCTTTGCAAAGCTGCCTGTTGGAAAGGCACGTTATGGCATCATGCTGCGTGATGACGGGGCTGTTTTGGATGATGGGACGACTTGGCGTCTGGCTGAAGATGATTACTTCATGACGACAACAACGGCACAAGCTGCGCCTGTCATGAGTTTTATCGAAGATCTATTGCAAACAAGATGGCCTGATTTGAAGGTGCATGCCACTTCTGTTACGGATGCATGGGCTGGTATCGCGGTTGCAGGGCCAAGAGCAAGATCTGTATTAGCAAAAGCCTGTCCAAAAATAGATTATAGCGATGGCGCCTTCCCATTTATGGGCGTTAGGGAAGGCATGATTGCTCTTCCTGAAGGAGAGGTTCCTTGCCGGGCGGCCCGCATATCATTTTCTGGTGAAATGGCATGGGAAATATATGTCTCAGCAAGCCATGGGGCCGCAGCATGGAAGCTGCTGGCAACATTAGTTTCTGAGGCTGGTGGTGTGCCCTATGGTATGGAAGCGCTTGGCGCTTTACGCATTGAAAAAGGGCATGTGACAGCAGCAGAACTTGACGGGCGTACAACCCTGGAAGATGCTGGATTTGGTGGTATGGCCTCTAAGACAAAGCCTTATATCGGGTCAGTATTGCGGCAGCGGCCAGCATTGCAGGATGAAAAGCGTGCACGTTTGGTCGGTATATTCCCAAAAAATAGGTCTGATACTTTCAATGCAGGTTCTATATTATGCGCGAAAGACAATCAGCAAGGATTTGGAGATGGGTGGATCACAGCTGTAACATTCTCGCCAGCTCTAGGACATTGGATTGGCTTGGGCTTTGTGTCTGGCGGCTATGAAGCATGGCGGGGGCGCCCACTTGCTTCAGCTGATCCAGTTAGAAACAAAATAGTTGAGGTAGAAGTCGTCTCACCACATATGTTTGATCCAAAAGGGGAGCGGATGCATGGCTGATACAATCTCTGCCTTGGATAAAATGTTACAGCCTGGCCGTTATGGTTGCCTGCATAACGGTAAAGCAACTGTTTCGCTGCAAGAAATCAAGGGTATGGTTTTAACACAGATGGCGGCGTTCCCACATCAGAAGGCTGCGTTTCATAGCTATCTTAACGACAGACTGCAATGCGGATTGCCGCAGCCGGGCAAAGTGGAAGGCGGTAACTACTCTGTTAGAAAGGCCGGCAAGTCTGCTTGTTTTGCGGCGCGGCTAGACCCATCAAAAATCATGCTGATAACAAAAACTATGCCGGTAGATCTGCCTTCAACATTTTACCCGCTAGATCTTACAGATGCACGTACGATACTGAAAATTCAAGGGGATAACGCTACAGCGCTATTGGCGCGCCTTTGCGCTCTCAATTTTTCAGATACAGCCTTCCCAGAGGGTAGTTTTGCTATGACAGGCATCCACCATGTGTCAGTTTCTATCTGGCGTCATCAAGACGCTTACATAGCTTTTTTACCAAGGAGCTTTGCTGCAAGTCTCTATCATCTTATGCTCCAGATAGCAGAACAATTTGGCTGTGAAGTGCTTGATAGTGCCAAATGGTCATAAAACCTAACACAAGATAGGGTGGCTATCTTATAACGCGTATCAAAGACAAGCTCTCCTGCTTTTCAGCTAGGACTGGCTGCGGAGATATAATCGATGCATAAAACACAAGAACGTCCGTTAGAATATGCGCTAAATTTGGGGTATGAGCTTATGAAAACCCATGGGCTATCTGACTGGACTTTGAAACTTGACCATGCACGTCGCAGGGCAGGGTCTTGTGATTATGGGAAAAAGCAAATTACCCTATCGCGGCATTATGTGCGTTATGCTGAAGATTCGCATATTGAAGATACAATTTTACATGAAATTGCACATGCGCTTGTCGGCCCTAGGCACGGCCATGATGCTGTATGGCGAATGAAAGCGCGTGAAATTGGATGTACTGCCACAAGATGTCACACACTAGAATTTTCTGCTGCAGCCTGGACTATGCGTTGTCCAGATGGTTGTTTTGAAACAAAGCGTCATAGGCGCATGCCGAATTTGGTATGTGCGAATTGCAAACAGCCTGTAATTTATGAACGAGCTCAATAGCTATGCCAATATTTGATTTGGGATTACGACGTAAACATAGTTTGATGATGGCACTTCACGAGCTGGAAACAGCTACACATAATGTTTACGCATTTCCCTTTTTTAGTCCGGACGAAATAGCCGCACTTATAAAAGCATCCCAAAAGCTAGAATTTAGAAAAGCACAATCAGTTGTAGGTAATAATGTACGTCAGGATTTCGATGTATGCTTTCCTGCGCCGCGCATAGGCGCATTTGATAAATGTGCCACATTGCTTGAGGCTGGATTTCATGCCTGTCAATCAGAGGCGCCAGATCTGTTTGACGCGCCTATAGTCTTAAATGACTTTGCCGTGCAGCATTATCCCAGACAGTCATCCGGGATTGGCATTCATAAAGATGGAAAGCGATATCGTAACATTGTCTGTATCATCAACCTTGCTGGCACTAGCCAACTCTTTACTTGCGCGGATAGAGACGGCGCAGATCGGCAAGATATAGATGACAGTCTAGGGCAGCTTGTCTTACTGGCAGCGCCTGGCTTTCGAGGTCTTGCAGATCCAGATAAGCGGCCACTCCACGGTGTTGATGAAATTAAAGATGGTCGCTTATCAATTGGGTTTAGGATGGAGTAAAGCTCTACCCAAAATGCAGGCTAAATATTCCGTGACCAGGAAAATCTTGCCATGGTGAGAGTTAATTAAGGCCCTGTAATCAAGGTCCAAAAGTCAGCTTATATGGTTAAGTCTTTGGCCTGTGTCAATCATTGAACAATGTCAGATCAAACACATCGTTTAACCGAACATCGAATTATCTTATAGCCTGGTAGGACGTGGCCAGAAACATCAGCTTGTCCAACCGCTGCTCAGACATTGAACGTAATTTAAGCCGGGCGCTAAGTCAAAAATGTCATCTGCCTAAAAGCAAAATTCTGCCAATTTCAGATAGGTGACTTGCGACATTGAGGTGCCTAAACTGCAAGAGGCATGTTCCATCCTGCCGAATAGAACACGCTCTTTTAGCAGCTTGATGAGCGCTTTAAGCTGAAATTATAACCTAAACGACGTTGCTCATACGGCTAGATTGCGGCTACCACGTGGGTCAACCCAACCTATAGTGCCATCATCTCGTTTATAGACCATATTTAAGCCTAGATGCCCGGCATGGCGAAACATCAAACAATGTTGATCTGATAATTCTAGCTGCATAACAGCTTCTTCAACTGTTAAGGAATTCACTTCATATGACAGCTCTGCGATTATCGGAAGCTGACCATCTGTCTCATCTTCCTTATCATCAGATTCAAATGCAGATTGGTATATGGTAAGAGGTGCATTGAATGATAATTCTTCAAATTCGCTCTCTGTGACATCTATACGATGATTGCGAAGCCGTCTTTTATGCCGGCGTAACCGCTTTTCGGCATGTTCAATGGCCGCATCAAGCGCTGCATGTGCATCCTTATTATCATGACCAGTGGATTCCAATTCGATACGGCGTGTTAAATTCACTCTTGTACGCACGGTAAAGCCGGCAATGCCTTTTTCTAGCGTAATATGTCCTGCAATTGCGTTGCTAAAATATTTGCTAACTGTATCACTTAAGGACGAATGGGCATGCTGCTGAAACGCTTCCCCTGTGCTCATATTTTTGCCGCTGATTTGGATTTTCATTAGGCGCCTCCTTAAGACTAACTGTAAAATCTTAGGTTCAACCCAACGGACGTTCTCCGAAGGGCAGAGAACCCGCACCTGCCGTGGCTTATCTGGCAGGCCACAATCAGGTGGCGTTCTATCATCGTGGCGGATAATGGCGGTGAGTTCAAGTTATTTATCCGATAAGGATGCTGTTCGGAAGCATAATCCATTAGAGATAGGTTTTTTGCTTGATGAACTTTTTTTACAAAGGGCGGATAGGGACAAGTGTCAGTCCGTTCATGACGAAATGCTTTTAATAATCTTTCTAGCTTTTAACAATAAAGGGAGTGAGATATGGCAAGACAAGGAGCGCGCTTATCAGCGCGGCGGAAAGATAGGCAGGGTCAAGCGCAATCTATTTTGAAAGAGCAGCTTCCTTTCTCACAGCCAGAATATGCTGATGCACCAGTCGAACCTATTTCTGTTGATCAGGTGGAGTCAATTCATCAGGCAAGCCTGAGCGTTTTGAGCGATATAGGCATTTTATTTTTAAATGATGAAGCCCTATCTGTTTTGGCAGAAGAAGGGTGTGATATTGACTGGGATACCAAGAATGTCAGATTTGATCCTGCGTGGATAACCTCAAAATTATCAACAGCACCATCACAATTCACGATCACTGCTAGAAACCCAGACAAATATAACATCTGGGGCGGAAAACATTTTAATTTTGGAAATGTGGGGTCGCCGCCAAATGTTATGGATCTGGACAAGGGGCGCCGTGTCGGGACGCGTGAAGATTTTCAAAATCTGCTAAAATTGTCTCAATCTTATAACTGCATGCATTTTATCTCAGGCTACCCTGTAGAACCACTCGATGTGCATGCCTCTATTCGCCATCTATATTGTTTGTATGATAAATTAACGCTAACAGATAAGGTTGTGCATGCGTATTCTCTTGGCGAGGAGCGGGTTGAAGATGCAATGGAGATGGTGCGTATAGCCGGCGGATACACGCATGCAGAATTTGATGCCTCTCCAAAAATGTTCACCAACATTAATTCCAGCTCACCTTTGAAACATGATTTGCCGATGCTAGATGGCGCCATGCGGTTTGCACGACGTGGTCAGCCTGTTGTGATAGCGCCCTTTACGCTTGCCGGGGCAATGGCGCCTGTAACAATCGCAGGGGCTATCGTACAACAAAATGCAGAATGTTTAGCCGCCATTGCTTTGTTACAGGCGATTAAACCAGGTGCACCAGTTGTATATGGCGCCTTTACGTCAAATGTTGATATGAAAACAGGAGCGCCTGCCTTTGGCACTCCAGAATATGTGCGCGCTATGCAGATATCTGGACAGATGGCTCGCTTTTATGGTTTGCCATGGCGGGGGTCGAATGCCAATGCTGCAAATGCACCTGATGCACAGGCTGTATGGGAGTCAGCATTCTCTCTCCAAGGTACGTGTTCTGGAGGCGCAAATGTGATTTTTCATGCCGCTGGCTGGTTGGAGGGCGGGCTATCGGCTTCTTATGAAAAATTCATCATAGATTGCGAAATGCTGCAGCAAATCATTTATGCCCAAAAACCAATCCCATTAGACACCGCTGATTTGGCCTTAGAGGCAATTGCTGATGTTGGTCCCAACGGACATTTCTTTGGTACAGACCATACACAGGAACGCTACAAAACAGCTTTCTATAATCCCATTCTGTCAGATTGGTCTAATTATGAAAGCTGGGAGGAAGCAGGCGCCGTCTGGACACATGATCGTGCGAATAAAACCTATAAAAAGATTTTAGACGAGTTTGAAGCCCCTGCATTAGATGTAGCGATACATGACGAATTGCAAGAGTTTATAGAGAGGCGTGTCAGAGAAGGTGGCGCACCAACAGATTTCTAAGCTGATATCTAAAATGGCTAGCTAAGATTAGAAGTAAGAGATAAGAAGAGAAAATTATGTCTGAGATAAAAAGCAGCTCACAAGTAGTAGTTATTGGCGGCGGCGTTGTTGGCGCGTCGGTGCTGTATCACCTGACCAAATTAGGTTGGCGTGATGTGATGCTTTTGGAACGCTCAGACCTAACTTCCGGGTCAACCTGGCATGCAGCTGGTGGCATGCACACAATCAATGGCGATCCTAATGTCGCGAAATTACAACAATATACTATCGAGCTCTACAAAGAGATTGAGGATAAATCTGGGCAGGATATCGGTCTACATATGACAGGCGGTATTATGTTGGCTGCAACAAAAGAACGGTTTGACTGGTTGAAAGGGGTATATGCCAAAGGCAAATATCTCGGTATGGATGAGCTGGAAATTATCACCCCGGCTGAGGCTGCTGAATTAATGCCGTTAGTGAATCCTGACCATTTTGTTGGTGCTCTATATGACCCGATTGAAGGCCATTGTGATCCTTATGGCGTTACGCATGCTTATGCAAAATCTGCCAAGCTGAACGGAGCCTCTGTTCATACAAATACCAAAGTAGAAGAGCTCACGCAGAATTCAGATGGCACATGGAATGTCACAACGAATAAAGGCGTTATAAAAGCTGAGCATGTCGTGAATGCAGGCGGCCTGTGGGCTAGAGAAGTTGGCCGCATGGTTGGCTTGGAGCTCCCTGTCTTAGCCATGGAACATATGTATCTTCTAACTGAAGATATGCCTGAAGTTGCTGATTTTAATGAAAAATCAGGTAAGGAAATGCTACATGCTGTTGATTTTGACGGTGAAATCTATTTGCGTCAGGAACGTGGTGGCATGTTAATGGGCACTTATGAAAAAGCCTGTGTGCCATGGTCAGAAAAACAAACGCCTTGGGATTTTGGGCATGAGTTGCTGGAGCCTGATATTGACCGGATTGCGCCCTCGTTAGAGGTCGGTTTTCAGCATTTTCCGGCATTTGAGAATGCTGGCATCAGGCGTATCATTAACGGGCCCTTTACCTTTGCACCAGACGGAAATCCATTGGTTGGCCCTATAAAAGGCATGACAAATTACTGGGCTGCGTGCGGTGTTATGGCAGGCTTCTCGCAAGGGGGTGGTGTTGGCCTGGCCCTTGCAAACTGGATAGTAAATGGCGATCCTGGTTTTGATGTATGGGCTATGGATGTGAGCCGTTTTGGTGATTATGCAAATCTAGCTTATACAAATGCGCGGGTGCGCGAAAATTACTCCAGACGTTTCTCTATCCGCTATCCGAATGAAGAGCTTGCAGCCGGCAGACCCCTGCAAACAACACCAATCTATGATCTGCTTCTGGAGAAGGGGGCACAGTTTGGTGCAGCCTATGGTGTTGAGGTGCCACTGTGGTTTGCGCCAGAAGGCGTTGAGGAACAATTTAGCTGGCGTCGTTCCACGGATTTTGAACCTGTTGCTAGGGAAGTGGCTATAGTCCGCGACTCTGTTGGCTTAGGTGACATTTCAGGTTTTGCCAAATATACAGTCTCAGGTGCAGGCGCAGCTGCTTGGCTTGATAAGATATTGGCCTGCAAGATTCCTGCAATAGGCAGGATGACACTAGCACCAATGCTAAAAGAAGATGGCCGTGTTATCGGTGATTTTTCACTCGCCCGTTTGGCTGATGAAGAGTTTTTCATTGTAGGGTCTGGTATTGCAGAATCCTATCATATGCGGTGGTTCTTATCACATCTGCCAGATGATGGGTCTGTTTCAGTCAAATCAGAGCAGCTTGGCCTGACAGGGCTGACAATTGCTGGGCCAAATGCACGTGCTGTGTTGCAAAGCCTCACAGACGAAGATGTAAGTCATGACGCCTTTAAATTCATGGCAATAAAGCGTATGCAACTTGGTATGGTGCCAGCTATTGTTGGCCGTGTAAGCTATACAGGCGACCTAGGCTATGAGATATGGGTGGCACCAGAGTATCAACGTGCTTTATTCACGGCACTCATGGAAGCTGGTGCCGAATATAATATTGGCCTATTTGGTGGCAGAGCGCTCAATGCCCTGAGATTAGAGAAAAATTATGGATCTTGGGGGCGCGAATTCCGTCCAATCTATTATCCGACAGAATGTGGCTTAGATAAATTTGTCAGTTTTGACAAAGATGCTGATTTTGTTGGTAAAGCTGCTGCCAAAGCAGTTCATGAAGCAAATGGTGGTGCAAAAAGACTGTGTAGTTTCGTCGTTGATGCTAATGACGCTGATGTTATCGGAGATGAACCCATTTATCATAACGGCCAAGTTGTGGGCTGGGTGACATCTGGTGGGTACGCGCATGGCTCTGGCGTATCTATGGCACAAGGCTATGTCGATGCGGCTCTTGCAGATGAAGTTGAAGGCTGGTCTATTGAGCTATTAGCTGAAATGCTGCCAGCACGTATGCAAAAACAGCCCCTTTTTGACGCCAATTTCTCACGAATGCGGAGTTAACCTAAGTTTTTTAGACATACTCATCTAATTTTTCATATAGACGCCCTTAGATGTCACGACTTAGGGTATTCCCCTGCAAAATCAAGAACGCCACATTGGTTTATTCAAAAATGTGGGTATTCTTTAGTAGAACTAGTTTCAAAGGAGTTATCTTTTAATGCTAATGGATACTTTATCAAAATTAAAATATTTAGGCCTTTATATTCTAACAAAATGTGGTTTAGCACGACCATTAGTGTTAAATTTAGAAGCACCATCTTTGTCTGAGGCAAAGATAGAATTGTTGAAATCCTATTTTCAAGACGGTGGCATCTTGTTGGAGTATGGCGCTGGAGGAAGTACTCGCTATTTTGCGAAATACTTAGATAAAATTATTACTGTAGAGACTGATAAGCGCTTTTTAGACGCTGCTACCCGTGAATTGGATAATGTGATTCCACATTATGTGGATATTGGGCCCACATGGCAGTGGGGCTTTCCTTTATTCCCTCTTCCAAAGTGGCTTTTGATGAAGTTGGGCAAAAAGTATGTAAACCAAGTTTGGTCTTGTCATGCAGACTTACTGGACAAGCTAGATTTTGTATTTGTGGACGGCCGGTTCCGTGCTGCTACTGTCCTTGCGATGTTTCGCCGGGAACTCACTTCTTCACCACTCATCTTCTTAGATGATTTTCATGGAAGAGCCGAATATAACGATTTGCTAACTGTAGCCGATATTGTCGCTGAAGCAGATACTTTAGTGGTTTTGCAACGTAAGCCTGCCGCAAAGAATAGTGACATTTTGCAGTTGCAAAACAGGCATTATGCCTTCGCCATCTAATTTTCACTATTGGGCAATACTGACGAGCTAATATCTGATGTTTAAGTCCGTAAGGCTGTTTCCATCAGCTTTGTGTCAACATTGCCGCCAGAGGCTACGACAATGACATGTTGTCCTTTAGGTTTAAACTCAGGTTGAAGGGCTGCTGCAAGTGCAACAGCGCCACCAGGTTCAACAACCAGCTTGAAATAGTGAAAGGCTATTTTCATCGCATTCAACACTTCTTGGTCTGAAACAACTTTGCCGCCTGCTAGTAATGATTTGCAAATTGGGAATGTGATATTGCCAGGCTGTGGTGTCGTGATAGCATCGCAAATTGATTTAGGCCCTGGTGTGTTAGCAATGATTTCGCCTGCTTCTAATGACCGTGCCATATCATCAAAACCTTCAGGCTCTGCGCTAAATATTTCTATATCTGGGAAGTGATGTTTCAGAGCAATAGAGGTTCCAGAAATCAGGCCACCGCCGCCACAACAGATAATAGCGCAATCTGGCAGAAATCCGGCGTCCGAGGCTTGTTCTGTCAATTCCAGCCCGATAGTACCTTGGCCTGCTATAACACGTTCATCGTCAAATGGCGGGATGACATGTGCTGGATTATCTTCTGTGCTATAGGCTGTC
>WTHY01000067.1 GCA_011522945.1 Alphaproteobacteria bacterium
TGAAGCATTCGCAGCTGTATTTGCGGATCCTGGGAACATCCAGCTCAATTTTCAATTGGCATCAATTCAATTACAAAACCAGAATTTCAAAGAAGCTGCCGGCACCTTGGAGCGTATTCTGATCCTATTACCGGGCAATCCGTCTGCACAGCTTCTACTAGCGCGTGTGCAGGTCCAGCTCGGTAATATGCCAGAAGCAAAACGCCTATCTGGTTTGCTGGCTGCAAATGAAGCTGCGAGCGACGAACAACGCAAAGCCGCTACAGACCTCTCTAATCAAATTGATAAAGCTGAACAGCGTTTTGTGCTATCAGGCAGTCTCTCGGTTGGTGGTGGTATTGCCGACAACCCGGAAGGGGCTTCAATTAATAATGGTTACCTTGCCGGCGGCGTGTATGGGTCTGGTGGTACATCAAAACGAGCAAATGCAGAAGAATTTATGACTACCAGCTTTGTTCTCAGCGGGATTGGACGGCTGACATCACAGCTTCCCGAGGATATTACAGTATCTTTAACAGGCTCTACACGGGATTATAGTCATTATGATGCTGGTGATACTGGTTCTCTTGGTCTGGTTATTGGTTATGCAAGTGAGGGCAAAAACAACCTTCTGCGCACATCTCTATCTGCAAACAGGCTTCATGTAGAAGACAAGCACTATTTAAATACCTATTCAGGTAGCGCAACATTCTTCAGGCAGTTGGCTGGCGGATATTCCGGCAATGCAGGTATCACACTTACACGCCGCGTCTATAAAAACAGCTTTGCGCCAAATACTTCTGCGAAATCAGGGGCAAGCCAAGCCCTATCGCTTGGGTTATCAAAGCAGATTAGCGGCGGTAATCTGCAGCTAGGTCTTGTGGCGAGCAAAGATGATGCAAGGGCAGCTGATAATGACAAAGATAGCGGCACAGCCTCACTGCAATATATTCGACCGTCGGGCTTTGGCTTATTTAATTTTGGTATCAGTCATAAGCAAGACAAATATGGCGCACCAAATGCGAGTTATTCTACTACGATCAAAAGAGAAGATAGCACCAATACAGCAAGTGTCGCCTATTCGCTCGGTCTAAAGAATTTTGGCGTGCCGCGCCCCGATGAGCCGTCTTTGCTTGTCTCAACCCGCTACGGCAAAACGAAATCCAACATTGCTAACTTCTCCAAATATAATGGTGAAGCCTCTATTACTGTTACGACGCGTTTTTAGAAGGGCTTTCGAAACCGTAATCTGCGCAGCAATTCTATAAAAGCGCCTTTTGATAGCTGTTGTCTTAGCAGGCGCAATTCTTTGTTCAATGCCCGTAATGCTGCCCGTCTATGATTACCTGTCTTGATCGCCGAGAACCTCGCAGCATAAATCTTATGTGCAAGTGATATAGCCAGATTAGCACTCTCATCGCTTATATTTTCTGCTGGCATTGCTGCATAATGCGTCAGACTCATCGAGACTGGTCGTGCCCCTATATATGGCGACAGTAACCATTCTAGTTGTTTCTCCTGTTGTGGAATTGAGCGATTTAAACGCCCAACCCTTATAGCGATAAAAAATACGCTGATCATAGCAAATGCAATAAATATGCCAATAGTTGTGAATATCAGCCTCAAGTCGTTTTCCTGAGACCCTCCATCACTATCTTGCCCATATTGTAGGATCGCTTGGGTCATTTGAATGTTAATGGCATCCACCCATAAGCTAGCTTGGCGAAATCTCTCTGAAATTGTGAGGGCCCTTGGCTCACTCACCAATTCCTGTTCTTGCGGGCGAATATCAGCGCCTCTCTCTGCCAATCCTTGAAACCTATCAAGTGATACAGGCATAACAGCTAATGTAGGGTCAAAGCGAAGCCACTGCCCATTAGCTAGACGGGCTTCGACCCAGGCATGCGCATCCGCATTTCGTACCACCCAGAAATCCCCATACGGATTCCAAGCCCCGCCTAAATATCCAGTTGCAATATGCGCTGGAATACCGGCTGCACGTAAAATTGTCGTCATAGTAGAGGCGAAGGTAGAACAATAGCCTTGTTGGCTTGTGAAGAAGAAATGATCAAGGGGATCCAAACTTGGCAAGTTAATTTGTGTATTATAGACAAATCGCTGCTGAAACTCTGATAAGACAGCATTGATGAAATCCTTATCATCTGGATAAGCAGATCTTGTCTCTTTTGCCCAGGCTTGCAGCCTTGGATTTGCGTCAGACAGCTTTGTTGTAACTGGCATATCACTTGCTAAATATACAGATTGAAACCCAGACACAGCGACTTGTCTTTGTTGCTGTGCCACAGCTACACGGCTTTGCAGCTCTCCCACATTATTAAGTTGATAGTTTGAAGCTGTTGCAAGAGGCCAACCTGGGACTGGCAAGCTCTTCATATCATGCCGGTCTGCGGAGATGGTAAATGCGAATTGCTGGTCAAAGTCAGGTAAGCTACCTTCAACCCACTGATCTTGGTTATTAGCGCCTTGTCGTGCCCCTCGCCTCCAATTTCCATTTTGCTCTATGTCTAAAATGAAAACACGCCAATAATCCGGCGGCGCAGCATGTGTACGGTTTGGAAAAGCACGAAACGCAACAGTTTCGTCTGCTAATAAATCTGCCATGCCTCCCGGCTCTAAACTATCGACAAGGCGCACCTGCTCTTTTGTGTCAGATAAGCCTGGCAGGAAACCTGTATCAAGGCGCGGAAGCAACGTAAATAGCAGCACAATTATCGTTGCCGCAGCAGCAGATAGGCCAATAACAGGCAGCCATCTGACAGACAAATCTGTAAGCCGAAAGCCTGTTAAGGCCATCGTAAACCATAGCAAAAAGCTTAATAGCCATATGATCATGCCAAGCAGAACAAAGAATTGGGTCTGATAAATAAAGACTGACCCAACTAGGAAAATTGTAATCGTCAGACCGGCTGGAGATAATGATTGTGGGACTGGCTGCGTTGCCTCTAGCCGCCAACTCATAGGTAAAAGCAGCACCAAAATCAGGATAAAGAAATCAGCTTCACCGATCGTTGTTAACTGAACTACCCCCCAGACAGCTAAGATAAATAAGGGAAGTTGCTGCCACCAGCGGCGTAGTATTGTTCCCAGATGCCCAACACCCCAATACAGCATGACTGACAAGCCTATATTGAAAGCCAGAACAAGCATTAAAGGGAATTGCCACATAGCCATACGGGCAAGATCTGGCCATTCTGCAATGGGCTTTCGAAAAGGTTCAATGATATTTGTGAGGCTCATATGTGACATCAGCATCTCTCACTTAAGCCATTGCCAGCGCGTCAAGCGCTTGACCTATCTGTGCAGG
>WTHY01000146.1 GCA_011522945.1 Alphaproteobacteria bacterium
GCCAAAGACCCTAATAAACAAAGCCTTCATGAGCATAGTGCTGCCGCCTATATTTCAAGCCTGCAATTTGTATCTGAGTTTCAAAACCTACCAACACATGGTGTGAAGGCATATTATATAGCAGAGGGTGGAGAGGCACTTTCAGGCTCTGCCAAACAGGGCACTATAAAAACCTTGGATTTCACATGGAAGACGGGGAAATTCATCTGTTACGCTGCGCATAAATACATCAAGCAGACAGGCGGTGCACAGGATAATCAGTTTGCAGATATACTCGGCGCTTTACAACGCTGGTCCAAAGGCAATGCTCAACCACATGAAATCCTGTTTACGATTGTTGATGGTCCCTATTTTACCGCCGAAAAGATGCGCCAGCTTATACAGGCAACAAGACTTGAGCGGCCTCTGAGTTTCACACTGCCAATCTATGACCTTGAAATTAGACTCAAACAACTGCACCAGCTCTATAGTTAGTCCGCTATTGCGTGGTCGCTGGTGGTTTGACCCACCTAACAAAGCAAAGGCAGCACCGTTTAAAGGCACAATTCACCTTTCAATTCTAGGCCACTGAGGCATATCTCAGCAGTTCTCTTTGCTTGATAAGTTCGAAGTCTGACACGGTTCAGCTAGCCTGAAGGGCAAAATGCTCAGTTTGTGCGAGCGACCTCAAGATGCAAGCTGCAGTGCTAGCATCAGCTAGCCTGAAGCGCGTCACAAAGCCTGTCTATCGCTGTATCAAGGCGGGTCTCATCAAGGGCTTCTACCATGACGCGAACCAGTGGTTCTGTGCCGGATGGACGCAGTAGCACGCGCCCTTCGCCGGCAAAATCTGCCTCAATTTCAGATACCAATTTTAATATCGTTGGGTCTTGAACAAGCCCCTTGTCAACATCTTTCAAATTCACGAGTTTTTGCGGCACGGGCTCAAAAACATTGAGCGTTTCTGAAGCTGTTTTGCCTGTCCTGACTAAAAGGGCTAACAGTTTTAGAGCCGCAATCAGCCCATCACCTGACCGTGTGGCATCAGGTAGTAGGATATGTCCTGACGGCTCTCCCCCTAAATTCCCGTTCTGGGCTTTTAGTTTTTCTAGAATATACCGATCGCCCACATTGGCACGGTCAAATGTGATATTCTGACTTGCTAAATATCGCTCTAGCCCAAGATTACTCATTAGCGTCCCAACTACGGCACCACGCAAGGTGCCTGCCTCAGACATGTCTCTGCCTAAAGCAGCCAAGATGCGGTCGCCATCGCAAATAGCGCCCGTTTCATCCACAAGCACAACTCTGTCAGCATCACCATCAAGGGCGATACCAATATCCGCTGTCTCAGCCACAACGCGGTCTGCTAAAAATTCTGGTGATGTAGCGCCAACATTCTGGTTGATGTTGGTTCCATCAGGTGCAACACCGATGGCAATGACGTCTGCACCAAGCTCATGCAAAGTATCTGGAGCTGTTTTGTAGGCAGCGCCATTGGCACAATCTACAACCACTTTCAAACTATCCAGCTGCATACCACGCGGAAATGTGGATTTTGCAAATTCCTGATATCGTGCACCAGATGTCAGCATGCGCCTCGCCCTGCCAATATCCAACGGCTCAGCCAGCGCAATAGACCCTTGTGCCAAGGCTGAAATTTCTGCTTCGACAGCATCATCTAATTTCTGACCATCAGGTCCAAATAGCTTAATGCCATTATCATGATGTGGATTATGACTAGCAGAAATCATCACACCTAAATCGGCGCGGATAGAATGTGTCAAATGGGCAATCGCAGCCGTCGGCACAGGCCCTGTTAGGCGGCAATCCATACCGATAGAGGTGAAGCCTGCAACCAGTGCCGCTTCAAGCATATAGCCTGATAGACGTGTATCCTTGCCAATAATCACTAAGGGGCGTGTGTTACGGGATTTTTTGGTTTTATCTTGCTGAACGATAAAATAACTACCCGCAGCAAGTGCAAGCCGAACAATAAATTCTGCACGCATATGGCCTGTATTTATTTTAGCACGAACGCCATCTGTTCCAAAAATGCCAGCCATGTCCCATCCAACGCGAATAAGTGATGTTATTGGCGCTAGCATAAAGCTCTAGCTAGCAGGGTGCAAGATATGCCTGCACGGCGTTCTATCCCCACCAGACATCCAGCGCTTGCTTTATATCTTTTACATCATGCACACGATGCATTTGTGCACCGCCAGCAAGCGCCTGCACTGTCAAAGCCACAGTCCCAGGTACCCGCGATTTTGCGTCTGGTGCATCCGCCAGCTTTGCGATAGAGGATTTCCGGCTCACACCGATTAAAAGTGGCACACCTAGCCCATGAAACAGGCTCGTCCAGCGGATAATATCAAGATTATCCTCTACTGTTTTGCCAAAACCAAAACCAGGATCTATGGCAATATGGTCACGCGGCACACCAGCCTCTACCAAATGGTTAATTTGGCCTTCCAAATAATCATAAATATCTAGCGGCGCAAAACCATAGTCCGGGTTTGTCTGCATTGTCTGAGGGGCGCCTTGCATATGCATTATAATGGCGAACCCTTGGCTAGAATTTGCATGAGCAGCCTTTGCAGCTACCTCTGCGGACCCTGCTTCTCGAAAACCAGACACATCATTTAAGATATGTGCGCCAGCCTGTGTTGCTGCTTGCATAACAGCTGGATGCCTTGTATCGGCTGATACCACATGACCTCCAGCCACCAGCCTATCAATCACAGGCAAAATACGCCTTTTTTCTTCGTCTTCAGCCACTGGTTCAGCACCTGGACGTGTCGATTCACCACCTATGTCCAAAATAGTTGCACCATCCGCAGCCATGTTCTGGGCACCGGACACTGCCTCTTCAGAGGTGAAATGATCACCGCCATCTGAGAAGGAATCAGGCGTCGCATTCACAATTCCCATTAAATGTGGGCGATGCATCGCCAATCCAGCAAAATCTGACCGTGCAGCTGTGAGTCTCTCCAGATAAGAGTCAGCCACATTGCGGTCCGCTGAGGCTGCAAGATAAGCATCTGGTGTCGTGCGCCAGACAGATATAGAATCGCTATCCTGCATCACTACATCAATCTGACGAAATCGCATCCAACCGCCTGCCAAAGGCAAAGCACCTATGGCCGCTGGATCAGTATCACGAAGTAAATCCACCGGTCTCAGCCAGGTAGGTATCTCGTGCGGGCGACGCTTCAGCGACTGCACATAATTTAGCGGAAGGCGAGCTGACATGCGTGGTTAAAACCTACTATATGGGGCCAAAAATTCTCT
>WTHY01000011.1 GCA_011522945.1 Alphaproteobacteria bacterium
AGATGTGTATAAGAGACAGGCTTAAGGTTGCATACAACAAAGTTGAATATGAAATCCTCTGGCTATGGCGCAGCGATTGAATGGCATCAGGATTTTGCTTTCTATCCACATACAAATGATGATGTGTTGGCGCTCGCTGTCATTATTGACGATATGGTTGAAGAAAACGGGCCGCTTATGGTGTTCCCTGGTTCACATAAGGGGCCTATCTATGATCACCACACCTATGATGCAGATGGCAGAGGTGTTTTTGCCGGCGGTATTGATATGGAGGCAGCTGGCTTAGATAAAAGCAAGGCTGTGCCGCTTATGGGGCCAGCTGGCTCCATTTCACTTCATCATGGGCGGATTATTCACGGCTCGGCGCAGAATGTGTCAAATCGCTCTCGTCGGTTGATGTTTTTTGAAATGATGGCAGCAGATGCGTTTCCTATCATGGGCAGTATGACAAATTTTGCCAGTATCGAAGCCTATAATGACCTGCTTCTATGTGGCACCCCAACACTAACGCCACGTCTTACAGATGTGCCAATCCGCATACCGCAACCACAGCCAGATGCAAATAAGTCGATATATGAAATACAGAAAAATATCAGCCGGTCTGGTTTTTGAGTTAGGTGTGGTATGGCAGAACTGGCTGTAAAAGCCCGTCAAGATAAAGCGCTTATCGGCATTTCTCTGATGCTTGTGGCATTCTTTATTTTTTCCTGCATTGATACAAGTGCGAAATGGCTGGGTGTACTTGGGCTGCCTGCCCTACAATTGTCTTTTATGCGGTATTTCCCACATTTCGTGATTTCTACAATATTGGTCAGTAAAGGTGGCCTTGAGCTGCAGAAATTCCGATCTCGCTATTTCTGGCTGCTGATGTTGCGCGGTTTTATGCTTATGGCTGCAACCGTGTTAAATTTTATTGCTGTTGGCTATCTACCTCTAACGCTGACATCAACGATATTATTTTCCTCTCCGATCCTCATCTGTCTATTATCCTGGCCTTTGTTGGGAGAACGGGTTGGCTTTTTTAGATGGACTGCCATCATGCTTGGCTTCGCTGGTATAGTGATAGCCATTCGTCCCTTTGATGAGAGTTTCCACTGGGCAGTGATTTTATCATTATCAGGGGCCTTCTGTTTTGCGCTTTACAGCATTCTGACACGCAGATTAGCTGGATTTGTATCTATTGATGTCATGCAATTTTATACTGGTGCAGTTGGCACGATTATGCTTCTGCCATTTGCGCTCTATCAATGGCAATCACCAACAACTCTAGTGGATTGGTGTCTACTTATAATGCTTGGTGTTTTCGGATGGGGTGGACATCAGATTCTAACTGAGGCGCACCGATTTGCGTCTGCGGCTACGTTAACGCCTTTCGGTTATAGCTTTATTATATATCTTACTGTTTGGAGTTATTTACTATTTGATCATTTACCTGATATTTGGACGGTTTGTGGCGCGCTCTTTATCATCTCATCTGGCATGATCATCTGGATGAGAGAAATGCAAAAAACGCGCCATGCTAAAGGCTAGCGCTTAGCTGCCTAGTTTTTCTTTATAATGATCCATCATAATCGGGATCATATTCTCGCCTTTACCGTTGGCAATGGCCTCTTTCATGGCATTATTAGCGCAGCTCACAAGCGATGAGCTTGTGCCTGCATCTTCTAGCATCTGTGCATAATAGCCTATGTCCTTTGCGCCATTCTTAATCGAAAAAGCAAGCGCTTCATCAGATCCTTCCAAGGCATATTTGGAGACAAAATCCATCATCATGGAATGTAAAGGTCCAGCGGAAATGACGTTATAGACAGATTGTCTATCTACACCCTGCAAGTCGGCCACAGCATATAGCTCAGCAACCGCATTTGCGATGCTCATACCTAAGAAGTTATTCAGCAGCTTTACTGTATGGCCAGAGCCAGACGCCCCGAGATGGAAAACATTCTCGCCCATATCTTTTAAAACAGGTTCAATCTTGTCATAGGCAGCCTTATCACCTGCGGCCATGATATTTAATTTGCCCTCTTGTGCATGTGCAGGTGTTCTGCCAAGTGGTGCATCAAGCATTTGACCGCCAGCTGCTGCTACTTCTTGGGCAAGGGTGCGTGTGCTGGCAGGCAGAGATGTGCCAAAATCAACCACAACAGCGCCATTTTGTAAGCCAGCTATGATGCCATCTGCACCACGCATACGAGCTTCAACATTAGCACTAGTATCCATGCATAGCATGATGATATCGCTTTGCTCTGCGACTTCACGCGCTGTGCCTACCTCATTGGCGCCACGTGCCACAGCGGCATCGATAGCTGTACGAGACCGGTTGGCGACAATCGTGAGGTTATAGCCACGCGCCTGAAGATTCTCCACCATAGCAGAGCCCATCAGCCCAAGGCCTATAAATCCAATTTTTGTATCTGACATTTATCTCATGCTCCTTTAAAATACCGTCTTATATTTGCGTTTGTGTATGGGGATATCAATTCAATTTGGCAGGCAAGGTTTTGCCAGATTTCCTATGTTGCGGCTTGATAGGCTTTAGCCACTTTGTATCGTGATATATTGGTGATCTCCAAAACCTTGTAAGTCTACCTAATTTGGGCTGCGAGTAACTGCTCAATTTTATGTGTTGCCGCAAGGCTGGCAGCTGCGTCTGAAATAGTGATAAGTGGCTGCTCATCTCCAGCCATGACTGCTAGAAAATGGGTAATCTGCTGTAGAAGTGGGGTAACGCTTGGTACATCAATTTTTGTAGGCACTGGGGCCTCACCCCAATGGCTTGCCCCAGTCCAGAGGGTCAAAGACGGGAAGGAGACAGCGCCCTTTGTGCCTGTAATCCACCACATATCTTGAAAGCTCTCAGCAATATGCGGATTCTCATTTGTGCCAGCTTCAAATCCCCAGGGGCTTGGCGTTGTATCTGCAAAGCTGATAGTGGCTGTAAGGCCGGAGGCCATGCGCATCAAAATGGCGCCACTCTCAACCCTGCCACCATCACGAAGCGAATTTCCGGCTATGGCCTGAATATCGTCAATTTCGCCGAGCACAAATCGCATCAGGTCAATATCATGAATAAGATTAATCATAACAGGGCTGCCATCTGTGCTGCGCCAGTTATCCTGAAAATAGTCATCAGGCTTGCGCATTGCCCAGATCAAGCTTGAGGTAACAACTGTCCCAATAGTGCCATTCTGAACAATGTCTCTAAGTTTGTGGATGGCAGGATGTTGGCGGCGATGATGTCCAACCAGACAATGCAGGCCGGCTGCATCAACAGCCTCTGACAAGGTGATGGCGTCTTCTGGTGTGGCTGTCACTGGCTTTTCAATCAGCATATGCCAGCCTCGTTTCGCTGCATCAATACCATTATCTTTATGCAGGAAGGTTGGTGTAGCAATGATAGCGCCATCCACCTCTACATCAACATCATCTATGGATGTGAAATAAGAAATATCCGCATCTGTATGTCGGCTCTTATCTGGCTCAATAACACCAGCTAATTTGCAATTTGGATGTGCTTTTATCGTCTCTATATGCCGTAAACCTATGAGGCCCGCGCCCATTACAATCAGTGATGCCATTTTCTAATATTCATCCTATGATAGGTATCGGTAGAGCTGTTTTATGTGAAACATCTATGGTCCTACTATATGGAACTTCTGTCAATTAAACAGGCTTTATGCAAAAACAAATACAGATAATTCATCTTCAGTAGTGAAAGAGGCCCCTTATATGTCTTCAGCGATTTTTATCATTGGTGCAATCACAGATGAAATGCGAGCGAGCCTTTCGCCAGATTTTATACTTCACGATGTAGCTCAGATGGATGATGTGGAAACCTGGCTGGCTGCAAATGGGCAGACAATCAAATATGTACTGACAAATGGTCATGATGGCATAGCAGATGATTGGGTCACGAACATGCCAAACCTCAAATTGATCAGTAATTATGGTGTTGGATATGACGCCATAAATGCTCAGGCGGCTAGAGCATCTGATATTCTTGTCACGCATACGCCTGATGTCTTGAATGATGAGGTGGCAACAACTGCGATTATGTTGATGCTAGCCTGCTATCGGGAATTGCGTGCTTCTGACCAGCATATACGTAGCGGCGCATGGGGAGCAGGTGAGATGTTAACGCTATCACGCTCAGCAGATCATCGGCGGGTCGGTATTGTTGGTCTGGGGCGTATTGGCCTTGCCATTGCAGACAAGCTGACAGCCTTTCATGCTAACATTGCCTATCATAGCCGGTCTGAAAAAGATGTGCCTTTCACTTATTATGCGGATTTGCAAGAGATGGCTAAGGATTGTGAGGCGTTGATTGTTATTACGCCAGGTGGAGATGAAACAAAGCATCTTGTCTCTAAAGATGTAATTGAAGCGCTAGGTCCAGACGGCGTGCTCATCAATGTGGCTAGAGGCACTGTGGTTGATGAAGGGGCGCTGGTAGATGCCTTGGCAAATGGGACGTTAGGTGCAGCAGGGCTAGATGTTTTTGAGCAGGAACCGCATGTCCCAGCAGCTCTATTAGATATGCCGAATGTCGTTGTGACCCCGCATATAGGTAGCGCAACCATTGAGACAAGACGGGCTATGGGGCAGTTAACAGTTAATAATATCATCAGCCATGCAAAAACAGGCAAGGTGTTCTCGCCTGTTCCTGAATGTCGTGATATTGCAGATATGGCCTGATTAGCGACCCATCCAACCGCCATCTACAGTCAGTATCTCACCATTCACATAGTCTGATGCTGATGACGCCAGAAATACAGCCGGGCCGGCAAAATCTTCAGGTGTGCCCCAGCGGCCTTGTGGAATACGCTCAAGGATCGCTTTATAACGGGCACTATCATTGCGTAGTGCTTCTGTATTATCCGTTGCGATATAGCCTGGCGCGATAGCATTTACATTCACGCCATGCGCAGCCCATTCGTTAGCGAGTGCCTTGGTAAGCTGACCAATACCGCCTTTTGAGGCAGAATAGCCAGGGACTGTAATACCGCCCTGGAATGTCAGAAGTGATGCTGTGAAAATAATCTTGCCTGAGCCACGTGCTACCATCTGCCTGCCGATTTCGCGGCTTAGACGGAATTGTGCTGATAGATTGACTTCTATTACCTCGTCCCACCATGCGTCGGGATGCTCTGCAGCAGGGTGACGCTTAATGGTCCCAGCATTATTTACAAGAATGTCCGGAACAATTTTATTGGTTTCTAACCTCTTGGCAAAATCCATGACGGCATCTTTGTCAGCGAAATCCACTTGATAGGCTGAGAAGTTGCGGCCTAACGCTGTAACAGCATTCCCAACCTCTGACCCGCTTTCCTCGATTGTGGCACTTACGCCAATAATATCAGCGCCAGCCTCCGCCAGCGCTTCAGCCATACCACGTCCGATGCCCCGTTTTGCACCTGTTACAAGGGCAGTTTTGCCCGTTAAATCAAATAATCCAGACATAGGTGCGTTCCTTATGAATCTTTCGTAACTTTAATAAGACTTTTTAGTGCTGTCGGGCTGCTATCAAGAGATTCAAATGCATTTTGAATATCGCTTAGCGGGCTTACATCAGTAATAACTGTATCCGCATCTACCCCGCCAGAAACGATAATCGAGATGGCTTTTTCATAATCTTCTTTTTCATAAACGCGCACGCCGATGAGTTCGAGCTCACGCCAGAAAAAGCGGAACATATCAACTTCAGGCTTCTGTGCGTGAATGGCAACCATAACGATTCTGCCTTTCGTGGCAGCGCATGCCGTCATGGCATCAACACCGGGTTGTGTGCCTGACACCTCAAAGATGACATCAGCACCTTTATTGCCGGTTGCTGCATTTATGGCCTCAGCTAAATCAGTTTCTGCCGGATTAATTGTGGTGAAGCCAAGTTTTTCAGCTATGGCTAAACGATGTGAATTTACCTCCGAGATAGTCACATTGCCGCCAGCATCACGTGCAACCATCGCTACCAGCACGCCGATAGGGCCACCGCCAATGACCAACACATCTTCGCCAGCTTTTAGCCGTGATAACCGAACATCATGACAGGCTACAGCGACAGGCTCAATCAGAGCAGCATGATCCATGCGGATAGTGTCTGGTAGCTTGTGGATTGTATGGGCTGGCACATTCCATAATTCTTGCATGGCACCATCTGTATCAAGGCCAAGAAACTTCAAATTATGGCAGACATGTTCATGGCCTGCATTACAGGCTGGGCAATCACCACAATGATCAAGCGGGCGTACAACAACCGGCTGACCTATCTCTAGGTCCGTAACGCCATCTCCAACAGCGGCAATGGTGCCAGACATTTCATGCCCGATCACACGCTCAAACCCAACACGCGCATCCATATTTCCATGGAAGACATGCATATCAGTGCCGCAAATCCCGCAATAGGCAATGCGCACAGATACTTCACCAGCTTCAGGCTGCACAACAGGTTTCGGCTCAACAGAAAACTGCTTATCACCACGGTAAAAAGCCGCATTCATCATATCATTAGGCATGTCACATTTCCTTTTTCATGCATCAAGACACGGTCGCATGTGCCGCGCGTAATTTATCCCAGTCAAATTCAACACCTATACCTGGGTGGTCAGGTGCTACAGCCATATGGTCTTCTATCACAAGTGGCCGTTTTGTGTAGCTATCAATTGGAAAGGAATGCACTTCCAGCCAGCCAGCATTTTTTTGCGCAGAGACAAGGCTGACATGTAATTCCTGCATGCCATGGCTGCAAACAGGAATATTATGGGTTTGTGAAAGGGCCGCCACCTGAAGCCAACCTGTTATACCGCCACAATTTGAGGCATCAGGTTGAATAAAAGATAGGTTGGCATCTGCAAACGCATATTCAAATTCATGTATCGTATGCAGGTTTTCTCCCATGGCTAATGGCATGCCTGTTGCTTCAGCTATCTGTGCATATCCATGGTAATTATCAGGGATGGTAGGCTCTTCAAACCACATCAAATCATAAGGCGCAAAGGCATGTGCTGCTGCAATGGCTTCATCAACAGACAGGGCATAATTAGCATCAACAGCAAAATATATATCTGGTCCGATATAGTCTCGAATGGCTTTAATGCGCTCAACATCTGTTGCCAGTTCGGGTTGGCCAATTTTGATTTTTACGGCATTAAAACCACGCTTGAGATAAGAGTCTGTTTGCTTGATAAGCTTTGGCAATGGAAAGTTTAAATCAATACCGCCGGCATAGGCTTTACATCTGTTTGAGGTGCCGCCTGCGAGCCTCCAAAGAGGTTGCCCGGCTTTTTTGCAGCGAATATCCCAAAGCGCTATATCCATAGCTGATATCGCAAATGATGCAATACCGCCTCGTGCTACATAATGCACATGCCATTGCATAGCCTCATATAGGGCTTCGACATCATCAGCATCTTTACCCATCAGAAATGGCTTTAAGTCATGTGTTAGCATAGCCTCAATGGCACGCCCCCCACGGCCACCAGTGTAGGTGTAACCTGTACCATGGCTGCCATCATCTAGTTTGATGGTAGCTGTTATGAGCTCAAAATGTGTGTGATCGCCATGTTTTGCATCTGACAATATTTCTGCAAGTGGCACATGAAAGAGCTGGATATCAATAGATGTAATTTTGGACATAGGCTTCGTTGAGTATTACGCACAATATGGCGCGTCATGTGCCCAGCGATGCTGCGGGACATGCGCGCTATTGGCTAGATGTGTGCGGGTGTCGACCCACATTTGATGCCAGGCGCGCCAGTCTTTTAGTTCTGAAGCCGGGTCCTTTGCAGAGCGCACAACAAATTCAGGAAACTGGCTACGGCCGGTTGGCTGGCCTGTGACATTATAGCGAAGGTCAAATGACCAGCGGAATTCATTGGATATGTTCGCTAAGGATGCATGCGGCGTCAGCGGATGAAATACCACAGCGCCGCCTGCTTTTACTGGAACTGGTTTAGCTTTGGTCTTCGGAATAAAGGCATCGGCAATACCCACTTGATTGCGCTGACAATGCGGTAGCATTTCTGCAAATTCGCCTTCAGCGACTTGCAGGCAACCATTTTCAATTGTGGCATCAGTAATAGCCAGCCAGACAGTAATAAATTTCGTATTATCAGCTTCCGGTAATGTTACACCCATATCCTGATGCCAATCTGTTGCAACAACATGCGCTCTGGTCTCGGATTTTGGCACCACATGTTGTGGCGGCTTGATGCGTACATGTTGAATGGGGTTTGAGGTAATTTCATCACCAATGAGGGACTCAATCATATCCAGAATACCCTTATGACGCACCATATCAAAGACAGCTGGGCCAAAATGCATTGGCGTGTCTTCGGTGATATCATTATGCGGCAAGCTGATATCAAAAGGCTGATACCAGTCAAACCCACCCTGATAACAATGGCTGAGCTTATCCCAGAAGGATGCAGACTGGCTGACTGGTGGGACCAAGCCAGCCGCTTGCCATGTGTCGTAGTGCTTATCCATTAGGGCTGCATATTCTGAACGCACAGCCGCCAATGTGGCTGTGTCGATCAGATTTTCTAGCACCAAATATCCCTGTTGATGAAAGCGTATTTTTTCATCTTCAGACAGATAAGCCATAACATACTCCTCGTCTTGGTTGCCTATTTCCTACAGCAAAATGGTCACAATTGACGGCCAAATCAGCAGTACTGACAATGCCACAAGTTGCACACCGATAAAGGGCAGGAAGCCACGGAAAATATCGGTTAGGGAAATATGGGCCGGTGCCACGGATTTTAGATAAAACGCGGCTGGACCAAATGGCGGAGATAAGAAGCTGACCTGCATATTCATACAGAATAACACGCCAAACCAAATGGATACCTGACTTGGTGAGAGCTGACCAATAAATCCAATCTCCTCAATTGGCAGTCGCTTCACAATCGGCAAAAACACCGGAATGATGAGAAGGACGATACCAACCCAATCCATAAAGGCACCCATAAAGAGAAGAATGATCATCATGGTCAGCAAGACCATCATGGTTGGCATCTCAGCCCCGACAATAAGTTCGGCAATATAGGCAGGACCGCCAGCAAGTGTGTAGGCACCTGACAAAGCTGCCGCGCCAATTGTCACCCAAATGATTGTGCCTGTTGACCGTAATGTTCGCATCAGGCTTTCCCACAATAGGGCAACAGAGGCTTCACCACGTGTCGCTGCAATGATAAAGACAGCCAAAGCGCCCATACCAGCAGCCTCAGTGATGCCTGTAACGCCGCCATAGATTGAGCCTAGAACAACACCAATCACACTAAGTGGTGGGACAAGCCCCTTACCATGTTTCCATGCTAATAGGGTCCGCTCTTTACCAAATCCGTAGAACGCTATTGCAAGTGCAATCGCAATGGCGCCTATGAGATATGGCAGATGACTTGCCATCCCAAGGAATAGCGGCTCAAAATCTGGCTGGTCTGGATTATTCCGGCCTGTGACTGTAAAGAACAAGGCACGTATAAGGAACAAGCTTGTAAGACCTGCGAATAAAAGGCAGAGGAAGCTGCCAAACATCTTTGTCTTTTCCAAGCTTGGTGGATCATCAGCAGCTGGCTCTGGCAAAGGTGCAAGAGACGGGTTTAGCTGAGTGCGTATTACAATATAGGCAATGATAAAGCTGGCTAACATAGCGCCAGGAATGAAGGCACCTGTGAACAGAGCTTTGATAGATGTTTCTGTAATCAGGCCGTAAATAATCAGAACGATAGATGGCGGGATCATCGTGCCAAGAGACCCTGAGGCACAAATCGTGCCAATCGCCAAATTCTGATTATAGCCAAGACGTAACATTTGCGGCAGGGCAATCAGTCCAAGCAGAACCACTTCACCGCCAATAATGCCAGACATCGCCGCCATCATCACAGCCATTAGAGATGTTACGATGGCAATACCGCCACGCACGCGGCTCAGCCAATAATCAAGCGAGTCATACATCTCCTTGGCAACACCAGAGCGCTCCAGCAAGGCGGCCATGAAGATAAAGAGTGGCACGGAGATCAGGACATATTCTGTCATCAAATCAAAGATTTTCTGCGTGAGAATATATAGTGGCCCGGTTCCAGGACGTCCCGTTAGTAATCCATCCCCAAAGCTAAAGGGGTCGAAAAATAGGGCTGGCTCAAACTTCATTATCATAACAACAAGCGCAAGCACAGCAGAGGCAAAACCAAGGGGCATGCCAATGCCTAGAAGGAAGATGAGGCCAAAGACCAGTACAATTGAAATTAATCCGATATCCATTACTTTGCCTCCACACTGCGCTTGATTGCCTCTAATTCCTCCTGATCAATTTCATCAGGTGATTTGAACATAGGCGCTTTATTCCAGTCTCTGATGAGGTTGATAACCGCTTGAATGGCAATCAAAGACACAACAATCAGAATGGTTGGCTGGATAGTGGCTGGAATAGGGGGATCAAAGGCAGTGCCAAACATTTCCCACCGGTAGAATTTAATAACAAAGACCTGTTTGAAGCTGCCAAAAATCAAGAAGAAGGCAAAGATAACGATGAGCGCCACTGAAATCGTATCGAAGATTTTTTGAACCCAGCGCGGTACCACTTCATACAAGATGAAAATGCGGATATGACAACGCTGCTGCATGGCATAAAGGCCTGAGAATAAGAAGACAAAGCCTGCAATCCAGAGGGTTAATTCATTGGCCCATAATGTTGGAGCTTCAACAACATAGCGTAAAAAGACTTCCCAAAGCATCACCATTGTCATGCTGATGATCATGATCATCGTCAACCGGCCGAAGAATAACGCGATTCTATCAATCGGGCGCACATCATCATATTCCATAGGTGCGCCTTGCAAATTGCGTGCGCCTAGGAAAAAGAACACAGGCAAGGCTAATAAAGTCAGCCAGTCAATGAAATCCATGAAGCCACCAAACAGACCAGGTATGTTCGGTGTTACATCTTTACGCATATGAAGCTGGCTCATCTGGTCAAACAGACTTTGGCTGGCCGGCGGAATGAAATCTAATAAATAGGCAGGCATGTGCCATACGACCCAGCCACCACAAACAAATACTGCAAACGGATATACCCATTCCAGCAGCGTGCCGGATTTGTCTTCCATTTTGTCCCCCTCTTTTTAAGCTGAGCTCTTATTTTTGAGCTCTTCACTTACGCTAACGCAATTTGTAAAAAATACACGGATAAAATATGAAAAAATTACATGTCCTAATAATTTTTGCGAATTGGCAATTTTTTAAAATCTAAAACTCATAAATCTGGGTGACACTAAATAGTTA
>WTHY01000093.1 GCA_011522945.1 Alphaproteobacteria bacterium
TTTCATGATTGGCGATGAAATCTACATCCGCAATCAAATAGCCACATTAATCCCATCGGCCATTAGTGCCGCACCCGAATTCTCGCTCACCATTCAATTGGCACAAATCAAAAATGTGGCTGATGGCATCATTTTCGGTGAGCCAGATCAATGGATGATGATTGCTGGTCAGAAATGGTCAGCGCTGCAGTCCGATATCAACATCATAGCCAGCATTGTAGCGATTGGTCTTGCTGTTTCAGGGGCTATTTTTGGCCAAACACGCATGCAAGCCCAATTTCGAGCGCGCAATCAAGTCGAACGCATCATTATTCTATTTCTTGGTGCTAGCTCACTGATTGCCATTATAACAACCATTGGCATCGTTGTGTCTGTTGTGTTTGAGTCTTTGCGTTTCTTCCAGCTTGTACCTGTTACGGAATTCTTATTCAACACAACGTGGAACCCTCAATTTGAAGGGGCCGAACGCGCGGGCTCCGGGGGAGCGAATGCGGTTTATGGTTCGGTGCCTCTATTTGCGGGCACCTTGTTAATCTCGCTTGTGGCGCTAACAGTTGCTGTGCCAGTTGGATTGTTTTCTGCAATCTATCTCTCAGAATATGCGAGCCCGCGCCAGCGCGCACTTATTAAACCAATTATGGAGTTGTTGGCAGGTGTCCCCACAGTTGTTTATGGCTTTTTCGCCGCTTTGACTGTGGCGCCTTTTGTGCGTGATCTCGGCTCCTCATTAGGTTTGACAGTGGCGTCTGAATCAGCACTGGCAGCTGGTTTTGTGATGGGCATTATGATTATTCCCTTTGTCTCGTCATTGTCGGATGATGTGATTAATGCTGTTCCACAATCTTTGCGAGATGCTGCTTATGGTCTTGGCTCGACAAAGAGCGAAACGGTAAGACAAGTTGTTTTGCCGGCAGCATTGTCTGGTATCGCCGCATCTATCCTATTGGCAGTTTCAAGAGCGGTTGGCGAGACGATGATTGTCGTGATGGCAGCGGGGCTTGCCGCTAATCTATCCTTTAATCCTTTTGACGCTGTCACAACGGTGACGTCTCAGATCGTGACCATCCTAGTTGGTGACCAAGAGTTTGAATCTGCGAAGACCCTATCGGCCTTTGCGCTTGCGTTAACATTGATCCTTATCACCTTGGCTTTGAATATGATCGCGCTTGCTGTGGTGAAGAGATATAAGGAGCAATATGACTAAGATGTCTAATCCTATGACTACAGACCAAGAACCACAGACATTGTCCCCCACCATTGCGCGTGAACGTGTGGCTGAAAGCCTGAAAAAACGCCATCGCAATGAAGGTCGCTTTTTATCATATGGCCGCATTGCCATTTCGACGGCCTTGCTCTTTTTAGTGATATTATTCGGATCCATTCTCAGTAAAGGCATTCCGGGCTTTTTCCAATATTATGTCACATTTGATGTGTATTTATCAGCTGACGAGCTTGATCCTTATGGTGATGCCTCAGCCCAATCCTTATTTGATGGGAATGCGCGCGGTGTCTTACGGGATGGCTTTTTCGAATTGCTAGATGTAAGTGGGCGTAAGAATAAAAAGGCCGCTGGGAAAATTCTATCACAGGGTGCTGAACAGCGTTTGCGTCAGTTGGTTGTCGACAACCCATCATTGCTGAACACCACACAAACAATGACTGTTGCGGTTGATGACGATATTGATAGTTTCTTGCGCGGCTTCATCAGCAGGGATACGCCAGAAGATGACCGCCGTATTAACGATGCTACAATCGGCTATATTGATAGCTTAGAAGAGATGGGGCGCATTAGCTATCTGGTTAGTGATTATTTATTCTTTGGCAGCGCCTCACGCAATCCGGAAATGGCAGGCATTAAGGGTGCCTTTTTTGGCTCTATCTTGACGCTATCTATCTGTTTGATATTGGCGTTCCCGCTAGGTGTTGGGACAGCGATATATCTGGAAGAATTTGCGCCTAAGAATAGGATCACGGAATTTATTGAAGTGAATATCAATAACCTAGCTGCGGTGCCATCCGTTGTTTTTGGCATCCTTGGTTTAGCTGTGTTTATTGGTATTTTTGGACTACCGCGCTCTATTCCATTAACAGGTGGCGTTGTTCTGGCATTGATGACAATGCCTACTATTATTATTTCGTCTCGTGCAGCTATTCGCGCCGTGCCGCCCTCTATCAGAGATGCTGCCTATGGCGTTGGCGCAAGTAAGGTTCAAACAGTTTTCCACCACACATTGCCCCTGGCAATGCCTGGTATGTTGACAGGCACAATCATCGGTATGGCGCAGGCATTAGGCGAGACAGCGCCTTTGTTGATGATCGGAATGGTCGCCTTTGTCGTCGATATCCCTGGGGGCGTGACAGATCCCGCGACAGTGCTTCCTGTTCAGATATTTATGTGGGCTGATTTTGCTGAGCGCATGTTTGTTCAGAAAACAAGCGCGGCAATTATAATCCTGCTAAGCTTTTTGTTGGTTATGAATGCAGCTGCGATCATCATTAGAAAGAAATTAGAAAGACGATGGTAGAGAGTTACGCCTCTGTCTCGTGAGGCTGAATGTAATTATCTTCCGAATATAAAGAGGTATTACCCTTGTTAGACGCTCAAATTGATACGCCCACTGTTGGCAATATTTTCTCGGACAACCCCAAGATTACCGCCCGTAATGTCAATGTGTATTATGGTGAGAAACAAGCTATCAAAGATGTCTCATTAGATATTGGCGTTGGTGAAGTTGTCTCTTTCATTGGCCCATCAGGGTGCGGTAAATCAACATTCCTGAGATGTCTTAATCGTATGAATGACACGATTGAGACATGCTCTATCACAGGTGAGATACGACTCGACGGTGATGATATCTATGACTCCAAAATAGATGTCGTACCGCTTCGGGCAAGAGTTGGCATTGTTTTTCAAAAGCCTAACCCATTTCCAAAGAGCATCTACGATAATGTGGCTTACGGGCCGCGTATCCACGGCCTTGCCCGCAACAAATCAGAGCTTGATGAGATTGTAGAGGCGTCGTTGCATAAAGCAGGTCTGTGGGATGAGGTATCATCACGCCTAGACCAGTCAGGAACAGGCTTGTCAGGTGGCCAGCAACAACGATTATGCATTGCGCGCGCAATTGCCGTGTCGCCAGAAGTTATTTTGATGGATGAACCTTGCTCGGCGCTAGACCCTATTGCAACAGCGCGCATTGAGGAGTTGATTTTTGAGTTAAAAGGCGATTATTCGATCGCGATTGTAACACAC
>WTHY01000117.1 GCA_011522945.1 Alphaproteobacteria bacterium
GAAAATGGGGGCCACAAAGGCGGATTTTGATGCAACGATAGGTATTCATCCCTCTGCCGCAGAAGAATTTGTTACGATGCGCACACCGCGGACTAGCTAGATGTGAATTCCTTGGGCATCTTAATTATCGCCTGAAATATAGCCAGAATGCTTTGCAATTGCTCGTCTTTGGGGTTATTGTACGGCATAATTTTTTTCTGAAAAAAGAGGCGCCCAATCTGATATTCAGGGCGATTGCAAAATGAGTTGGAATCCAAGTAGCTGGCGTTCACTACCGATTAAGCAAGTCCCGGCTTATCCTGATGCCCAGCGTGTCAGTCAAGTAGAGGCGACCTTAGGCAAAAAGCCACCACTTGTATTTGCAGGTGAAGTGCAAAATCTACGCTCGCAATTAGGAAATGTGGCAGAGGGCAAGGCCTTTTTGCTGCAGGGCGGCGATTGTGCAGAGAGTTTTGCAGAATTTTCAGCTGATATGATACGTGACAGCTTTAAGGTGTTTCTGCAAATGGCTGTGGTGCTAACATTTGGCGCCTCTCTTCCAGTGGTGAAGGTTGGCCGTATGGCAGGTCAATTTGCTAAACCGCGGTCAGCAGATATGGAATCTATCGATGGTATTGAGCTGCCTTCATATCGCGGGGATATGGTTAATGCTATTGAGTTCACAGAAGCTGCCAGAATTCCTGATCCAGATCGTCTGCTTCGTGTCTATGAGCAATCAGCATCAACTTTGAATCTGCTGAGAGCTTTTGCACAGGGCGGCATGGCGGATTTAACAGAGGTGCATAAATGGAATCTGGACTTTATCAACGATACTGCGCAAGCTGAGAGATTTAGTGAGTTATCAGCGCGGATTGATGAATGTTTGCATTTCATGAAAGCCTGCGGTGTTAACTCAAAGACAGCGCGTGCTCTGTCAGAAACAGACTTTTTCACTAGCCATGAAGCCTTATTGCTAAATTATGAAGAGGCGCTGACACGTCAGGACACTATCACAGCTGAAAAAGGCTGGTATACAACATCTGCTCATATGGTTTGGATTGGCGACAGAACACGGCAATTTGACCATGCGCACGTAGAATATATGCGCGGCATATCAAACCCAATCGGCCTAAAATGTGGTCCGTCTATGGAACTGGATGACCTGAAACGTCTCATTGAGGCGTTAAATCCAGAAAATACCCCTGGTCGGTTAACACTTATTTCCCGGATGGGTGCTGATCATGTAACGGCTAAACTGCCTCCGATTGTAGAAGCAGTGAAGGAAATGGGCGCATCAGTTGTATGGTGCTGTGACCCGATGCATGGCAATACGGTGAAGGCGTCAAATGGCTATAAAACAAGACGCGTCAATGATGTCATGCGCGAGGTAAGTGGCTTTTTTGATGTGCATGATGCACTTGGAACTTATCCTGGTGGCGTGCATTTTGAGATGACAGGCCAGAATGTAACAGAATGTCTTGGTGGTGTTGTTGACGTCACTGAGGCTAAGCTGGGTGATAGATATCATACACATTGCGACCCGCGACTGAATGCTGGTCAATCTCTTGAACTTGCCTTCTTGTTAGCTGACTTAATGAAGCGGCGCCGAGATAAGAATGCAGAATTGCGTCAGGCAAGCTAAAAGAACGCCGAAAAAACAGGATAACTGAATATGGCAGTGCATAAGCCGTTAGGTCCAGGAGTTGCTGAACAGCCTGGACTAACAGACAGCTATTTTAATATATCTCGCGAGATCATTGCCCAGCATGGCGATGCAGACGTCGTATATGCTATTTTTATGCGTCGTCCCGTGACCTTGGCCGGAAAGATGGCAACCGATTGGTTGGAACGGATGGTGTCTGCACGTGGCGGTTCGGTGAAGATAGATGCCCTCCATGCAGATGGCGCATGGGTTGGGGCAGGCGAGCCTATCTACTATATCACAGGATCAATGCAGCAGTTAGTTGATTTAGAAACCATATTTTTGCAAAGGCTTGGTGCAGCCTGTGTCGCTGCTTACAACGCCTATCAGATGTGTGTTGATTTACCGAAAGTTGCGTTTTTAGCCATGGATGCACGGCATTGCGCTGGTGCAGAAATGGCAGACCTGATGGCCTATGGGGCCTCAGTTGGCTCAAGAAAGGCACGATTAAAAGCCAATGCAATTGGCTTTGTTGGATGTGCTGCTGATGCTACAGCGCATTTTTTTGAACAAGAAAAGGGCATGGGCACTATGCCGCATGCGCTTGTTGGATATGCAGGTAGCACTGTTGAAGCTGCACGTATGTTTCATGAAACCTATCCGAGCCGTCCCTTGACAGTACTTGTCGATTATTTTGGTGCGGAAATTGATGATGCAATTACAGTTGCACAGAATTTTCCGGAGATGGCAGCCTCAGGCACATTAAGCATTCGACTGGATACACATGGTGGCAGATTTGTGCAAGGTCTTGATACACAGGCATCCTATGCTGTGTTGGAAAGGCATGTACCCGAAGCTATCCGCGGCTATAGGTCGGATAGAGAGTTGAAGCATCTTATGGGCACAGGTGTATCTGCTGCGGCTGTCTGGCATTTGCGTGAGCATCTTGACAAAGCTGGGTTTAACAAAGTGAAAATTGTGGCATCGAGTGGTTTTGGACCAGATAAATGTCGCGTATTTGCCCTAGCAAACGCGCCTGTTGACGTAATCGGGACAGGGTCATATTTGCCAGAGAAATGGTCTGAAACTTACGCGACCGCCGATATAATCTCGTATAATGGGACACCCCGCGTCAAAATTGGACGTGAATTTCTATTTCGTAAAGAGGTTGCCACTAAGGGTGTCAGCAATTCAGAAGATACAACTGGCGGCGAGGCAAATAGCTAATGCAAGGACGTCATCTGAAAATTGCACTCGCGCAGATGAATGCGCATTTGGGGCATGTATCAGCCAACCTTAATAAATTGCTAGATGCACGCGCACGTGCAGCACAGATGGGTGCTGATATTATCGCGACGCCTGAGATGTTTCTGTCAGGATATCCAGCAGATGACCTTGTGCTGAGATCTGATTTCATGGACCGGATTTCGCTGGCCCTATCGCAATTGGCGAAGGCAACAGAAGATGGTGGGCCGGCAATTATTGTAGGCGCACCTTTCCAAGATGGAAATCTGCTACGTAATTCTGTTTTTATATTCGATGCAGGCAAGGAAATCGCAAGGAGAGACAAGGTCGAGCTGCCAAATTATGGCGTCTTTGACGATAAGCGGCATTT
>WTHY01000110.1 GCA_011522945.1 Alphaproteobacteria bacterium
GCCTCAAAAACCGATACTTCATAGCCACGCTCAGCGAGATTTAGAGCGGCGGATATGCCAGTAAATCCGCCTCCAATAATGGCAATATCTGTTTTCGAGCTCAGCTCTGTAACAGGCTGCCCATTGCTATCAGCATGCCCGGAGTGCCTGTTTTGCCTCGGTCTATTTTCCTTCTGATAGAGGGATTCTGTTTTATGATACGGAACAAACATAGCTATTCTTGTATCAGTGGCGTTTTCATCTGTATATGTCCTGTTACATTTTATGGTATAAATACCAAGCATAGTTTCCAGAGACCTAGAGGCAAAAATGTCAGCAGAATTATCAAAATTAGAATGGCAACAGATGGATGCAGCACATCATCTGGCTCCTTTCTCGGATTATAAGTCACTTCATGCTGAAGGCAGCCGCATGATAACGCATGCTGATGGCCATTTTATTTATGATATGGACGGGCATGCCATATTAGATGCGATGGCAGGCCTATGGTGTGTGAATGTTGGGTATGGTCGCCAGTCTCTTGTTGATGCTGCTGCGGCTCAAATGACAAAATTGCCATATTATAACAGTTTCTTCAAAACTTCGAACCAACCGGTTGCAGCTTTATCAAAGAAGCTGGCTGAGCTCACACCTGAGGGATTAAATCATGTGCTCTATGCCAATAGCGGGTCAGAAGCTAATGACACAATTATCAGATTGGTGCGTCATTACTGGGCCTTAAAGGGACAGCCAGAAAAGCGTGTCATCATTGGCAGAGACTATGGGTATCATGGCTCTACGATTATGGCTGCTAGTATGGGCGGGATGAGTGGTATGCATGCGCAGGCTGCACAAGAGGCAGATTTTTCCCATATTAGACCGCCTTATGGATTTCTGTATCAGGGTAATCAAACAGACGCACAATTTGCAGCGAGTTCTGCTCAACTGCTTGCAGAAAAAATTGCCGAGATTGGCGCAGACAAGGTTGCCGCTTTTGTGGCTGAGCCTATTCAAGGTGCGGGCGGCGTCATTATTCCGCCTGCAGGCTATTTTGACCATATTCAAAAGATTTGTGCTGAGCATGATATTCTATTTATCGCTGATGAGGTGATTACTGGATTTGGCCGCACAGGCTATTGGTTTGGCTCAGACATGTATGGGTTAAAGCCAGATGTTATGACCCTCGCAAAGGGACTTACCTCTGGTTATATGCCCATGTCAGCTGTCATGGTTGGTGATAGAATTGCACAGACGCTTATTGATGAGGGCGGTGAATTCTATCATGGCTTCACCTATTCAGGACATCCGGTTTCTGCAGCTGTTGCTTTGGCGAATTTGCAGCTAATTGAAGATGAGACTATGATTGATATTGTGCGCTCTGAAACAGGCCCATATCTTGCTGAAGCTCTAACTAGCTTAGCTGATCATGATCTTGTGGGAGAGGTCAGAAGCTGTGGTTTGCTTGGCTGTGTTGAGTTGGTTGCTGATAAAAATGGGCCAGTCTTATTTGAAGATACAGGTGCGGCTGGTGTTGTTGTTCGTGACCATGCGATATCAGGAGGGCTAATGATGCGCGCTGTAAGAGACGGCATGATTACATCACCGCCCCTGAGCTTTACGAAAACAGATATTGATATGCTTGTTGAGCGGTTACGCCTAGCGCTTGATAAAGCTGTGCCAGCGTTATTAGGCTAGTTATAGAAAAAACGCCCTGCCAATGACGGCTTCGAAAAGTCATTAAAGGATATGTCTTTTATGAAAGATAGACAGAACACCACATTAAATGCATCTGTGCAAACAGACACTTTGGAGCAGTCACAGATTATGGGGCAACAAGCGATTTTAGACTGGCTTGCAAAGCATAATATCACCGAAGTTGAGTGTCTTGTGCCTGATATCTCTGGCATTCCGCGCGGGAAAATCCTGCCTGTTGGAAAATTTGTCTCTGGGCTTGAGGCCAGTGGTCTGCGCCTGCCAGAATATGTGTTTGGCCAGAGTGTGACAGGCGATTATATGGATTCAGACGTTCTGAATGCTGCGGTTGGTGACGTGGTATTACAGCCTGATTTTGCTGGTTGCTATCTTGTGCCTTGGTATGATGAGCCTACTGCGCAGATCATTCATGATGCTGTCTATCCTGATGGACGTGAGGTTACTGTCGCGCCGCGCTCTGTTCTAAAACGGGTTATTAAGAAGTTTGAAGAAAAAGGTCTGAAGCCTATTGTTGCTCCAGAATTAGAATTCTTCCTAGTAGCGCAGAGCTCAGACCCTGATGCCCCTTTGAAAACACCGCCTGGCAGATCTGGTCGTGCTGAAACCGCTAAGCAAGCCTATGGCATTGATGCTGTGAATGATTTTGATCCGTTTTTTGAAGAGGTTTATGACCATTGTGAAGCTATGGGGCTGGATATTGACACGCTTACCCATGAGGGCGGCGCTGCTCAAATGGAGATTAATTTCAATCATGGAGATGCCTTGCAGCTAGCTGATCAGGCTCTGTTATTTAAACGCACTGTGCGCCAAACAGCTTTAAACCATGATATCCACGCCACCTTTATGGCAAAGCCAATGCAGTTCCAACCAGGATCATCAATGCATCTACATTGCTCTATTGAGGATGCAGACACTGGCAAAAATATATTTGCTGATGCAGATGGTCTTGAAACAGACGCCTTTCGATGGGCAATCGCTGGTATGCAAGCCCATCTTGCCGGCGGCATGCCGCTTATGGCGCCGTTTGTGAATAGCTATCGGCGATTTGCCAGTACCTATGATGCGCCTGCTAATCTTGACTGGGCCTATGATAATAGAACAGTTGGGTTGCGGGTGCCGCTTGGCGATCCAATGAACAGGCGTATCGAAAATCGCGTACCAGGCGCTGATACAAATCCGTATCTTGTTATTGCGCTGACTCTTGCCAGTATCTATCTGGGGCTGGAAGCGCAAAAAGCGCCGACGGGCCCAGTGCAGCCAAAACATGAGCTTCGAGTCTCACTGCCACGCAATTTAGATGCAGCCTTGGACAAGATGGATAAGGCTACGACGCTGCGTTCCATTTTGGGTGAAGATTTCCTGACTGTCTTTAGTGAAGTGAAACGGGCTGAAGCAGAGGCGTTTCTTGAGGTTATTAGCTCATGGGAACGTGAATTTTTACTTCTGAATGTCTGACCTATTTGTTGGATGTTTCATCTACTAAAGCGAGATGGATGGCGTCCCC
>WTHY01000171.1 GCA_011522945.1 Alphaproteobacteria bacterium
CCTTTTCACCAATGGCTTTCAATGTCGCCTTGGCATCAGCATCTTTTTTACAATAGCCTTTTTCATTCACCATTTCAGCGAATGAGGCTCTGGTACCTGACGTTGTTGGCGGTCCATAAACTCTAATTGCAATTTCAGGTAGAGCTGGATTAACATCACTCCATTTCATATATGGATTTGCAATCATAGCTGTATTTTCGGCATTTGGCACACGTGCTGTTAGCGCCTTGCCCAAATCAGCCTTTGAGATTTCCATTGTGATACCTGATTTTGCACTTGCCAAAACGATACCATCATAACCAACTTTGATTTCCGTCAGCGTAACGCCATTGGCATCACAATATTCCAACTCACCAATTTTCATGCGTGATGAGGCATTACCAATATCGATAAATTCTGCACCAATCCCGTCACAAACGCTTTTCTTACCAAAAGAAGAACCACCTGATTCAACAACTGGTGTTTTGTAGGACGGGTTATTGCCCATCTGTTCTGCCACGATTGTTGCAAATGGAAGAACGGTAGAAGAACCGGCCACAGAGATATAATCACGCGCCTGTGCGCCTGCTGATAACAAGGCGAAAGACACGCCCGAGATAATACTCAAAGATACGATGTGCTTATTCATAATGACATTCCTCAGCAATCATTTGTTGATGAGGAATATTTAAGCGCTATGTGTTACAGTTTTGTGACAGTTTTGTTTTACTCTTGTGAAATTCTACTGGGACAACCATTGTCAATAATCGTCTTAGAAAAGACTAACAAATTTTCAGCATCATCGGTTGCGCAGTTCACACACTATTATTTCGCACGTTTAGAGATAAGCTGGAGGAAACAAAAAACCTTTTCAAACCGAATATGTACTCACGCAAAACGATAAAAACTCCAAACTAATTTTACTTTTTGAGAACTAGACGCCCTTTTAATTTGTATGTTTTCATTGAACGAATTTAATAAATGAAAAGGTCGCCTAGCAATGTTACGCATTTTTATTATCTTTCTTTTCTGCATATCTACGTCAAATGTATACGCACTGACGTTGAAGTCTGGCGGGACACTTAAATCTAGCGGGACCACTTCTGCTTCAGAGCAAACCTCAGTTACAAAACTCAATACTGAACTTGTTACGCGCAAAAGGGAAGCAAGCTCTTTATCAGATGAGGAATTGTGCCTTTCACTGACAAGATTAGATTTACCCTCAACATTTTATGAGCATCAAAAGCGAGGCTTAAATTGCCTAGCGATTCAGAACCCTCAAGAAAGCTGGACAATGGTAACCCGTGAAAAAGCTTTCAAACATCTTAGAAATTACCAAAAAAAATACAATGTGATTACCCCACCATATTCGTTCAAGAATATAGATCAAAGTTTTGGCTCAGTTAAAAAGACGGCCGAACTTTACCAACTACTAAACCCTAATTTTCAGAATTTATATTTCAACAAAGGTATTGAGACAGGTGAAATCTCAGACCGAATGCAATTCTGTTTAGACTGGTTTGGTAACGTAAATTATGTGGCAGAAAATCAATCAAAAAATCTTGATGGCTCTGTCTCTTGGAAAGATGACACTCTGCGGGATGGTTTTGTCATTTGCCAAGGCTCGTTTAACGCAATTTATTTGAGAGCGCTTTTAGACGCAAATGTAAGGGCGCAGTTAGAAGACATGCTTCTATCTTGGATAAATAATGACCGCTTAAGGCGAGATATGGAAAGACCAGATAGGTTCATGCAAGTTTACATTTTCAACAAGGCTACCATTGCAATTGAGATGTTTGCCGATGACTTTGATTGGTCAGATGAGCAAAATAGAAAACTTGCAGATTGGATGGAAAGACGTGCGATAGAGCTATTCCCCTCCGACGCATCTCCGTTGAGCAAAAAATGCCCAACCAATTATAAAAGTGACGGTTTTAATTCATTTGAAGCTTGCCAAAATGGCGGAATACTCCGTGCACAGGCCCTATTGAGAGTAGGAATTTTAAATGAGGATAAAGAATTTATCGAGATGGCTTACACTGCCTTCCATAGATACATGTCTGGGATACGTGAAGATGGAAGCAATATAGCGGATGCAAGAAGAGGCTGTACTGCAGCAGATTATAACATCTGGGCAAGTCAGTTTATGAGTGATTTTCTCTACCAATGGGACAGGATTTCAGACCCACTTTGGAACAACACATTCAACAACAATGTTACACCAAGCAAAGCGGTGGAATATAGTTTGTCATTATATGGAGATTTTGAATCGGTCAACAAACACACAGTTGCAAGTCAATGGCAAGGATGTGGCGACGACCAAAAAAATAAAACACAACAGGCTACCACGCAATATGGTGAAAGCTGGTACCCCAAAATATCCTTTGCCCCATATTTTGCTCACAAAGGCATGTTTTTGGAAGCACTTTTCGACTATGACAGGCTAACTGAAGGAGCATATACCGCTCAAAGTGGAGCCAATTATGAAATTAGTCTCTTAGCGAAAAATTCTGCAATTCAGTCTGAAGTGAAAGCCAAAATACAAGGCCGTCTGCTGGCTAAAATATCTGCAACTGTGCCACCGGCTATAAAGAGGCTTGGACTTAGCAAAAATATCAGCAGTGAATATATTAAAGTTGACGCATCCTCAATAAACCTTGAGGGCCCAAGCCTAAAAGATTACAGACCACCCAAAAAGGCAGGATACTCAGCAAGATATAGAGTCAAGTTTGAAACTTTGCAGGATGTTGATTTAAAATTAGATCGGCAGACTATCACCTTTTGGAAATCTTCTGAGGAGTTATTAATAGGAATCTGGCTGGAAGACCTTATCGAAAACAACGCCAAACTTAAGGCAGATTGGAAATCGGTCTACGATAAATGTGGTGATATTGTTGAGGATGGTGAATTTTATCTCCTTGAAATTCCAATCAAAACAAATTGGCCGGAACTGAACGAGCAATTTGAGTGTATAGCCGAAAACGTGAACTCGCCGAAAATAGTGCAAATGATAGGTCTGTTAACATATGCTGCCAACAACACTGACTTAGATTCCTTGCGATGATTGTTGGTGAAATTTAGAGCGACGTTCCTGCTGTTTCTTAAACTGCGGACATACTTAGCTTGTTAGAGGATAAGCCTGTTATGATCGTCAGAACCATTCCGTCGCACATTCCAGCCGATATAGTGTCACCTTAGAAGAAGGTAGAGGG
>WTHY01000168.1 GCA_011522945.1 Alphaproteobacteria bacterium
GGTTCTGAACCGCTCGTCAAGCATTTGTCATTAGCTCGCAAAATGTTTGAATGAATATAAAGCCAAGCCGTTCATTAAAGCTTAGACCGGATCTATCTTTTTGCAGCAAGGCGTAAGAGAGCTTACCAAGCAGCTGTAATACAAAAATTGAGGTATCACCTTCATGTCTATTACCATACGTCCTTTTCAGCTTGAAAGCCGATCTGATATTGCGGCTGTCACGCAGATTTATGCCTATCATGTTACAAATGGGAGTGGCTCATTCGAATATGACCCTCCTTCTGAGGGAGAGATGCGAGAGCGCTTTTTAGCGCTAATTGAGAAATCCTATCCCATATTATTAGCCGTCGAAGATGGCGCTGTTATTGGTTATGCTTACGCAGGGCCACATAAAACCCGAAAAGGCTATGATGGGACAGTGGAAGATAGTGTTTATGTTTCACCGCAAGCGCTTCGCAAAGGCGTCGGGCGCCAGTTATTAACAGCTCTTATCTCATCTGCACAATCGGCAGGCTATCAACAGATGATGGCCGTCATCGGTGACTCAGAAAATCTTGCTTCGATTGGGCTCCATAGGGAACTTGGTTTTACCCTCATAGGTACTGCTAAAGGCATTGGATTTAAATTTGGCAGGTATTTAGATGTGGTATATATGCAAAAATCCCTACAAGAATAAGGGGATTGATATCACGTCCATGTTTGGGGATGATTTTGGTGATGTGTTTTTGTTGCACGCAACTATTTCGGATGTAGTACTACCAATGCCGGCTTTCAAACGACGTTAACTCTTGGATGTAGTTGGAAAAGTGGCTCCCCGGGACGGATTCGAACCGCCGGCCAAGCGATTAACAGTCGCTTGCTCTACCGCTGAGCTACCGGGGAAAAAGCCTTTGTTATCATGTTGTTAAGCTTAAAGCTGTCAAAATGAAAAACACTCAGTCGTCGGGTTATATCAATAGCTATTTCTTTGGTCAAGCGAAGTTAGGTGCGTTTTTTGCTTTTATGCCAGCTTATGAATATTCGCTAGTTGCCAACCATCCAAGATGTGTCAATCAAAAGGGCTTTTGCTGCCTCAAGTAAGCTATACTCTCTGCAGTCTGGGACAGCATAGTTCCATATATAGGGCCTGTTGTGTCGGCTTGCTGAGCGATGATAAGAAGGATCATAATGCTGTTCTAAAAGTAAACCAGCAAGCTGCGGCCAATCCTTTGCTTGTAGCGCCTCATACCAGCCTTTTGTTATGTCGCGACTATGTCGATTTTGCATACCATTTATGAGTTTTAGAAACGTGTCAGGCTGACTAAAAAGATGCTTATAATCCTCTAGAAGGAACGCAATACGGCTCTCTATCGGTATAGATAGACGCACAGCAGGCGCAGAGCACATTTTTTGCCATAACATTTGCGGTATTTGCACTTTCCCAATCTTGGCGCTTTCTGCCTCAATATAGACAGGCAGATTAGGGTCTAAACATGACGTCGCATCAATAAGTCTTGTTTCAAACAACCTCTGGCTTGGCTGTTCATCATATGGGTCTGCACCGAGTAGGGAGCCTCGATGATTTGCAAGCGCTTCTAAATCCAGTATTTGTCCACCTAGGTGGTCAATCTGATGCAAGAGCTTTGTCTTTGCGCTGCCTGTAGGACCGCCAATAAGCCTGATTTCAAATGGCTCAAATTTTGTTGTTAGTGCGTTGATGATTGTAGAACGATAAGCCTTATAGCCACCGTCTAAAAGATAGCTTGGCCATCCTATTTCCGCACAAATAAGGGCGAATGACTGACTTCGTTGACCACCGCGCCAACAATGTATCAATGGTTTGAAATGCGGCGGTTTATCTTGCAATGTAGTCTGCAGGTGGTTGGCTATATTTTGCGATACAAGTGCGGCCCCCTTTTTACGAGCTTCATAGGGGCTGACCTGCTTATACAGAGTGCCAATTTCTGCCCGTTCTGTGTCAGATAATACCGGTAGGTTGACTGCGCCTGGTATATGATCATCTAAATATTCTGATGGTGAGCGCACATCTATGATCATATCTATGTCGCTATGGTGCCAGCTATCTGTTTTGGTAATTGGTGCGCCCATTATTGCACCGGCATATTTTCATAAATGACCAATCCATTGCCCTCTATGGTTTTTCCAATGATAGCCGCCTTTTGGTATCCAGCGTCATTTAAAGCTTTTAGGCAGGCACTTGATTGAACGGCTGGCACAAATGCTAACACACCGCCAGCGGTTTGCGGGTCAAACAGGATTTGATACTGGTTGCCACGATTAGGCATCTCAAGGGGTAGGTTTTTTGCATTCAATCCATGTAAACTTGAAAATATTTGCTTGTCTATAAGCTGTTTGACATCTGGCAGGGTAGGGATAGCATCAAGCCAAATTTCGGCGCCAGGAAATGCAGTTTGCGACAATAATGTTGCAGAATGGCGTGCGAGACCAAAGCCTGTAACATCTGTCATTTGAGCACCATCATAGGCACGCAATATTTCTGCAGCCGTCTGGTTAGATTGTAGCATTGTTTGAATAACTAAATTGTAACTCTCGCCACCGATTTCGCCACGCATTTGAGCTGCAAGGCTCATGCCTATACCAATAGGTTTGGTAATGATGAGGTGACACGAATCTGTATTTAATAGTGAGGTATTAGCTGATTTCACACCAAGAATAGAAAAGCCGCACGTTGTGTCATGACCCTCTGATGTATGTCCGCCAACCAGTTTTACGCGCGCATGGCTTAATTCCATGAGAGCGCCTGTAAGCATGCTGATAAGCGCATCTTGTTGAATGTCTTGACGTGCGAAGCCTAACTGTATTTGTGCGAGTGCGGTTACAGGCTTGCCGCCGGCAACAAAAATATCACTTAATGCATGAAGTGCCGAAATGCGACCAAAAATATAGGGGTCGCTGACCATTTGGGATAGGCTGTCAATGCTTTGCACAATTTCTAATTGTGGGTCTTTAGTTGGTAGTTGAAAAGAGGCGCTATCTGAGAGGCTATTAATATCAGGTAGAAATGCACTATCTGCACCAAGACTTTTTGCTGTCTCACAGGCTTTGCTCAGTGCAAAGCGTAGACTATCTGGTCCTGTTTTTGCGCCGCAGCCAAGACATCGCATAGTATCAAAGGCAGGGTCTGTTTTATCAGTTTGCGTTTCTGCAAGCTTGAG
>WTHY01000151.1:0-1201 GCA_011522945.1 Alphaproteobacteria bacterium
GTCCTCAGATCTTGAACGTTATATGCGAGATGCTGTTGTTGTATCTGGCAGCAATCCGGTCCTTATTGATAGGTTCTTGAATAATGCCGTTGAGGTTGATGTTGATGCTTTATGTGATGGCACAGACATCTTCATTGCCGGCATCATGGAGCATATTGAGGAGGCTGGCATTCATTCTGGTGATTCTGCCTGCTCACTTCCGCCGCAGCATTTATCTGACGCAGTCCTTGACGGGATTCGTGAGCAGACACGTCAGCTCGCTAAGGCACTGAATGTTGTGGGGCTGATGAATGTGCAATTTGCTGTGAAGGATGAGGTGATTTACCTCCTTGAAGTCAATCCGCGTGGCAGTCGTACAGTGCCATTTGTGGCCAAGGCAACAGGCGTGCCTGTCGCCAAAATAGCGGCCCGGATTATGGCAGGTGAGAGACTAAGCAGCTTCCATTTAACTGAGAAGCCTTTAGAACATGTTGCAGTTAAAGAGGCTGTTTTCCCGTTCTCTCGCTTCCCAGGTGTAGATGTATTCTTAGGGCCAGAGATGAAATCCACTGGCGAGGTGATGGGCATTGATACGGATTTTGGCCGTGCCTTTGCAAAGTCCCAGATGGGAGCATCAACAATGCTGCCCTTATCTGGCACAGTGTTCATTTCTATTAAGGATACTGACAAGGACGAATTTATTCCGATTTGTCGTGATCTGGTAGAGAGTGGGTTTAGCATTCTGGCAACAGACGGCACGCAAAAAGCGCTAGCCGCTGCGGGTGTGCCTGCAACACGTGTGAATAAAGTCATGGAAGGCCGTCCACATGCAGTGGATTCTATGTTGTCTGGTGATGTGCAGCTTGTCTTCAACACAGCCTTTGGCGCTGCTGCTATCAGAGACAGCTTCTCGCTTAGACATACAGCGCTGACAAATCAGATCCCATATTACACAACTGTTGCTGGTTCCAGAGCCGCAGTGGAAGCTATACGGGCGTTGCAATCTGAGCAGCTTGGGGTCAAGTCATTGCAAGATTATCTACCCAAAACGCAGAAAATAGCTTAACCTTTTGGGATAGGTTGTTGCGGTCAGGGCAAGTTACTTGCCCTGAGCGTTATGCTATTTATTTACAGTAAAGCCATCTTGGCAAAATAACGGATTTAAGTGGATGGAAAAGATTCCTTTTACACCGGCTGGACTTGACGTCTTAAAGACAGAATT
>WTHY01000151.1:1301-10873 GCA_011522945.1 Alphaproteobacteria bacterium
AAATATCCAGCTCAAGCTGGCATGCGGCACTTTATCGAATTTCAAGTTTCGTGGCTGCTGTTCGTGTCATTTAAGATGTTTGGTTTCTAGAGTGTCTAAACCATATAGCCATTAACACGCATACAGACATCCACATTGATGGCGGCATGTTCGACCATATTTACAGCTAGTATCATGTCGTTGTTCAGCTTCCTGTTGTTCAACGTCCGGCCGTTCAACTTAACGGGGTTCAACGTCCGGTCGTTCAATTTCCCAGGGTTCAACTTAACAGGGGTCAACTTAACGGGGTTCACCTGCGCAGGGACTGACCCTTAGTCAGCCGCCTCATCTGCCTCATCAAGACTAATAGGCACACCAGGCAGGTTTTTCTTTGAGCGGATCGATAATGCTGTTTTCACATGGCTTACATTTGGGGCCGGGGTTAATTTACTGGTCAAAAATCTCTGAAAATCATCCCAGTCATGTGCAACAATCTTTAGTAAAAAGTCCGTTTCCCCCATCAGCATGTGGCACTCACGCACATTTTGCCATTCAGACACCATAGCTTCGAATTCCTGAAGGTCAGCTTCAGCCTGACTATTCAGCCCTACAAAGGCAAAAATAACAACAGAGTAACCAAGTGCTTCAGGTTCAATATCTGCATGATAGCCACGTATAATGTCAGCATCCTCAAGAGCTCGCACACGGCGCAGGCATGGCGGTGCAGAGATACCTGCATTTTTGGCTAATTCCACATTTGTTGTGCGACCATCTGTTTGCAAATCATGCAAAATTCGACGATCAACAGAATCAATTTTGTGTTTTTTTGTCATCATAAACTAGACGCCCCTTCGCAAGGAGTTTAGAAAATTGTAGAGGTCTGCGCAACAATATTACAATTTTTTCGGTATGTGAGGGAGACTCCTCATGGGAGATGCCACTTTGGATCATTTAGATACAAAATTCCACCAGCTTATGGCAGATGAGGATGGGTTTCATGCCTGTTGGATAGTCGCAGATGGTACTACAGGCATGATGATGCAATCTATTGCCATGGCTGAAGCTCTGGGTAAGGATGCGCCTGTTTTTAAAGCCATTTCGACGCCGATTTTACGACTGCGTCCACAATTAGGCGCCTGGCCTGGCTGGCCACTTGTTGTTGGTAAAAAGCCAAATTTTCTAAAAGGCAGATTACCAAAATTATTGATCACCACTGGCAGGCGTATGGCTGGATTTTCCATAGGCATGCGCCGCATATCTCAGGGCAAAACCAAAACGCTGCATATTCAAGATGCACGGGTGCCTGCCCACTATTTTGATCTTATGGTTGTGCCTGCACATGATCCGCTGGGTCGGGAAGACATAAGGCCAGATAATGTGATTATATCCAAAGCTGCGTTGAATAGACTGACACAGGACCATATTCAGCAAGCTGCCGACGCATTGCCTGCGCCCTATCATGAGCGGAAAGGTAAACAGATTTTGCTCATGGTTGGCGGGCGAAACAGACGTTATACACCGGCCAAAAACGATTTCATTCGCCTTGCCCGCTCAGTGCAAGCACTAGCGCAATCACAGGATGCCAGTGTGATTATCGTCCCCTCTGGACGAACGCCAAAGCAACATCTTGCCGCTATGATGGCTGAATGCAATCCAGACAGAACGCTATTATGGGATAATGCATCACCAAATCCGTATCCAGGTCTCTTGGGCATTGTGGATATGATTGTTGTTACATCTGACTCAGTTAATATGGTGAGTGAGGCGTGTTTAACAGGAAAGCCTGTTTTTGTTGCCGAATTATGTCCAGAGACAGGCCGGATTGCTGATTTTCATAGACGTATGAAGCAAGCTGGTCATGCAAGGCCTTTAAATGCGCAACCAGATCTATCGCCACCTGTCATCCTTGACGATATGCCAGATATTGCCCGCCAAGTGAAAGAAAAGCTCATCCCTATATTAGAGTCATAAGCATTTGCTTAAGCTGAATAAGCCTAATGATCAGCTTTGCCCAGAGTCTATCACAGGCTTTTGGCATATCTAGATAGCGCCCCAATCTAACAGATCACAGCGCATGAGGATGGTCTTGCCCAAAGCTCTATTAGTAAAATAAATCTCTACCATTGAAGTTTGGCATATCTTGATACAGATACTGCACCTGTTCTGCATAGCCGTTAAAGACTTCTGTGCGCCGCATTTCATTTGTGCCGAGCATCCGCTCATTTGCTTGCGACCAACGTGGGTGATTGTGCCCAGGATGCACATTTGCCCAGAAGCCATATTCTTTTGGTGCTAATTCTTCCCAAAAGCTAACAGGCCGTTCATCTGTGAATGTGAAACGCACAATAGATTTTATCGACTTAAATCCATATTTCCAAGGCACAACAAGACGTATAGGAGCGCCATTCTGATTTTCCAGAGGCTTGCCGTAAAGTCCTGTGCCAATGAATGCCAGCTCGTTCATAGCTTCGTCGATAGTGAGGCCTTCTATATAGGGCCATGGGTACCAGCTTTGTTTTTGGCCTGGCGCCACATCTGTATCTAGAAAGGTTTCCATGCGCAGATATTTTGCACCAGGTTTCGGGCTGGCAAGCTTCACAAGCTCAGCCATGGCAACGCCTGTCCATGGCACAGCCATCGCCCATGTTTCAACACAGCGATGGCGGTAAAGACGCTCTTCCATATTGCCTAGCTTCTTCACAAGGTCAGCTGCATCGATTTCCATTGGGTTATCAACCATGCCGTCGATAGTGACCATCCATGGGTCAGTGTTAAGAGCTTTGGCTTTTCGCCAGATATTCTTAGAGGAGCCAAATTCATAAAAATTTGTATATGTGACAGCATCCATCTCATCCGTCATTGCCCTGTCAAGCTGGTAGGCGGAATTCTGCGCTGCCGGAAACCCTGTGATAGGCGCTGCATTTGCCTTGGATAAGAGACCTGAGGCCGCCAGGCCTAGTCCTGTGAAGCCGGCTGTTTTTAGCCATTCACGGCGATTGAGATAGGTCGCTTCATCCGTAGCAACAGATTCAGGTAGTTCCCAACGCTTTTTTGTACGTAGCAGCATGCATCTATCTCCTATCCAAATGATATGACCTTAGTATCTATGGTGTTCATAGATTATGGCAAGAGAAAGGCGCAGAAATGTCACATTTATGCGCCTTTACCCAAGAGATATGTATGTCTTGAAATGCTAGCTTAGTTTTGAGACTGCCTCAGAAATCCGGTCAAGTGATGTCTGCAGGTTTGCATCGCTTGTTGCATAGGAAATCCGAAAATGCGGTGATAAGCCAAAGGCCACACCCTGAACACAGGCAACACCAGCAGCCTCAAGTAAATAGGATACAAAGGCGCTATCGTCAGATAGTACTGTGCCATCTGGTGTTTTGCGGCCAATAATACCAGCAATATTCGGATAGACATAAAAGGCGCCATCTGGCATTGCACAGGAAATACCATCAATAGCATTCAGGCCATTCACGACAAGCTGACGGCGACGGTCAAAGGCCTTCAAATTTTCAGCAATGAAATCCAGAGGTCCATTTAAGGCTGCCAATGCTGCATATTGTGCAACTGAATTTGGGTTGCTTGTGGATTGAGACTGGATTTTGGCAATCGCTTTGATAAGAGGCTGCGGCCCTGTTGCAAAGCCAATGCGCCAGCCTGTCATGCAATAGCTTTTTGATACACCATTTGAGGTGAGTGTGCGTTCCTGAAGATCAGGGGCAACCTCAGCCAATGTGGCGAATTTGAAATCACCATAGGTGAGATATTCATACATATCATCAACCAGAATATAGACATGGTTATGGCGGCGCAGCACTTCAGCCAAGGCCTTCAAGTCATCAGCTGAATAGCCGGCACCCGTTGGGTTTGACGGAGAGTTTAGGATAAGCCATTTCGTCTTTGGTGTAATTGCCGCTTCCAGCGCCTCAGCTGTCAGTTTAAAGCCAACTGATTGCGGGCAATCCACAAAGACAGGCTTGCCCTCTGCAAGCAGCACCATGTCTGGATAGGAAACCCAATATGGCGCTGGGATGATAACTTCATCACCTGGATTTACAGTTGCCATTAGCGCGTTATATAGAACCTGTTTGCCGCCTGTGCCAACGGTAACCATTGAAGGTGTGCAGGTGATGTTGTTATCTCGCTGGAACTTATCACAAATAGCCTGCTTTAACTCTGGAATGCCATCTACTGCCGTATAGCGTGTTTTATTTGCCGCCATAGCCTCTGTTGCTGCCTGCTTAATATGTTCTGGTGTATCAAAGTCAGGCTCACCAGCACCAAGGCCGATCACATCATGACCAGCAGCTTTCAGCTCAGCTGCTTTGGTTGTAACAGCAATTGTTGGTGATGGCTTAATCAGTGACAGACGATCTGAGAGCATGAGCGGCACTCCGGTTAGCGTTAATTATCAATAATGGACGCGAAATTAGGCCTGTTTCTGCCATTTGTCTATTGGTTTGTATCTGCCTTCTGCAGAATTATTGATGTGATAAATTACGAAATGCAAAGCTAGAGGCCTTTTCATCAGCGTGCACTCTGCTATTTTGAGCTGTATGGAAACAGCACTTGAAATATTGATGCCTGACAGGGCGCGCGCGCCAGCGGACTATGAGCTGGTCACAGACTTTCAGCCAAATGGCGATCAGCCTGCAGCTATCGAGGAGCTGTTAGCTGGTATCTCTGATGGTGAGCGTGATCAGGTGCTGCTTGGTGTTACAGGGTCTGGCAAGACATTTACGATTGCCCATGTCATTAAAGAGACAAAGCGGCCGGCTTTGATTTTAGCGCCAAATAAGACCCTGGCAGCACAGCTTTATGGTGAGATGAAATCACTCTTTCCAAATAATGCTGTGGAATATTTCGTGTCTTATTATGACTATTACCAGCCGGAAGCCTATGTGCCGCGTTCAGATTTATACATAGAAAAAGAATCCTCGATTAATGAGCAGATTGACAGGATGCGGCACTCTGCGACAAGAGCCTTGTTAGAACGAGATGATGTTATCATTGTTGCATCTGTTTCCTGCATTTACGGTATTGGGTCTGTAGAGACCTATTCAACAATGACGTTGCCGATTGCTGTGGAAATGGAGTTTGAGCGGCAAACGCTTTTACGTCGTCTTACAGAGCTGCAATATAAACGCAATGATTTGAATTTTGTGCGTGGTGCCTTTCGTGTGCGCGGTGATAATGTTGAAATTTTTCCTGCCCATCTAGAGGATCGGGCCTGGCGTGTGTCGCTATTTGGCGATGAGGTTGAGGCTATCTGGGAATTTGATCCCTTAACAGGCGAAAAAATCGCAGAGTTGCCAAAGGTTACCATTTTTGCCAATTCGCATTATGTAACGCCGCGCCCAACCTTGCAGCAGGCGGTAAAGAAAATTGGTGTCGAGCTTGAGGGCCGTTTGGCAGAATTCACTGAAGCTGGAAAATTGTTAGAGGCGCAGCGTATTGAGCAACGTACACAATTTGATCTGGAAATGATTACAGCTACAGGCAGTTGTAATGGAATTGAGAATTACTCTCGCTATTTGTCAGGTCGTCAACCTGGTGAGCCGCCGCCGACCTTATTTGAGTATCTGCCTGAAAATGCACTTTTAATCATTGATGAAAGTCATGTGACGGTGCCTCAGATTGGCGCTATGTATAAGGGTGATTTTGCACGTAAATCGACCTTGTCCGAATATGGGTTTCGACTGCCATCTTGCCTTGATAATAGGCCCCTGAAATTTGAAGAGTGGGAACAGTTCCGCCCGCAGACAATTCATGTGTCTGCAACACCTGGCAATTGGGAGCTGGAACGCACAGGTGGTACCTTCGTTGAGCAGGTGGTGCGGCCCACAGGCCTGATTGACCCTGTTTGCATTGTACGACCAACAGACACACAGGTTGATGATGTGATTGCAGAATGCAGAGAGGCAGCTGCTAACGGTACACGTGTCCTAATCACAACGCTGACCAAAAAAATGGCTGAAGCGCTAACAGAATATCTTCATGAGGCTGGCATTAAAGTGCGTTATATCCACTCTGATGTTGATACGTTAGAGCGAATTGAGATAATCCGCGATCTGCGTCTTGGGGTATTTGATGCTTTGATAGGCATCAATCTATTACGAGAGGGATTGGATATTCCAGAATGTGCTCTCGTTGCAATTCTGGATGCAGATAAAGAAGGTTATTTGCGCTCAAGGACCTCTCTTGTGCAGACGATTGGCCGGGCTGCGCGAAATGCTGAAGGGCGCGTCATTCTGTATGCAGATAAAATAACAGAGTCCATGCGGTATGCTCTAGATGAGACTGATCGCAGACGGAGCAAGCAGCAGGCTTGGAATGAAGCACATGGCATCACCCCAGAAACTGTCAAAAAAGATATCTCAGACATATTGGATTCCGTTTACGAGCGTGCAGATAGGGTGAATGTAAAAGCTGGTGGTAAGCAGGCAAGCATGGCTGGTAAAGACCTAGCAGATGTGAAGGCTGATCTAGAGGCACAAATGCGAGATGCTGCAGCTAATCTGGAATTTGAAGAAGCTGCTCGTTTGCGTGATGAATTAAAGCGGATTGATGCAAAAGAACTTGGCCTTGATGCGCCTGGTATGCCAGTTCATATGACGGCACGTGCGCCATATAGCGGCAAGGCAGAAATTGCATCACCAGTGCAACCGCCTTCAGGCCGAAAGCCGCGCCGACGGTAATAATGCCACCTGCCGACCACCTGTCCTAGAGCAGTATTTCCTGCTGCCCCCTAGGTGGTGTGTCTAAAATAGGACCGACACGTCTCGACAGGTTACGACAATTGCAATGCGCTTAAAGGCCACTTGCCTCAGCTTGAATTTGGGCTTCTACAAAGAGGGTTTTATTATTCCCAAGATCCACCTCTTTTATAGTATGCGTCACATCACTTGAGATATTTTGGGCACCAGCCGCTGCAGCACGGGCTTCGGCTAAGTCTCTTGCGGCTGTTCTGCCGGCAGCAATGGCTGTTTCCTGGTCAGCGTAATCAGTTGGTCCAGCAGGTAGATGTAGTCTGAAGGTGCCATCACTTGGTTGCGTGATAACAAGCATAATGCGCTGGCGCACAGAGCCAGCGGCAGCACCGACAGCGCCAGCCACATCAGCATTTTCAGGCACAATCAATTCTGCCTTTAGCAATTTTGCAATTGCTGGGTAATGTGTGGCTGCAGAGGCACCAAGGGCGATAAGCGGTATACCAAGGCGCATATCTATCTGTACCAGACTTGCCATACTACCAGCGCTGCCAAGATTATCCTCTTTTAACTGGTGTGATAATAGCGGTGTATTTGTGACGCTATTTTCTGCGTGTCCGTCCTCAGCCAAAGCAGCATCCATAAGACGATTAGCAGATATACGTGCCAAGGTAGCTAATGTCAGTTGGGCGATATCCTCTGCTTCACTCGCCAATATATTACCAAGGCCATTTTTCTGACGTGCCATAAGTTTTGCGCCAAGAAGGGCAGCTTCGCCGTCAAAATTTGTAAAACTGCCTGTGACATGTGCAGCATCTGTTGGTGTAAAGCTTGATAAAGCAATTAAGCCGCGGCGAATAAGTCTATCAACAGCGCCTAATGCAACCTGCGTTGCGGCAAGCTCTGCAATGGGGGCAGGGCCACGTTCAATAGAAAGCGCTGCCAATTTTTTTTCTGACCGTGTCAGCCAATGCGGTACCTGCCCATCTGGAAAGACTGGCACAGCAAAACGGCCATCTGTCGCTTGGGCGATAGGTGCATCAAGTTGCTGCTTTAAATATGTTTTTAACTCAGGCCAATCTTGCGCAAGCAAGCTCAGCGGAATGGCGCGCCGCGGTCCTAATGTCAGGCCGCCTTCGCGTCCACGGCTAATAGGGCTGACTTCTGAATCACCGCCAAGTCCTGATGTGCGAATATGGGCTGCTTCAACCATAGTGCGCCACCCACCAACATTTGCACCATCATCACTAAGGCGCGGTGTGCCATTATGCAATAATGCTATGTCAGTAGTTGTGCCGCCAATATCTGAAACCAGGGCTGTTTTCGTCCCTGCAAGGAAGGCAGCCCCTGCAAGGCTGGCCGCTGGCCCTGACAAGATGGTTTCAACAGGGCGTCCACGCGCGAAATCAGCTTTGAGAAGTGAGCCATCACCTTTTACCACCATCAAAGGACATGTGAGGCCTAGGGTATCCATCCGCGCCTGCGTTGCTGAGATCAAACGCTCAAGCAACCCAATCAAGCGTGCATTTAGCATAGCTGTTAACGCACGGCGTGGCCCGCCTAGTGATGAGGATAATTCATGGCTGCAACTTGTAGGTAAGCCAGTCAAATCACGCAGTAGCGCCATGGCTTTTAGCTCATGTGCTGGGTTTCTGGTGGCAAAGTGGCTTGCAATCGCAAAGGCGGACACCTGGTCCTTTAGCTCATTTGCAGCATGCTCTAACCTGTCTTCATCCAAAGGTGCCTGCTGACCTCCATCTGGTCTATGGCCGCCTTTAAGATGGATAACAGGGTCGTTGCCAACAGCCTCAGCCAATCCCCCTCTGGTGAGAATTTCATCATCAAAACCGATTAAAATTAGCCCGACACGGCCGCCAACCCCTTCAACAACAGCATTTGTTGCCAAAGTTGTAGAGAGACATACAAGAGATACATCATCTGCCTGACCTTGAAATCCCGTAATGGCCTTTTGCATAGCATCACCCACGCCGATAGATAGGTCAGCGCGCGTTGTGAGAGATTTTGCCTTGCCTACGACTTGATTGGTGGATGTGTCTACCAGAGCGGCATCTGTAAATGTGCCGCCTGTATCAAGCCCGAGCATAACCGACATAACTATATGTTCTTTCTAACGCGATCAGTCCAGGAATTTGGTTATACCAAACGAGCTAGGCATGATCATGATCTATTTAAGAAAGATACAATCCACTGTCCGACCTTCTGGCCATCGTCTGTTTCAGACATGCTTTTGTGTGCTTGCGCCGCTTTTTCACTGCCGACGCGAGGTTCCAGCACATCATAAAGTTCGGTGACATAAGATGGTGTAAATTCTGGATGCCCCTGAAAGGTAAGCACCTTGTCGTCAATCCGGAAAGCGGCATTCGGACAAAAATCATCGCCAGCAATGCGCACAGCATTTTCCGGCAGTTTGATAACTTGGTCTTGATGTACGTAAATCAACTTCAGGCACGAATCGCTATCTGGTAGTGCATTGCCAGCCTCAGTCATATCAACAGTGCGAATGCCAAGCCCCCAGCCTTTAGGAGATTTGACAACCTCCCCGCCAAGTGCTTTCGCAATCGCCTGATGTCCAAAGCAAATGCCAACAATGGGAATCTCTGCATCAACAATGTCCGTGATCATATGGAGTAGCTTAGCAATCCAAGGGTCATCCTCATATACACCAGAGGCAGAGCCAGTTATGACAAATCCATCAAATTGGCTTATATCCTTCGGAAATTCCCCGTATATGACAGGAAATACAGAAATATCAAAGCGAGTATGTTCACAATTTTTGGCAAACAACGCGCGAAAAAGTGCAGGTGGGTCCGGCTGGTCCGGGCTCAGCGCTATATTATTCACGCCAGCCTGAAGAAT
>WTHY01000084.1 GCA_011522945.1 Alphaproteobacteria bacterium
ATTTAAAGCTACGACCTACAATCTTGTGCCCGGATGCCATTAGTGCTGATGCGATCGTGTCTCCGGCAAAGCCAGATTGTTTTTTGTTATCAAATTGAAACGCAACAGGCGTTTGGCGATCTATAATGCCGCCGCTTTCAAGCCGAAATCCTGTCATGAGGCTACACCGTTCGCAGCATTTTTAGACATAGCTGTTTTCGAGGCACTTGATGCTTTACCTGCATTGCCTTTCGTCAATTTGCGAGGCGCTTTTAACTGAGAAGCTGCCTTAGGGTGCGCAAGTGTGACAGAGGAAATGTCATGAGTTAATGTATCACGCGCAACAATCAGCCATTGGCGGCACCCCTGAACATGATGCCAGCGCTCCAGATGCAAGCCGCGTGGATTGTCACGTAAAAACACAGCTTCATACCAGGCCTGCCTATCGGTATTTGACAGCTCTGGATAGGTGATGCTTGCATCCTCACCATAAGAAAATTCACTATGATCTCGTATACCGCAAACTGGACAGTCTATCCGTAGCATTTGCTACTCCTTAATCTCACATATGGCCTTAATGTGCCTTTGGGAATGGCCCATGACCGGATTCATCAATATGAATACCAGCCTCAAAGCGATCCAATGTCAGTAATTTGTTAATTTCATGTGGTGCGTCATGCGCGATCGTATGCGCAAAGCACCATCCAGAGCCAGGTGTGGCTTTGAAGCCGCCATAACACCAGCCAGCATTTAGATATAAGCCAGGAATTTTTGTCTTTGAAATAAAGGGCGAGCCATCCATAGACATATCCATAATGCCAGCCCATTGTCGTAAGACTTTAATGCGCCCCAACGCTGGCATGATGTTCATCGCACAGCTTGCTACATCGGTGTAGATTGGTAAATTCCCTTTTTGAGCATAGGAATTATAGCCATCAATATTGCCCCCAAATACCATGCCACCTTTATCAGATTGACTTATGTAAAAATGCCCATGGCCATTTGCATATACAACAACCGTATCTAGAAATGGTTTTAATGGTTCTGATACAAATGCCTGAAGTTTATGTGACTCGATCGGTAAGTTTCCAAGCCCTGCCTTATGGGCAAGCAGAGAGGTAGAGCCTGCAACAGCCATACCCACCTTCTCGGCCCGTATTTCACCTTTTGTTGTATTCACACCAACAATGCGTCCAGCTTTGGTTATGAAGTCTGTAACCTCGCATTGTTGAATAATATCAACTCCAAGATTGCTAGCAGCACGCGCAAATCCCCAATTCACAGCATCATGACGTGCAGTCCCAGCCCGTTTTTGTAAGTACCCACCCATAATTTCATATCGAGCATCTTCAGCATAATTGAGATGCGGCACCATCTTCCGGACCTGATCTCGTGTTAGCCAATCACCATCAATACCATTTAAACGCATGGTATTATACCGACGCGCAAGCGCATCCCGCTGCGCTGGGGTAAAATATAAATTCAAATGTCCACGTTGGCTGAACATAACATTATAGTTCAAGTCTTGAGACAAGCCTTCCCAAAGCTTAAGAGAATGCTCGTAAAATGCCGTATTGCCCTCTCGAAAATAATTTGAGCGCACAATCGTTGTATTACGACCAGCATTGCCGCCGCCCAACCAGCCTTTTTCCAACACAGCCACATTTGTGATGCCATGATTTTTTGCAAGATAATAAGCTGTAGCCAAGCCATGACCGCCGCCGCCAATAATGATGACATCATAAGCCTTTTTGGGCTTTGGATCGCGCCAGGCGCGCTCCCAATGCTTATGCCCCGCAAGGCCATTTTTTATGATACTGAAAGCTGAATAGCGTTTCATGAAAAACTCGTTTTGCCCCGTTAAGACTTGTAGAGTAAATTGCTAATACACACCAAGTATCAAAAGCCCGACATATTTAAAAACAGGTTCGACGTTTGCCAAAAATCACGTCTAAACGACAGGCAAAATTTGGCTAACTGGCCTCATGTTTGGCAAGCCAACCGATGACCCTAGCCGCGCCAGGTATCCATGCCAATCCGGCAATAGCATAAAACAAAATATCGATTAAAACATGAAAACCAGCTACATGGTCAGCGATAGCCATCACAATGGCTAGATAGAGAATCAAAGCTGGTATCAATAACAAGGTTACAAGCAAATGACGCCATCGTGGCATATGTATGCTCCTAAGACAAAACTAATGGCGATAAAACCAATGGACCAAAAGTTAACATGAGGCGCAAGCCTAATATAGCAAGTGCCACATGCACAAGGTGATAGAACAGTTTGTCTGACAAATTCAGGACAAGCCATTTGCCAAGCCAAATGCCTGCCGGCACTATTGGCAAGAAGAGTATCGACAGAGCTAATGTCTCGGCAGTAAACATATCTAATTCAGTGAAAAATGGGACTTTGGCAAAATTTATAATCAAAAAATACCAACTCACAGTCCCAAGAAATATCTTGCGCGGCAGACGAAACGGCACAAGGAAAATTTGTGCTGGTATACCACCAGTTAATGACACAAAGCTTGAGAAGCCAGATAAAGACATCCAAACTGAGGCACTTTTTGCTGGTTTCTGACGCAGAGCGCGGCGTTGCCGAGCGCGCAAATTGCTCATCTCTGCTAATTTGGCTACTGGCTGAATTTCTTGTTGTATGTAACGAATAACAACGATAATGGCTACAACACCTATGAGAAAGGCGAGCATATCATCATTGATATAATCAAAGACTAGCCAGCCTGCCATCTGCCCAAGAATACCGAACACCCCCATCAGCATGATGATACGTCGGACGCCATATTTACGCCAAATCCATACAGCCCAAAAATCTGAGAGCAAAAATAGCGGAAGCAACACCGCTAAGGCCATTCTGGGCGGCAATACAAATAACATAATGGGAGCAGCCAGTGCACCAAGCGCTCCACCAAAGCCAGATTTGGAAATAGCGACTGTAAATACAGATAAATATCCAACCAAAATGACTGGCCATGTCAACTGTATAGATAAATCAGAAAACAAAAACATTCAGTATCTCACTATATCAGCATGCCAGGATATTACCTTTTCAACACATTATTATTCACGCCGGTGCACGTACACCGGCTAGATTAAAATCATGCGTTAAAAACCTGTCTAAGCCTGTTTTTGACCACTCATCAAAATCC
>WTHY01000100.1 GCA_011522945.1 Alphaproteobacteria bacterium
TCACTTCAAGAATTTGCGCTTTCGTGCAAACACCATGTGCCAGCCAATTTGTCATGTGCTGAGAGGAGATGCGTAATGTGGCTCTATCTTCCATAAGACCTACATCGTGGATATCAGGCACTTTTGAACAGCCAATGCCATCATCAATCCACCGTTTTACGTAACCAAGCAGGCCTTGAGCGTTGTTTTCCAACTCTTCTGTAATATCGTCCGCACTCCAATTTGGACGTGTCGCCACAGGAATCGTCAAAATATCATTGAGGTTGGCTCTCGTGCGTGTTTGCAATTCTGCCTGACGTGCAAAGACATCTGTTTCTAGATAATGCATTGCATGGAGCGTTGCTGCTGTTGGTGATGGGACCCAGGCACAATTCGCCCCTGATTTTGGGTGCCCAGATTTCTGTGCAATCATATCAGCCATCATGTCAGGCATAGCCCACATACCTTTGCCGATTTGGGCCTTACCAGAAAATCCACAAGCTAGACCAATATCAACATTTTGATTTTCATAGGCGCTGATCCAAGCCGCTTGTTTCATGTCTCCTTTGCGGATCATCGGACCAGCCTGCATAGAGGTATGAATTTCATCACCTGTGCGGTCCAGGAAGCCAGTATTGATGAAGACAACTCTATCTTGTGCAGCGCGGATACATTCCTTAAGATTCACAGTTGTTCTGCGTTCTTCATCCATAATGCCCATTTTCAATGTGGCATGTGGCAAGCCCAATAAATTTTCAACGGCACCAAAAATAGCATTGGCAAAGGCCACTTCTTCTGGACCATGCATTTTCGGCTTCACAATATAGACAGATCCTGTACGGGAATTACCCTGACGCTTGAAATCTGGCAAAGCGGCAAGGACGGTCATAAAGCCATCCATGATCCCCTCTGGAATTTCAGATCCGTCAGCCAGTAAAATAGCCGGGTTTGTCATTAAATGGCCAACATTACGGACAAGCATTAATGAGCGGCCATGTAATCTGCGCTCACCGCCGTCAGGTGCTGTGAACACAAGATCCTCAGCTAATTTACGGGTAAAGCTCTTGCCTCCCTTTTGCATGTCGATAGACAAATCTCCTGTCATTAATCCATGCCAATTTTTATAAGCAAGCACCTTGTCTGCAGCATCAACAGCCGCAACGGAATCTTCACAATCCATGATAGTTGAAAGAGCTGATTCTAGACGAATATCATTGATATGAGCTGTGTCGGTGCTGCCAATGGCGCCTGTTGCATCAATTTGAATCTCGATATGTAGGCCATTTTTCTGCAGTAATATTGCAGATGGAGCATCTGCATTGCCCTGATAGCCTGCAAATTGTGTGCTATCTTGCAGCGATGTAGCGCCTTTTGAGAGTTGCAGATGTAATGCGCCATCTGCGACAGACAGACCTGTTATATCTGACCAGCTGCCAGCGGCTAATGGTATATGTGTATCTAATAATCTGCGAGCATAGGCGATGACAGCAGCACCACGTACAGGGTTATAGCCACCACCACGTTCAGCACCATTCTCTTCAGACAGGGCATCTGTGCCATAAAGAGCGTCATATAAGCTGCCCCAGCGTGCATTTGCGGCATTAATCGCATAACGGGCATTCATCACAGGCACGACAAGCTGTGGCCCAGCGATGGTTGCAATTTCAGCATCAACATTTTCGGTTGTAATCGAAAAATCAGAGCCTTCTTCTACCAAATAGCCAATGTCTTTCAAAAAGGACTGGTAAGAATCTGCCTCTATGCCAGCATCCCGATTATCTTTCAGCCAGCTATCAATTTGCGCCTGCAACGCATCTCGCTTTGCCAATAAGGCCTTATTTTTTGGCACAAGCATATCAAGATGTGCTTCAAAACCTGACCAAAATGTATCTGCAGATACACCACTTTCAGGAAGGAGTGTCTCATTCACAAATGTGAGCATATCTGCGTGAACAGCTAGATTTCCTACTGAAATATATCCCATCTTATATCTCCGTACCCTTATATTCATGGTCATTTTTGTATGAGGTGACGATGCGCACTATGCGCATATCTGTGGCTAACATAGGCAAGAGCTGCAAACAGATACAGGATTAAGTTTCCACATTATGGAAATTGTTTCCATAAATTTGCCCAGATCTTTTTATAGATCCTTTTCACAGATCTATTTATGCCAGTCCATTTGTAAATATCAATTTACACAGGCCCTTTTATATAGCGGGTGGTGTCCAGTTGATATCGATATCAGATAAGTAGCTTTTAATAGAGCTTAGCATAGCTGTAAGGGCAGCCTGGTCACGGCCTTCAGCACGTAAAACAAGTTTTGCCTCTGTGTTTGAGGCTCTAATGAGCCACCAGCCATTCGTTGTTGTTAGCCGCACACCATCAATGGTGTTTATACTATCGTTAGGATCAGCTCTTTCGGCCGCTAACCTGGCTAAAGTCTGCATGGCAGAAAATTTCACATCATCTGGGCAGTCCACATGTAATTCAGGGCTTGCATAGACTTCAGGTAAATTATCCATGAAATCTGTAATAGATTGGCCTGTACGTTTCATCTGGCTAAGCACGCGTATGGCCACATACAGACCATCATCAAATCCAAAAAAGCCATCTTTAATAAAGATATGCCCTGACATTTCACCAGCTAATGGAGAGTCTAGTTCGGCCATACGTTTTTTGACATGGCTATGGCCTGTTTTGTAAATTAGTGAACGCCCGCCTGCCTCCTGCAGTAAATTCAGCGCAACCTGACTTGATTTCACATCTAGAAGCAGGAAAGGCTTATCATATTTCGGCGCAATATCCTGTGCAAGATAGGCTGTAAGCAAATCACCAGGCACAAGCCTGCCTTTCGCATCAATAATACCAATGCGATCACCATCCCCATCAAATCCAATGCCGCAGTCAGCCTCTGCCTCTGCAACCTGTTGCTGTAGAAAAGCTAATGTTTCAGGATCTACTGGATTTGGATGGTGGTTTGGAAATGTACCATCTATCTCTTCAAAGAGGAGCTTATGTGTACCGCTTACCTTTTCTAGCAGCTGCCTCACTGACGGACCTGCGGCGCCATTGCCCGTATCCCATATCACATGCACAGAGCCAAAATCAGCATCTTCGACAAGTCTCTGCACATAAGCATCTTGGACTGAATAGTCTGAAATGCTGCCACCTGTTTTCACAGGTAAGCCATCTGCTGCTGCTTTTCCTAAATTGATAATATCATCACCAAAAAAACTCTGATGATTTGCAACAAGCTTAAATCCATTATGAGATGGCGGGTTGTGACTGCCTGTGACTTGGATAGCCCCGTCACAGGATAAATGTCTATCGGCGAAATACAGCATGGGTGTTGGACCAACACCAATATCTGAAACCCTAGCGCCGCCATCAACTAGACCTTTACCAACGGCTTTGGCAAGTGATGGCGCACTTAGACGGCCATCCCGTCCCAGCGCAATATGTGGAGTATCCCTGCCGGATTGCTGAGACATGAGCATGGCAAAGGCACGTCCGATAGCATAGGCATCTGCCTCAAATAGTGTGTCTCCGACAATGCCGCGTATATCATAGGCGCGCAGAATAGATTGGTGAAATTGATGTGTAAGGACTGTCATAAAAATTTCATCTCTAAAGGAGTTTCAACCTTAGCCAAGGTCAGCATCTTTTAGCCATTGCCGCAAATCATCTGACAGGTCAGCCCTATCCAGCGCAAAGGCAATATTGGCCTGAAGGAACCCCAATTTTGAACCACAATCAAAGCGCGTTCCAGAAAAACGCATTGCGGTAAATGGCGCTTTGCCGATACGTGCTGCCAGCGAATCTGTCAGCTGTATTTCACCGCCAGCCCCTTCATCTTGCGTGCCAAGCTGTTCAAAGAGTTGTGGCTCAATAATATAGCGCCCTACGACAGCCAAATTTGATGGTGCCTTATCTGGCGCTGGCTTTTCAATCACATCTTTTACTTCAATTTGGCGACCATCATCCTTGCCAGCTGTAATGATACCATAAGCGGCTGTTTCCGACGGGTCCACATCCATTACAGCAACCATATTCCCACCTTCATAGGCAGATATCATTTCTTGAAGTGCGGAGGGCCCTTTAATAAGATCATCTGCCAGGAGAATCGCAACAGGCTCATCACCAACCAGATTTCGGGCGCACCAGACAGCATGTCCAAGTCCGGCTGGTTCTTGCTGACGCACATAAGATACAGAGCCAGGCTCACGCATCATTTCCTGCACCAATTTCAGGGCGTCATGCTTTCCTTTTGCCGTCAGAACAGATTCTAACTCTGTGGAATGATCAAAATGATCTTCGATAGCCGTTTTATTGCGCCCTGTGACAAATATGAATTCGGTGATACCAGCAGCACTTGCTTCTTCAACCGCATATTGAATGAGAGGCTTATCTACAACGGGAAGCATTTCTTTAGGTAATGCTTTTGTTGCTGGCAAAAATCGTGTCCCAAGGCCGCCGACAGGGAAAATGGCCTTTTTTACGCGCATAGACATCTCTTCATCATGTTTTGCATCATTATCTCTAACTTGCTTTGATTTGTGTAGTCCGGCATATATTTATCGTCAATAGGAAGGCCAGCTTTATACAATGTCACAAACATTCATATCAGAATTATTAACAAGGTCTGCAGAGGTAAAACAACTTTGTGAGACGCAATGTAGTACAGCTGCTGAAACAGCAGCACAGTTGATAGCCAAGCGCCTTACAGCAGGTGGTAAATTATTATTATGCGGCAATGGCGGCTCAGCTGGTGATGCACAGCATCTGGCAGCAGAATTTGTGGCTACATTAGATCACAAAAATCCACGAGCTGGTTTAGCTGCCTTAGCGCTAACGACAGATACAAGTTTTATAACAGCCTATAGTAATGATTTTGGATTTGAGGGCATCTTTGCACGCCAAATAGAGGCGCTTGGGAAATCAGATGATGTATTGATAGCCATCTCCACAAGTGGCAATTCTGAAAATATTGTGCGCGCAATAGAATCTGCACAGGGTAAAAATATTGCTGTTATCGGTATGACAGGCGAGACTGGCGGCAAGATGGCCAATCTATGTGATATTCTTTTGAATGTGCCGAGCCAGATCACAATGCATATTCAGGAATGTCATATTGCTCTCGGGCATGCTATAACCGCGCGCATCGAACAAATCCTTCAAACTAAGTAATAAAGAAGTCAAAGAATGAACATTGTAATGATCGGCACAGGTTATGTAGGGCTTGTCTCTGGTGCTTGTTTTTCTGAATTTGGATTTGACGTTACCTGTGTAGATAAGGATGCAGAGAAGGTTCAAACACTTAAATCTGGCGGTATTCCCATTTATGAGCCTGGGCTTGATGCGCTCGTCGCGCGGAATGTTGCTGCCGGGCGTTTGTCTTTCACTACGGAATTAGGCCCTGCTGTTGAAAAGGCAGACGCTGTTTTTATTGCTGTTGGCACGCCTACACGCCGCGGGGATGGTCATGCTGACCTAACCTATGTATATGCGGCCGCAGCAGAGATTGCAGCCCATCTGTCTGGCTATACAGTTGTTGTTACAAAGTCGACTGTACCTGTTGGCACAGGCCGAGAGGTTGCAACCATTATACAGGAAACAAATCCTCAGGCGGAATTTGATGTGGCATCAAACCCAGAATTTCTGCGTGAAGGGTCTGCTATTACAGATTTCATGCGTCCTGACCGAGTTGTTGTTGGGTGCGAATCTGAAAAATCGCGTGAGGTGATGTCAGCCCTCTACCGCCCCCTCTTTTTAATAGAGACACCTATTCAATTTACAGATTTGGAAACAGCGGAATTGATTAAATATGCTGGGAATGCGTTTCTTGCTGTCAAGATTTCCTATATTAATCAGATGGCTGATTTATGTGAGCAGGTGGGTGCTAATGTGCATGCGGTTGCAAAAGGTATTGGTCTGGATAAACGTATTGGGCCAAAATTCCTGCATCCAGGCCCTGGTTATGGGGGCTCCTGTTTCCCAAAAGACACGCTGGCTTTGGTGAAGACGGCTGAAAAACACGGAGTTGATGTATCAATCGTATCTAATGTCGTTGCCTATAATGCAGCTCGTAAAAACTCGATGGCAGCCCGTGTAAAAGCAGCCTTTAGTGGTGATGTGACAGGCCAGAAAATTGCGATTTTAGGTTTGGCCTTTAAGCCAGAAACAGATGACATGCGTGATAGCCCTGCCCTCGATATCATTCCGCATTTAATTGCAGATGGCGCAGAAATCCATGCTTATGACCCAGCGGCAATGGATGAGGCAAAGCCACTTCTACCAGCCTCAGTTCAGTATCATGACAGTGCTGCTTCCTGCCTTAAGGGTGCTGATGCAGCTGTGATTGTAACAGAATGGAATGAATTTCGAGCGCTTACGCCGGCAAGCTATTTAGAGGCACTTGCACAACCAAATCTAATCGATTTACGAAATGTGTATCAGCCGGAAGATATGCGGAAAGCTGGTTTGTCTTATAGCTCTATTGGCCGAAAATAACCTAGAGCTGCCCCAACGCATCTTGATGAGCTTAGAGAGTTGATGATGTCCTATGACCAGATAGGACCATAATGGTTCCGCATGGGCATCTTAGGGGTTTCGTCCAGAATTATCTCCAAATACATCTCCAGATGGATACCCAGAATCTTGTCCAGATATGTACCTGCCCTCACACCTAAAATCCTGTCCAAATTCTTGACAGGACTTTCTCTAGATTTTACGCAAATTTTCACTCAGATTCATACATAGTTAGATGGAGTGTTTTGCCTGTATAGGGATGTGCGCGTGCGACATCTTCATTGAGCTCAAAGCCGATGCCTGGCCTGTCAGGTACAAGCACATGCCCATCGTCCCAGTCGATGCTCTCTGTCAGTATCTGTGCGTAGAACCCATCCCATTTTTGGATGGATTCCAAAATCAGGAAATTTGGACAGGTAGCTGAGAGTTGTATATTCGCAGCCGCAACTATCGGGCCACAATATAAATGTGGTGCAATATGCGCATAAAATCCTTCTGCCATGCCAGCAATTTTCTTTGCCTCTAATAAACCTCCGACGCGCCCAAGATTCATTTGCAATATTGAGGCTGCGCCGGTTTCCAGAAGTCTGACAAATTCATATTTGGTGGTTAATCTTTCACCTGTTGCAACCGGAATTGAAGTAGCACGCGCAACCTCTGCCATCATTTCCGGTCTTTCAGGCGGTGTTGGCTCCTCAAACCATAGCGGGTCATAGGCTTCCATCATAGCTGCCATCCGCTTGGCACCAGCGACAGAAAATTGGCCATGCGTTCCAAACAGCAAGTCAGCCTTTGTGCCGACAGCCTCCCGGATAGATTTCAAGAATCGTTCTGAGCGCGCAATATCCTCCAAAGACGGCATATGTGGGTCAAGAATTGTGTAGGCCCCAGCTGGGTCAAATTTTACCGCTGTAAATCCCTCTGCGACATAGCTCGCAGCCACCTCAGCAGAGGCATCTGGATCCGCATAGAACTCCGCAGCCTCTACACCTGCAGGTGGGTATAGGTAGCTGTAGCTGCGTAAACGCGCATGTAGCTTGCCACCTAGCAATTGATGCACAGCTTTGTCAGTCGCTTTGCCGATAATATCCCAAAGGGCAATTTCAAGACCGCTTAAGACGCCCATTAATGTGATATCAGGTCTTTGAGAGAAGCCTCGACTATAAATGCGCCGCCAAAGCTTCTCAATTTGGAAAGGATCCATATTATAAAGCTCTTCAGCAAAGACTTCCTTTGCCATAGCTGCAACAAGATCAGGGCCAAAGCTGGCATTATATATTTCGCCATAACCAACAATGCCGCACTTTGTGGTTAGTTTTATGAAGATAAAATAGCGCCCGCCAAGTCCTGGATTTGGATTACCAACAACAAAGCTTTCAAACTGGTCCAATTGCATGTTATCTGCCCTTACATTCTAGCCAGATTTTCTTGTCTACATTGTCACCATAACGCGAAACGAATCTGGATGTTCAGCTGCTGCGAGTGCAGCATTAATATCTTTAAAATCAAACCTGTCTGACACAAGCGCGTCAAGCGCCCAATCTCCCGCACGATAGAGACGAATAATTTCAGGAATATCTTCACGGATCATGGCCGAGCCCATTTTTGTACCCATAATGGACTGACCCTGTGCTGCCAGGTTTGTCATATCAATTTCAGCCAAATCGCCAGATGGTGGCATGCCCATTACGACAAGACGTCCTCCCGGTTTTAATAAACGCAACCCATCTACAATTACTTGCACAGAGCCAACCGCAACCAAAACAACGTCATAACCCTGTTTGTCTATAATGGCGTGGGCCTGTTCATAGTCTGTATCTTCGATAGGATTTATGAAGTCTGTTGCGCCCAGTTTTCGGCAAATATCTTGCTTGGATGCGGCAGCATCAATTGCTGTAATTACAGCAGCGCCTGAGATTCGGGCTGCTTGAATGGCATTCATACCGACCCCGCCACATCCAATGATAGCGACATGCTCGCCTGCTTTGACTTTAGCAACATGTCTGACGGCACCATATCCTGTAATGACACCACATCCGATAAGGGCGCCGTTTTCAGATGAAATATCATCTGGCAAGGCCACAATTTGTCTTTCATGAACAATAACCTCTTCAGCAAAGGCACCTGTATTCATGGCAGAGACGATTGCAGCACCATCACTATCTGTTGTTGCTGCGTTTTTCCCTAATTCTGGCGGGGTAGCGCATAGGGCCTCTGCGGCATTGGTACAAGGCGCACATACCCCGCAAGATCGCATCAGGGTAACAATCACACGCTGACCGGCATGAAAATTTGATACCTGACTGCCTGTTTCAAGAATTGTGCCAGCAGCTTCATGTCCATAAATGGCCGGCAAAGCGCCACCCCAATATCCCTTTATAAAGCTGATATCACTATGACAGATTGCAACAGCATCAATTTTGATTTTAACGTCTTTGCCCTCTGGGACACCAAGATGCACGGTTTGCATGTCTAGAGGCTGGTTAAACTCTGTACAGATGGCTGCTTTCATATCAGTTGTCCAATCCTCGTTCAATTACAGTCATTAGATGGAATATTACATCGCAAATTCAGTGTCATAGCTATCTATAAGATTGTCAGCTATGCTTCATTAAATTTGTGCAAAAAAGGTTATAATTACATCAAAGCCGACTCTCACAGAGTTCGCTCAGATGGTGCAGCATCAGACGATATTGTTCAGATTGCATTAGGCTTGCCAGACCAGTATGGATAGACCAGACATCGCCCCAATAGATGGTTTGTATCTATTAAGAGTGCAATCTGTTTTAGACTTTATTTTGGGTAGGTCAGGCGTGAGGGTACATCCAGCTTATATTGCTGATGGAGCGCCTATTGACGTCACTCTTGGTTAAACGGCTTTGTGCTATCACTACCAGGACCTGCATGAAGCCAGTCAGCTTTATCCATATCAGATAGCCAAGACGGTGTGGATTTGCCGAAAATATGTTTCTTTGGCTCTAATGTAGCTTTTTGATCAAGACAGCCAGTCCGCACATTAAAGACAGATTTGTCCATGTCTGTGGCATAAAGTTGCGTACCACAATCAGCGCAAAATCCCTGAAGTCTGGCATTGCCACTATCAGCGATTTTTTGGAATTCTTTTACCTCGCCTGATATTTGAATATCTTCAGCTGGTATGATGATGACAGGCCGGAAAGGTGCGCCGCTAAATGCCTGACAATCTGTGCAATGGCACGCGATGACTTTGTCAGTATCAGCTTGCGCCTCTATTGTGATCTGTCCACAAAAACATCCGCCAGTCACATGCATTTTATCAGCCATCTTTGTTTCCTTTTTTCCCAATTTTATTTTTCTGGCTTTATCTGGCCCGTTTTATCGTTACCGTCTAAACCTGCATCTGTTCATCATCTATCGGCACGCTGTCCCGACATCCTATCGCCAGCTAACTGCAAATGGCTGGCTATGCCAAGGAAAAAATGCTGGTGGTTATTTGCGTGTCAAAGACATGCGGTGATCAAAAAACTCAACGCAGTCAAAAAGGGAGTCGCTAAAGCATCCGGCTGGCGTATGAGAGATGACGAGGCAGAGGCAAGACTATAATCATATATCAGATCATATGGCCTTTATAGAGATGACGAGGTAGCTGGGGCTGCCAGCTGTGATTTAGATGCTGTTTTTAGAGGCTGTGATACAGAAACTGGTAGGCGCGTTTAGCTATGGAGATGCTGATTTTGTAGATCTCAAGACAGGCAAGGTCATAAAAAGTCAGAAATTGCATGGTGCAATTAAAGACCTATGCGGCCATGTGGTAAAGGAGGTTTTGAGAGTCAAATGACCGGCAAGTTCATAGCAAAACCAGTATTTGTGAAAAAATCCGGTAAATCCGCAGGGCTGAAAATGGTGGCCTTGTGGACTGCCTAATCAGTAGCTGCCTAATGAGACTAGATAGGAACTGCGAAAATCTAGCAAAGCTGCCTTAGATACTGGCCAATCCCATAATATTTAGACATCAGTATCAGCGGGCGCCGAATGGCTAGAGCGCTTCATCCATTTAACAGATAGGTTTGTAGCTGAAATATCTGCGCGCTGCTCCCGATACATATTCTGACAATGTGCTTGTTCAGAATGTCTGGAGCGGGTGAAGGGATTCGAACCCTCGACCCCAACCTTGGCAAGGTTGTG
>WTHY01000131.1 GCA_011522945.1 Alphaproteobacteria bacterium
GATTCCATCGATTATTTTTCGTAATGATGATGATGATTATTTCCCAGGCCCGCGTGTTTGGCAGACCAATAATGGCTCCATTAATGGGACAGGCATCTCACAGCCGCCTGTATTAGCAAGCGTCGTTGCCCAGCTTGCCAAAGAGCAGGGCGAAGTTGGCATGGCGCATGCTCGTAAATTATTCCCTGCCATAATGAAATGGCATCAATGGTGGCACGAGTGCCGCACGCCAGTCGGTGCTAATGTGGTATGCACTGTCCATCCATGGGAAACGGGCAGAGACAATTGCCCGGATTGGAAAATTGGTCTGGGCAATATGCAAACAGATCCAGATCTTGAGCCCTATCAGCGCAAAGATATTTTACACGCCAAGGTAGCTGAAAGACCAAGCCAAGAGGAATATGATAAATATATCTCTATCGTAAAATTTGGTCGTGACCATAAGTGGGACCAGAAGGTTTTGACCAACCGTGGACCATTTTTAATGGCTGATCCTGGCATATTTTTTATCCTGCTACGTGCAGACAGAGATTTGTTATGGCTGGCAGAAGAAATGGGACATAGCGAACAAGCAGCCATCTTGAAGAAGTGGATTGCAGACGCAGAGGTGCATGCTGATTGTTTCTGGAATGAGACCTATGAGGCTTATTGCGCATGGGATGTGCGCACAGGCGCTTTCTCAAACGGATTTTCAAATGCTAGCGCATTGTGTTTTTATGCTGGTGTTGGCACGATCGCGCAACGCGCTAAAACAATTGCCCATATGGAGCGTATTGCCTCCCTTACCCAATTTGGTCAATCAAGCTGGGATCCTGATGCACCTTTATTTGAAAGCCAGCGTTATTGGTGTGGGCCGCTGTGGTGTCAGATGAATTATATGATTGCCAAAGGCTTAAGAGAGCAGGGGTATACTGATTTGGCTGAAAAAATGCGCCTTGATTTGAAACGGGTGATAGAGCTTTCGGGTTTTTATGAATGTTTTGACCCTATAAATGGCGCAGGCTGTATAGGCCATGATTTTTCATGGACAGCTGCCCTTTGGCTGGCTTGGGCTAGCCCATCATCACCGCAATTATCACCCGCATAGGAGACATATTATGGGGGCTATTAAATTAGAAAAGATCGAAAAATGGTTTGGTAATACGCAAGTTATCAAGGGCATTGATTTGACAATCGAAGATGGTGAGATGGTGGTCTTTGTTGGGCCATCTGGCTGCGGCAAATCAACATTACTGCGCATGATAGCAGGATTGGAAGAGACAAGTTATGGCGAGATTTATCTTGATGATGAACGTGTCACAGATAAGGTGCCATCAGAGCGTGCTTTATCGATGGTGTTTCAATCCTATGCGCTGTACCCGCATATGAATGTTGAAGAAAATGTGGGCTTTGGTCTTAAAACAGCTGGCGTGCCTGCCGATGAGATTAAAGCCAAGGTTGATGAAGCCTCATCTATTCTAGAGCTTGGCGCTTATCTTAGCCGTCGCCCAAAAGAATTATCTGGTGGTCAAAGGCAGCGTGTTGCCATTGGCCGTGCGATTGTGCGCGAGCCTAAAGGCTTTTTGTTTGATGAGCCTTTATCAAACCTAGATGCCGCTTTGCGTGTGCAAATGCGCTTTGAGATTGCAAAATTACATGAACGCCTTCAATCCACAATGATCTATGTGACACATGATCAAGTGGAGGCCATGACATTGGCTGATAAAATTGTCGTATTGCGTGACGGACTTATTGAACAAGTTGGTACACCCCGCGAGCTATATGAAGCGCCGGAAAGCCTATTTGTGGCGCAATTTATTGGTAGTCCAAAGATGAATGTTCTTAGTGGTACACAATCTGAGAGAGGCTTTGAGTTATCTGGTCAAGGGATGTTGCCGTTAAAAGCTAACAAGCAGAACGTTGCCATTAGCTGTGGCATTCGCCCTGAACATATTTCTGTTAGTAGCAAAGCAGCTGATGTTTCGGGTGTGGTGGTTTTATACGAATATCTAGGCTCGGATTGTTTCATATATGTAGATTGCGCGCCATTAGGTGTCATCACTGTGCGCGTAGACGATAAGGTGTCATATAAAACAGGTCAAAAAGTTCACCTGTCCTTTGATAAGAAGCGCCTTCATTTCTTTAATGCCAACGATAAGGCATGTTATTAGCTTGCAATCCGTCTAATTGTTAGCCAGCGTGAAATTGTTCAAAATAACGGCTAATAAAGACTAAAATACGTTTGAGTATATATTCGTCAATTTCATATTCTTTAATTGCCGTTCTTCATTTTAGCAAAGGAGGACGGTGAAGTTTTGGCTGTATAAAAGGTAGCAGCGGTGATGAAAATTGCGGCAATTATAACTGCGTGAGCAATTGCGGTAACGCCAAATATATAGACCGAACTCATCCACATTGAAAATATGACGCACCACATCCAGGCGAGGAGTTGCATAACAAGATGTCCAGTTGCCACGTCTGGAATGTTTGATAATGGGTTGTGCTTTCTTCTCATGATAGAGTTGTAAACTGTCTGTAACATATCTGCCTCCGCTTGCACGAGAGCCGGTCATAACTAAAAATAGGTCGCTATTAGAACGTTTCAATGGGGTTGGGATAGTTTCATACAAGGCAATTGCAACTAGAGCGGTATCAAGGCGAATTATTAGATGCTGTTAAACTCCAAAGTAAAAAATCGTCCACAATGTTGTTACATTCAAAAGGGCTATATTGCTAATTGAGAGAGCGAGCGTTCTATTCGTAAAATATCTTCATCGCCAATGGTTTACATACAATTAGCTGTTAAGTCATAATTATGCAGAAAATTAAGGGTATTGCCTGAATGGAGGAGCCAATCATGAAATTTGTCAGACATGGTGAAAAAGGTAAAGAAAAACCGGGTGTTGTTGCTGATGACGGTACCATTCGTGACCTGACTTCTTTCGTTAAGGATATTACTGGTTATGAGTTGGCGCATAAGTTAGACGATTTACGTAAGTTAGATTTTAAAAATCTGCCACTTGCAAAAGTGGAACGCTATGGCGCTTGCGTTGGGAATATCGGTAAATTCATGTGTATTGGCTTGAAT
>WTHY01000145.1:0-6363 GCA_011522945.1 Alphaproteobacteria bacterium
GTATTAATAGTATCAATTCTAAAAATCATTTTTTCCTCCTATTATATCTATTGATCTAGGGGGAAACTTGAAGGACACGCAAAACGCTAAATACTGTACATTTGTATAGGTTAGAGAGAATAGGTTGATTTTATTACCTAAATCTTACGTATAATTTTCGAAAAAATAACTAAACATAGTTTCTTAACAGACATATGATTTACTAGGCAGGCCATCCCTGTTGTAACTGAGCCGATAAATTTTGAGAGGTCGGTTCCTACCGGTGGAGATGTGAAATGACTTCTTCAAATAGAGCTATTCATGAAATTTCTGGTAAGATTAAATCCATAAAATCAATTCATGAGTGTCTAAACTATATTTGTTCAAAAAAGTGGTTTGAGTTTGCGACCTTTCATCTTGTTACATTGCAACTAGGGGATGTTGAGGCGCCCTATATAAAAACAACCTACCCTGACGCGTGGATTAGCTATTATTTACAACATCATTTAATGACAAAAGACCCAATTGTACGGAGGGCGCTGGAGGATAAAGGGTCTTTCCTATGGTCAAGTGTAGTGAAATCTCATGCCGAGACCGTGATGATGCGCAAGGCTGAGGAGTTTGGCATATCTCCAATAGGATATACGATTGTCACACCGCAAAGTAATCCTTGGAAAGGCTTCTTTTCTCTCACTATGGCCCCAGATTGTGCAGATATTGCAGAGTGGGAGAGTTTGGTTGTTCAACATCAAAGAGATTTGGAAGCTATTGCACTGCAACTTTATTATAAAGCGGCACGCGAATTAGATCCGCAAGAGACATTTTTGATAACGCTCTCAAAAAGAGAAATGGAATGTTTGCAATTTATAGCTCGTGGCAAATCTCATTCTGATATTGGTGATATATTGGGATTGTCAGAACATACTGTGCGCAGCTATTCACGGTCTGTGCGCCAAAAACTCAATTGCTCGACACTTGCGCAGGCGGTAGCAAAAGCCTCTGCGATTGGTCTGATTTAGATAAATCAATTTGCAGTGATATTGATCCGACTTGGTATGTCACGCATTTGTTTGTTGATAGGTTTAGGAATAAACGCCAATATCTTCAATTTATATGGCTGGCTCGTTCTTCCCGCTGCGTTTCTGTTTTGGCGCGTGTCGCTTTTGCTTTTTGATTCAGTAAGAGTGGTTCAGACTGACGTATCTGATGCGTTTGTTTGCAAATTTCATCATATATCCCAAGCAGCAGAATAAGCGGCGCCATAGCAAAGGCCAATATAATGGAGCCAAGACCATAAATAATAGTGATGGCAAATAATATTACCCATATTGGGCCGTCATACGCTTTGTTAAGAAGGTTGCTTGTCAATGCAGGGACCGCCATATCACTAAAAAGGATTGTGAGACCAAGACAGGCAACCGCACTTGCTGTCAGCACAATAAAAGGTATCACAATTAGCAGTCTGACTATTGGAATGAGTATCCCTAATACCATTTCAGCACGCCTTGCTTGAGTGAAGCTAGGGTATGATGATGCTAAAGATTAAGACTTTTCGCCAAGCCTGAATATTTGCCTAAGCTACTACGGCTTGTCTGTATTTTGATGTAGACTGTTAACGCCTTTTAAACTGACACCCAGCCAGCAAGATTTTCGCGCGCAATGGTCTCGATCAAATCAAGGCCTTCGGCACTATCATTTAGGCAAGGCACATACTGAAAGTCTTTACCACCAGATTCATGGAAGATCTCTTCACCCTCCATCGCAAGCTCCTCAAGCGTTTCAAGACAGTCAGCGGCAAAACCTGGTGCCATGATAGCCAAAGAATCTGTGCCTGCCTCGCCAAGTGCCTCTAATGTCTTGTCTGTATAGGGTTGTAACCATGGTTCTGGGCCAAAACGAGACTGAAAACTGACTGTGTAATTTTCAGATGGCCAATCTAGTTTCTCCCGTAATAGTCTTGCTGTCTTCATGCAATGACAATGATAAGGATCGCCTTTGACAAAATAGCGCTGCGGAATACCATGGAATGACACGACCAGATGGTCTGGTTTTTTGTCTGTCACATGTGCCTCAAAACTTGCGGCGAGGGCATTAATATAATCTGGGTGATCATGCCAAGGCGGAGCGGTGCGGATAGCGGGTTGCCATCGTTGTTTTAAAGCCCAATGGAAAACTTCATCATTAACAGTAGCTGTCGTCGCTGCGGCATATTGTGGATATAGCGGTATGATAACAAATCTATTACATCCAGCTTTTTGCAAGGCATCCAGTCGGTCAGGGATCGACGGGTTGCCATAGCGCATAGCGTAATCCACAACAAGATCATCACGGGTGCCGAACCGTTCAGTTAGCGCTTCAGCTTGTAATCTTGTATATTTACGAAGTGGGCTGCCATCTTCCTCATCATGGAGCCAAATACGATCATATGCCTCGCCCGATTTCTTTGGCCTCACATTTAAAATGATGCCATTCAGAATTACCCACCAAAGCAGCTTTGGCACCTCGATGACGCGGCCATCAGACAGAAATTGCTTCAGGTAACGACGCATCGACTTTTTGTCCGTGCCATCTGGCGTACCTAGATTTACAAGCAATAAACCTGTTTTGGCATGTGACGGCCAGCTTGGATGGTCTGAGGGGATAGGCTTTAGGCTCATTATGGGCGCACCTTTACATAGTCGGACAAGATTTATGCCCTCCTAATTAGTGTATTAAGCGGATTTTACCAGTCCCAATTTTTCTGCCAGTAGCGGAGATGCCTGATAGCTTGGTGGCCGCTTTTGTGCAAAAACCTGACCAAGTGCGCTTGCTAAATCTTCAATCATAGCATCAGTATGTAATGGGCCAGGTGTGATGCGTAATCGTTCTGTGCCGCGGGCTACTGTTGGATAATTGATTGGCTGAATATAAAGTCCAAAATCATTTAGCAGTGTCCAGCTAATATCAGAACAGATGGCAGCATCACCAACCATCACAGGAACAATATGTGTTGAGCTTGGCAAACAAGGCACTTGGTAGTCACGCAACCGTGCCTTCAGCTTTGTGGCCTGCTCCTGTTGAATTTTGCGTTCATCCTGCGATTGCCGTAAATGACGTACAGATGATAAAGCAGCCGCCGCAAGGGCAGGTGGCATTGCAGTTGTGAAAATAAATCCTGAGCCATGTGACCGAATCGCATCGACTATAGCGTCGCTGGCGGCAATATAGCCGCCCATGGCGCCATAGGCTTTCCCAAATGTACCCTGAATAATATCTATTTGGTCGTCTACACCATCACGTTGTGCGATGCCGCCACCTTCATTCCCGTACATGCCTACAGCATGTACTTCGTCAATATAGGTCATTGCATTATACTTACGGGCGAGGGCAGCTATTTCCGCGATAGGAGATGTGTCTCCATCCATTGAATAGACTGACTCAAAAATAATGATTTTGTGGCGGCTTTTCGGAAGGCCGGCCAGCAACTGCTCTAGATGCTCTGTATCATTATGACGGAATATCAGCTTCTCGCCGCGTCCATAACGAATGCCCGAGATGATAGAGGCATGATTCATCGAATCAGACAAAATTATCGGATTATCCAAAAGCGCGATCAGGGCACTGATAGCAGCCTCATTTGCGACATAGCCTGATGTAAAGACCAGAGCTCGTTCCTTTTGATGGAGGGATGCCATTTCCTTTTCAAGAGCAACAATATGGCTAGACGTACCAGATATATTCCGTGTGCCGCCTGCACCAGTACCATGATGCTGGGCTGCCTCAGCCATAGCTGCTATCGTATCTGGTCTCTGTCCCATGCCCAGATAGTCATTTGAACACCATTGAATGACATCAACAGCTGCGCCGTCCCTATGCCATACGGCATGAGGATGCGCGCCTGTTTTGCGCTCAAGCTCGACAAAATAGCGATATCGATTTTCGCTTTTCAGCTGCTCAATTCTGTCTTTGAACAGAGATTGATAATCCAACAAAACACTCCATTGTGTCTATGTTATGCACTACAGTCCCAATGCATCCACGAAGCACCTTCTACGCCCGTATGACAGTGATATAACAGAGCCTTGGCAAAACAGCTAGATTGTTTTCCACATGTGACAATTTGCTCCTCAAACCCGCATTGCATGTTATGTGCCTTCAGCTTGCAAGTCTGTGTAGAATGTCATTCAGATATTTCATCCGACACATATTGCAGATGAATATGTTCAGCATGTATTAGCTGCTTGCCACCATGTTCGAAATTGACGGTGATACGTGTACCATCAACAGATTGCACTTGCCCTATGCCCCATTCTGGCTTGTCAGGGTGGCGAACAAAATCGCCTAAACTGTAATCAAGAAGCATCACGAACCCTATTCTCATATATCGCTGTTTCTAAATATCTACATCTATAAACACGAAATCTACCGATATTCAATCTGTCTTAAGCACAGGCTTAAACTCAGGCAGGTCTGTTATTATAGCTGTGGATTGGAACAAAGACAGCAAAGCACAAAAAAGACGTCAAAATCGTGACGTCTTTTCTGAGGAGAAATGCTAGAGGGTGTTAGGCAATGTCAGCTCGCCAGCTCAGCCATTGGGGATCTGTGCTCGTCTCCAGCATGAGCGGCGATATTTGCCCCGGAATGAGCGCCAATATCTGATTCTTCATAAGTATCTGTCTCAGCTTCATCAGTGGTAATCACATAGCCTTGCCCCCAGATTGTTTCGATATTTGCACCTTTGACACCGGCTGCAATGAGTTTGCGGCGTAGTTTGCAAATGAAGACATCAATGATTTTCGCTTCAGGCTCGTCAATGCCGCCATAAAGATGCGTTAAAAAGGCGTCTTTACTGAGCACACTTCCTTTTCTAAGCAGCAAAAGATGTAACATTTGGTATTCTTTGCGCGTAAGCGATAAATGCGTGCCACCCACCGCTGTAATGTTGCGTGTCAGGTCTAAAGTTAGATTGCCTGCGGTAACTAAGGCAGATGCATGGCCATGTGCACGGCGCATAATCGCTTCAAGATTTGCCACCAATTCATATTTGTCAAATGGTTTTGTTAAATATCCATCCGCCCCGGCGCCAAGTGCTGTGATTCTGTCATCTACTGTGTTTTTCCCAGAGACAATTAGGATGGGAATATGTGATTTGTGGCGCGCACGGATGAGACGCGCGAGGCGATTGCCATCACCATCAGGCAGATTCAGATCTAATATAACACCATCAATCTGATTATATTTTAACTCATATAAAGCAGTCTCAATAGTTCTGGAACTGAGCGTGTGATATCCTTTTTGGCGTAATGTCATGCCAATTGCGTCTACCATCATAGGATCATCTTCAACGATCAGAATATTCATTTTCATCTCCTATTTCTACCTTATTTAAAGTTCGTAAATGCTGATTGGGTTCAACAAAATTGCATTACCTACAAATACTGAGCCATATAGTTTGCTTGGAAATAACAGGCGTCACTTTGTAATTTGTTCTAGATACAATTTGTCTTTATTCCTCTTTGCATTTACCCGCATCTTCGAAAAGCTACGCTAAAAAGAACTATAAGAGGTGTGAATTTCCTTAAGCAAATCACATATGCGTGATTAACGTTTTTTAAGTACTCTGATGATAGGTTGCTTCATGTTTCAGCTTTTGAAATTTTTTCAGGACTGATAAGGTTTTGCTTGATTTTGGCGAGGATTTTCTTGTAATAACCCCTCCGGATCAGTCGAAATTTGGGGATCCTCATCATAGTAGCTGCATCAAATGGGGTGTAAAACATGGCTAAAAAGGACAAAGGCAAATTAGAGAATGCTGCTGAAACAATCATTCTGCCAGACGGGTATATGCCTACCGTTGATGAGCCATTTATGAATGAGATGCAGCTTGAATATTTCAGGCAGAAGCTGTTGCGCTGGCGCTCAGAATTATTAAATGAGGCTTCACAAACACTACAACAACTCTCGACAGAAAGTTTGCACAAGCCTGACCAGATGGATAGGGCGCAGATTGAGTCAAATGCGGCTTTGGATTTGCGCACACGTGATAGAGAACGCAAACTGCTTCAGAAAATAGACTATGCGTTGCGTCGTATCGAAGATGGCAGCTATGGTTATTGCGAAGACACAGATGAGCCTATCAGCATAGCACGTCTGGAAGCTCGTCCCATCGCAACCTTGTCTTTACAAGCACAAGAACAGCATGAGCGAATGGAACGCGTGCATAGAGATGACTAGCGGCATATGATTGTCTGAACATTCTTAAAAACACTCATTTAAATCAGGCGGCTTTTGCCGCCTTTTTGCTGTGGATGCCCTATGATTAAAGGCGGCAATAAGATGATTGCTTTTGCTCCACGCACTTTGTTCCGCAAGATATATTTGATGTGGATATAAATAGCCATT
>WTHY01000145.1:6463-30600 GCA_011522945.1 Alphaproteobacteria bacterium
TGATTTGTCCTTTGTCATAAGTCTTAATGCTCATAGGCTATCAGCTAACCGTTAGGATAGGGAATCGCACGGTGATGTGTGGATAGGGCATTTGTGAAATGTAAGGCTCTCAATTGCGATTTTTAGATGGATTACGCCAGGATTGGCTAATCAAGCTAGCAAAATCAAATTGGTATGCCTGAATGTCTAAAAAAGAAATCAAACATGTCGCACAACCACCTCTTAAAGAGGCGCAAACTGAACCAGAAACGCCAGCCTCGTCTAATCTGTCTGAAGTTCAGGAAGTGGCCGCAAATCAGCTATTTCATGACCAAAATTTTGCGGGTTTTGACAGTGCACTTGATCTTCGGCAAATCAGCCATGACCTCAATAACTATTTGACCATCCTTATGATACATTGTGATGAATTGCAGGAATCATTGAGTGCAACCGAAAAGCGGCGAACTCATTTTGAATTACTGCATGACAATTTGAAGCTCGCAGCATCTATCGTGAAAGAGCTGTCATTTCCGGCTGAAACAAAGCCGGCAACCTTGATGTCGTCGCAAGCATTTTTTGCTTTTTTACATGAGCAGAAGGCTGTTTGGACCTTGCTTACCGGCGGCGCGATGCAGATTGATCTAAGCCTATCTGTAAAGCTTGATGATACTGTCTTTGTGCGCATCATCCAAAATTATGCCAAACGTGCCTGCATGCAAATAGTGCGAAATGCAGCGGAGGCGATATTCACCGATGCTGGCCCAGATACAATTGATAAGGATTTGCCATGTTTGTCTGTATGGCTGAAAAGTGATGGCACACTACTTTGGCTGCATTTTCAAGATAACGGGCCAGGTGTCTTAAATAATCTTGTTGGTCATTTATTTGAAGCAGGGGCAACTAGCCATGACAATCAGTTTCGGGGATATGGGTTACGCTCCGCACGAAAATTGGTGCATTTATGGGGCGGCGAGCTGCGCTATCATCATAGCGATGATACGGCAGCTGGTGCCCATTTTAGCATGTCATTTCCACTTCAGACCTAGACATATATGCTGTCAGGGAGGCGAGCTACGGAACCAAGGTAGAAAGACATAATGACTTTGATAAAAGCTGGTTTTCCAGTAGCTCTAAAACCTACCAAATTTCTGTGATTGGCTGGTATCGTTATGGTTCGAGAGATGCAGGCATTGCATGAATGACCAGTTTTCAATAGTTCGAAACGGCTACCCATAGTCTAAAAGACGCGTAATGACGGCAAATAACTGGTCTCTTAATACAGGGATTACGGCTTAACTTGGGCGAACAGTTAGTCTTCAAAAGGCGAGATGGGTGATTTTAACCGACGTTTGTTAGGACGAGGCTTTGAGTTATCTTTAATTCTACCGCGATTAAGCTGTTCATTTTCGCTGTAAAACCATGTCTACAAGATAGCTCTTTTGAAGTCTCTAAGGTCAAAATAAGAACAAAAGCAGAAAATTTCTTGAAATGAGAACAAAAAGTGATCATACTGTGTAATAGGTAAAGAACAATACATGAACAAAGAGAATCCAAACAAACAGCTGGCCGGTAACCGCTGAAACGATGATTAGCTGGTAGACGGGTTAATCCGGACTATGTAAGAAGGAGATCAAAATGGCAGGCAATGTTGTGGAATTACAAATGAACACTGATGATAAAAATAAAGCTTTAGAAGCTGCAATTGGCCAAATTGAAAAGGCGTTTGGTAAGGGCTCGGTTATGAAGCTTGGGCAGCGTGATTCCGCTGTTGATGTGCAAGCTATTTCCACGGGTTCATTAGGGCTGGATATAGCACTTGGTATTGGTGGATTTCCAAAAGGGCGCATTATTGAAGTCTATGGTCCAGAATCATCAGGTAAAACCACGTTGGCTTTGCATGCTGTCGCAGAGGCGCAAAAACAAGGTGGCAATTGTGCCTTTATCGATGCAGAACACGCTCTTGACCCTGTATATGCCAAGAAACTAGGCGTAGACTTGGATGAGTTGCTTATCTCTCAGCCAGATGCAGGTGAACAGGCTCTGGAAATTGCAGATACGCTTGTACGGTCTGGTGCAATTGATGTGCTCGTTGTTGACTCGGTTGCGGCACTTGTCCCACGCGCTGAACTTGAAGGCGAGATGGGCGATTCACATATGGGCCTTCATGCCCGTTTGATGAGCCAGGCATTACGAAAGTTAACATCATCTATCTCACGGTCTAATTGTCTTGTGATTTTCATCAACCAAATTCGTTTGAAGATTGGCGTGATGTTCGGTAACCCTGAAACAACAACAGGCGGTAATGCCTTAAAATTCTATGCTTCTGTCCGTTTGGATATTCGTCGGATTGGCGCCATTAAAGACCGTGATGAGGTTGTTGGCAACCAGACGCGTGTAAAAGTTGTTAAGAACAAGGTTGCTGCGCCGTTCCGGACTGTAGAATTCGACATTATGTATGGCGAAGGTATTTCAAAGCGCGGTGAGTTGCTCGATTTAGGTGTAGCTGCTGGTCTTGTAGAAAAATCAGGAGCTTGGTTCTCTTATAACACACAGCGTGTTGGTCAGGGCCGTGAAAATGCAAAGCAGTTTTTAGCTGATAATCCTGAAATTGCGGATGAGATCGAGGCTGCGATCCGACAGAATGCGGGTCTTGTGCAAGATCAAATGATGGATAATTCAATTGCAGAGGATCCAGAAGCTCAGGAATAATCATGAGAAATTGCTTAGGTGAGCGTTTTCTACATGATTGGCTACAAATATGACATCAGTTTATATTTATTGTTGGCTCTGATTTGAAATCTAAGAATAAACATATCATCGATATATTAGAGGCAGGGTTACCCTGCCTCTTTTTTATGCCGTTAAAGACAGTTTCCGAAGGGCATTACAATAATTGGCACATGATACAGCATTTATATTGGTCAAATCTTGTGCAGGACGTGTTGAAAGCCTAGATTGCAGCTAGACGCAGCCTGTCTATATTTCGTACAAACAGATATAACGCTAGACATCTGCAATTTGCATTTTGTTGTGCTGTAGTTTTTAGATTGGTATGGAGCGCTTTGAGCCGCGTATTTGTTGGCCGGTTAAGGGCACTGCGACATACATAATGATAGTTTTATATTGTAATGGGGACAGGTATTTCCATGAGTAGCGTCAATGAAATCCGATCGCAATTTCTGAATTATTTTTCAAAAAATGGTCATATGGAAGTCGCGTCTAGTCCTCTTGTACCTCAAAATGATCCAACATTGATGTTTACCAATGCAGGCATGGTGCAGTTTAAGAATGTTTTTACGGGTCTTGAGACACGTGATTATAGCCGGGCAGCGACCTCTCAAAAATGTGTTCGTGCTGGCGGCAAGCATAATGATTTGGAAAATGTCGGCTATACAGCCCGTCATCACACTTTCTTTGAAATGCTCGGAAATTTTTCATTCGGCGATTATTTTAAGGAACAGGCAATTAGCCATGCTTGGGAGCTTGTGACAAAAGACTATGCACTTGATGCCAAAAAACTTTTAGTAACAGTTTATCATGAAGATGAAGAGGCGGCTGAATTATGGCGTAAAATAGCAGGCTTAAGCGATGACAGGATCATCCGTATCGCAACCTCCGATAATTTTTGGAGCATGGGAGATACAGGTCCTTGTGGTCCTTGTTCAGAAATTTTTTATGACCACGGCTCACACATCGCTGGAGGGCCTCCCGGTTCGCCAGATGAAGATGGTGATAGGTTTATCGAGATATGGAATCTTGTCTTCATGCAGTATGAACAGACAGAGACAGATCGATTGAACTTGCCGAGTCCTTCAATAGATACAGGCATGGGGCTTGAACGAATTGCGGCTGTCCTTCAGGGTAAGCATGATAATTATGACATTGATTTGATGCGCGCGCTTATCGAGGCCTCTGCAGATGCCTCTAACACAGACCCGGACGGTCCAAAAAATGTTTCACATCGCGTGGTCTCTGATCACCTAAGGTCAGCTGGGTTCCTTATTGCAGATGGTGTTTTGCCGTCTAATGAAGGGCGTGGGTATGTGCTGCGCCGTATCATGCGTCGTGCTATGCGCCACTTGCATCAACTTGGCTGCGAAAACCCTGTCATGCATGAGTTGGTACCTGCATTAGTCCGTGAAATGGGTGGTCATTATCCTGAACTTGTGCGGGCACAGCCGCTTATTTCAGAAACGCTTTTGCTGGAAGAGACTAGGTTTAAGGAAACCTTGTCACGCGGCTTGAAAATACTGACAGACTCAGTTGATGAGAAAAATGCAGGCGGCACCTTAGATGGCCAAACAGCTTTCAAGCTGTATGACACATATGGCTTCCCGTTAGATTTAACAGAAGATTTCTTGCGTGGTTATGGATGGGCTGTCGACCATGCGGGGTTCCAATCCGCGATGGAGGCACAAAAAGCTGCTGCGCGCGCTGCCTGGTCAGGTTCAGGTGGTAAAGCTGATCAGAGACTACTTTTATCGGCAGCAGATCGTCTCGGTCCAACAGAATTTCTTGGCTATACGAGCCTGAGCAATGAAGGGGTCGTAACAGCCTTATTTAAGGATGATGCAGAGATTGAGACGGCCAAAGCCGGCGATACAGTTATGCTCGCGGCAAACCAGACCTGTTTTTACGGTGAGTCTGGTGGACAAATGGGTGATACGGGTGTTGTTGAATGGTCTGGTGGCAAGGCTGAGATAACTGATACCACTAAGACTGCCGGATTATTTTTGCATCATGCGAAAATCACAGACGGCACTTTGGCCCTTGATCAACAAATTTTATTGAAAGTCGACGTAGAACGCCGTGAACAATTAAAAGCAAACCACAGTGCCACACATTTACTCCATGAAGCCTTGCGTCAGACATTAGGAGCGCATGTGGCCCAAAAAGGATCCTTAGTTGCACCTGACAGGTTGAGGTTTGATTTTTCCCATGCCAAATCAGTTGAAACTAACGAACTTGGACAGGTGCAGGATATCGTCAATCACAGAATTCGTATGAATAGTGAGGTATCAACACGCATTATGACACCGGAAAAGGCAATTGAGGAGGGCGCATTAGCACTCTTCGGTGAGAAATATGGAGATGAAGTGCGTGTTGTAACAATGGGTGGCCCTGCAGATACAGCAGATAGAACAAGCTGGTCTGTGGAATTGTGCGGCGGCACACATGTCGAACGTACCGGCGATATTTCCATATTTAAAATTGTGTCGGAGTCAGCTGTAGCTGGCGGGGTGCGCCGTATTGAAGCTGTGACGCATCAAGGCGCGGAGGCGTGGCTGTCTGAACGAGATTCGCTCTTGTCTGAGTCCGCCTCTATTTTGAAAGCGAAGGCGGAGCAGGTGCCTGCACGTATCCATCAGTTATTGGAGGAACGCAGGAAGCTAGAGCGGGAAGTGGCCAGCTTGCGTCAAAAGCTTGCAGCAGGCGGAAGTGATACATCAGTTGAACAAATTGGTGATGTAAGTTTCATTGGGAAGCTTCTGGAAGATACACCTGCACGTGATTTGAAATCCATGGCAGATGCTATGCGTGCTGGAAAGGAACGACATGTGATTTGCCTAATTGCGACGTCAGAAGGCAAAGCATCGGCTGTCATTGCGACAACTGCTGATTTGGATGGCAAGGTGGATGCTGTTCAGCTTGTTCGTACGGCATCTGAGGTGCTTGGGGGCAAAGGTGGTGGCGGCCGGGCAGATATGGCGCAGGCTGGTGGTCCGGATGCATCAGCAGCTTCAGATGCTATAGCGAAAGTCCGTGCATCGCTAAGCTAAACCAGATTAGCTAAGACTTTATTAGAAATAAAAAAAGGGAGGCAAAACGCCTCCCTCTTTTTATTTACCATTCTCACAAGATAGGTGGTTTTTCATACACCCATAAAAGCGTGCCAGTAAGATAATGTTAAAGGCACGACTGTCATTCTAATGCGAGAAGCATGGCGATTATGCCATAGCCTTTTTCAGATTTTCATCTAATGCATCTAGGAAATCATCTGTTGTCAAGAATGGCTGGTCAGCACTAATCAGGATGGCTAAATCCTTTGTCATTTTACCAGACTCAACAGTTTTGATGCATACTTCCTCGAGTGTTTCTGCGAATTTAGCAACCTCAGGTGTGTCATCAAATTTTGCACGATAGGATAGCCCACGTGTCCATGCAAAAATAGAGGCGATCGGGTTGGTTGATGTTTGCTTACCCTGTTGGTGTTGACGGTAGTGGCGTGTCACGGTGCCATGCGCCGCTTCAGCTTCGATGGTGTTGCCATCTGGGGTCATTAGAACAGATGTCATAAGGCCAAGTGAGCCAAAGCCCTGTGCAACTGTGTCAGACTGAACATCGCCGTCATAATTCTTACAAGCCCAGACAAAACCACCTTCCCATTTCATGGCACAAGCGACCATATCATCAATTAGACGGTGCTCATAAGTGATGCCTGCATCAGCAAATTTATCTTTAAATTCTGCCTCAAACACCTCTTCAAACAAATCTTTGAAGCGGCCATCATAGGCTTTCATGATTGTGTTCTTTGTTGATAAATAGACAGGCCAACCAAGGTCCAGACCATAATTCATACAGGCTCTTGCAAAGCCTCTGATAGACTCATCAAGGTTATACATAGCCATGGCTACGCCGCCATCTGGGAAATCATAGACAGTGCGTGTGATAGGCTCTGAGCCATCAGCTGGCTTAAATGTAAGAGTCAAAGTACCAGCACCTGCAACTTTCATATCAGTTGCACGATACTGGTCTCCAAAAGCGTGGCGACCAATAACGATAGGCTTTGTCCAACCTGGTACAAGACGTGGCACATTATTACAAATGATAGGTTGTCTGAAGACAGTGCCGCCAAGAATATTACGAATAGTGCCGTTTGGAGATTTATACATCTCTTTTAGGCCAAATTCTTCAACCCGCGCTTCATCAGGCGTAATGGTCGCGCATTTCACCCCAACACCATGCTCTTTAATCGCATTTGCTGCATCGATTGTGATCTGATCGTCTGTGGCATCACGGGCTTCCATACCCAAATCGAAATATTTTAAATCAATATCCAGATATGGATGAATCAGTTTATCTTTGATTTTTTGCCAGATGATACGGGTCATTTCGTCCCCGTCCATTTCAACGATTGGATTCTTGACTTTAATTTTTGCCATGAGAGGTGCCCTACTTTGTGAAGTCTTAAAGGAAACAGGCGTTCCCGCCGATACTAGAGTATCGCGCCCGAGCCTTTACTAGACAAAAAAGGTCAAAATTTCAAGTCTGGCTGCGTATATTCATAAGCTTGAAGTGAAAAACATGCTTTGTTGTAGCTTAGTCACTGAAACAAATTGTCGTCTGGTGGAGTTTGGTCAAGAAGTGCCAACAGCGCATCGCTGTCATTTGCCCAATAGACATAGTCAAATTTTGTTGTATGCATGAAACCATTTGCAACGACATGCTCAAACAGAGTTGCCATGGGCTGCCAGTAGGATTTGAAGTTAAAAATATAGATATTGCTTTTCAGTAGACCAAGTTGGCGCCATGTCATGACTTCCATTGTCTCATCTAATGACCCAAGGCCACCTGGTAAAATCAGAAAGGCATCCGCAGCATCATACATGATTTTTTTGCGCTCATGCATGGTGTCTGTGGTGATAAGGTCTGTCACAGACTCATTGCCAACTTCTCTTTCGTTTAAAAAATGGGGTATGACACCTGTGATTTTGCCATTTTCAGCTAGCACGCCCTTGGCAAAAGCGCCCATTAGTCCAACGCCGCCGCCGCCATAGATAAACTCATGGCCTGCGCGTGTTAACGCCCGCGCAACTGTCTCAATTTCCTGTGCAAAACTCTCATCAGGTCCATTTGCGGCACCAGCAAAAACACAAAAACACGCCATAGTCTTCATTTAGCCCATATTGTCACATCTTGTGTTACAGACTAGCATGTTACATATTTGGTCGAAAGCAGGTCGATCGAATTTAGCGCGTAATTAGCGAATAAGTCGGTCATTAATATGATGGGCTGAAGGGAGTGAGACTATTATGCAACAGAGATTTATACCCTTCATTTTAGTCGCAGGACTTTTGATTGTGACTCTTATCGGCATTTTTGCACTCACATCAGCTCCAGATGACGATGGAACCCCAGCCCAAGAAACAGTCTTATCTGTGTCCTCAACAGTTGGTGCTACAGACACAATCCAGTCTGAAACACAGGAGGAGACGAAGGATACAGCAATTTCACAAGACCAATCTGCGCAAACAGCAGGCGATATTGTTATACCAGCGCCTGTTCTCAAAGCTGACGAGACTGAGCCAGCATCAGATGCAGACTTATCATTGGCAAATGAAGAAACAGAGGCTGAGCCAACATTTGCGATTACAGTAGCTCGTGTGAATCCAGATGGCTCGTCACTATTTGCTGGTGTTGCAGAGGCAGATGCTACCATCCAATTGCAAGATGGAAAGACATTGCTGGATGAGACAACATCAGATGCAAATGGCGAGTGGGTCTCAATTCCAGCTGAAAAGCTGAGTGCTGGCCCGCATATTATCATCCTCACAATGCGTACAAAAGATGGGCGTATTGCAACAGCAAACATGTCACTTGTTGTTGAAATAGCAGCAACAAAGACAGACAAGCCGCTTGTCGCCCTTGTGCCGCAAGATGATACTAACGCGCCTATCTTGCTACAATCACCAGATGCTGATGCTGATATCGAAGTGATAGAAGAAGATGTTGCTGAGATTGCTGTCCCAGCTACAGTCCCAGCTATCTCCATCCAATCCCTCTCGCTCTCATCCACAGACAGGTTGCGGGTTCGTGGCCGCTTCTCTGCTGGACAGCGCATCTCTGGAGCACTTCAAGATAAGCCTCTTATGGAGACAAGTATGTCTAATGAGGGGCGCTGGTCAGCACTTGTTGATGTGTCTGGCCTCTCAAGCGAACCAGAAACATTAGAAATAATGCTTCATGATGATTTAGGCATGGTTGTGGCGCGCACTGGGCTTGCACTTGATAAAAATAATATCAATCGCGGCCTTAATGATAATGAAATGGTTGTTGTCCAAAAGGGTGACGCATTATGGCGCATAGCCTATCGCACATATGGAAAAGGGGTTCGTTATGTCGAAATTGTTCGCCGGAACCAAGATCAAATTAGTGACCCTGATATGATTTTCCCGAACCAGATATTTGTTTTACCAAATTAACGTAATCTCAAAGCTATAAAAAGCAGCGCCTCAGGATATAGGGTAATCTGGACATGCAAATTTCAGAGATGCTTTCGCTAAAATCCGTCATATCGCAGACAAGCTTTCCGATTATGGCAGGCGCTGCACTCATCACTGTCATTCTGACATTTATAGCGCTGCCTTTAGGTGTGCTGAGCCTTGCTGGGACGTTGTATCTTTATTTCTTATGCAGACCTCTTTTGCAGCCTGTAAGCGCGGCAGGCTGCGTCGTTGCGCCGGCTGAAGGCGTGATTACAGCGCTTAGCACCTCATCAAAAGGGCATCATATCCGCATACAGCAAAGATGGGATGGGCGTCTATCACTTGGCATGCCGATTTCCGGGCGTGTAGACCAAAATCTATTTGTGGATGGCGCCTATCTGCCCCTCTGCGATGCTGCGTCTGAGGCTATGAATGCAAGACGGGAGTTTCGTATTGAGGCAAATGATGGTGAAATTTTTGAACTTATCCAGTGGGGGACCCCAACCAGTCGATATTTGTTCTCTTCAGTTTTGGAGGGCGAGATGCGCACAACAGGAACTGTATTTGGCCTAACTATGTTTGCTGGCATGATAGAGCTTATTATACCAGAGAGTTACACAGTTTCAGCTGTTGAAGGCGCCTATGCTATTGCTGGTCAGACTGTGCTTGCCAAAAAGCAGCTGCCATGATGTCACCTTATATTGACGACGATCGGCAACACACATACGTAGTTTCGGCAGGATAGAAGTAAATCACGATGTTTGATGCGCATATTAGGCCATATATCGACCCGCCACTTCATCAAATAGCCCGTCTATGCCTCGTCGTTGGTCTAAATGCCAATAGGGTAACAGCTATTGGGTTTTTGTGCGGTGTGAGTTCAGCTCTATGTATCTATCTGGGCGTTTATCATCTTGCTTTTTTGTTTTTCTGCCTAAACAGGCTGGCTGATGGGCTTGATGGTGCCGTTGCCCGTCTTACGAAATCATCTGACCGTGGTGGGTATTTTGATATTGTTGCAGATTTTCTTTTTTATGCTCTAATTCCCTTTGCTTTTGGGGCTGCAGATCCGGATGCCCGCCTTGCTGCTTTGTTTCTGATATTCAGTTTTGTGGGCACAGGGACAAGTTTTCTAGCCTATGCCATCATTGCTGCAAAACAGAAACTAAGTACAGATATCCGAGGCAAAAAGAGCTTTTTCTATCTTGGTGGGCTTACTGAAGGTGCTGAAACTATCTTTGTTCTAGGCCTAGTCATTTTATGGCCTTCTTTATTTGTGCCAGCGGCCTGGGTTTTTGGTTGTTTATGCTGGGTAACAACAGCAACGCGCTGTTTGTCTGCCTGGCAGGATTTTACAGAATAACTTGAAAATCTCGATAGAATGCCACACATCTATGGCACAGATGAACTGCTTATTTGTGCAAGCGAATGAAGGAAAGACAAAATGACTGATGATAATCGGAAAACTGACGCAGAGTGGAAGTCACAACTGACAGATGAGCAGTATCAAATTACACGCAAATCTGGAACAGAACGGGCTTTTACTGGCAAATATTGGGATAATCACGAAGAGGGCCAATATAGCTGTGTATGTTGCGGCGCGGCGCTGTTTGAGTCTGATACAAAATATGATTCTGGCTCAGGCTGGCCTAGTTTCCATAGCCCGGCTGTACCTGAAAATATTGGTGAGAAAGAAGATCGCAGTCTTTTTGCAACTAGAACAGAAGTGCATTGTGCACAATGTGAGGCACATTTAGGACATGTTTTTCCAGATGGGCCAGAGCCAACAGGGCTCCGCTATTGTATTAATTCTGCAGCATTGGATTTTGAAAAATCCGAGAGCTGACCCGCGGCTCTCCTTTTTATAGAGGGGAGGAGGTCTAAAAGGGCGCGGATCAGCTATGGTGTGATGGGCTAACGCCCTTCCACCAGGTTCATGTGTGATAGCGCTTAAGAGCTAGCCTCACTCTTATCTCCATCACCTTGACCTCGTTTCTTGCGCGACTTGTGCGCCTCTTTGATTTCTGCACGTGTTAAGGTGCCGTTTCCATCTGCATCAATCGTCATAAATCGTTCAATGGCCTTGGCGGAGAATTCATCTGGTGAAATCAGCCCATCGCCATTTGCATCCAATGATGAAAAACGCTCACTCAATGAGGTTTGAAGCGTTTCCAGAGTCATCTCTGTGCGCCCAAACCGCATATAGTGGCGCTCTTTATGTCCTTTGCCCTTTTGCCAGTTTTCTGCATTTGATTTATCGTGATACCGTTCATGTTTTTCTACAGCCACAGCAAGGCCTGCAGCCACAACAAACGTTGTTGCTAGGCCCCCGCCGATTATCCATTTCACAGTCTTGTGCATATCATTATCCACTCTAAGTCATATCTAAATATATCGCGTTGGCAGCCTGTGATAATTGGAAACCTCAAAGCTGCGTTTCGTCAGTTCATAGCAATTACTGTGTTAAGAAAAAGGGGCGTGATTAAGGCAGGTTTTTGATTTAATATGGCGAAAATCATGAAATGAAGAGATAGTTGTGAATTTAGCAATTACAGGAACAACAAAAATTTTTGCCACGCTGGCACATCCTGCTGACCATGTCCGGGCGCCAATGTTATTTAATGCGCTATTTGCTGAGCGGCAGATTGATCATGTGATGATCCCCATTGATGTTGTGCCAGAGGCATTGCCTGACCTGATAGATGGTTTGCGCGGGGCAAAAAATTTTATTGGTGCTGCTGTCACCATTCCCCATAAGATGCCACTTGCTGCCATTTGCACTAGGCTAGGTCTTGCTGCGCAGGTCACAGGCGCTGTAAATGCCGTTCGCTTTGATGCAGACAGACGACTGATTGGTGATAATTTTGATGGGCTAGGCTTCATCGCTGGTCTAACAGGAGAGGGACATAGGCTGGCCGGCAGACGCGTGCTTCTCGTTGGTGCGGGCGGCGCAGGACGTGCGATAGCTGTTGCGTTGGCTGATCATAAGGATGCGCCTATTGAGAGTCTGCATATTGCCAACCGGTCGATAGGCCGTGCTCATGAACTTGCCGATGTAATTCACCGCGCAACAGATTTTCAAGGTGTGCAGGCTGTATCTCTGGATGCTGATAAATCTTCATATGATATGATTATTAATGCAACACCACTTGGTTTACATGAGGATGACCCGCTCCCCTTCCAGCTAGATGGATTAGCATCAGAATGTTTGATCTGTGATATCATCATGGTGCCTGATCAAACCAGATTACTAGCAGAGGCAGAGGCAGCCGGGTTTGCTGTGCATTATGGTCGGCATATGTTTGATTATCAGATGATGATCATTGGTAAATTCATTGGTGCTTTGCCACAGGATATGTGATTGCAGAAATGAAAATTTCAATGGTTTGTTCCAGGAAACCTTGCATGGCACGAAGTCTGGGCGTAGAACCATGAGACGATACAAGAAAGGTGCGGTATGGCAGAAGAAACAAATAGCTGGACAGAGGACCGGCTAGAAAAGCTTCGTGATTTATGGGCAAAAGGATTGTCTATTTCTCAGATTGGTGAAGAGATGGGCGTAACGCGGAATGCTATTGCTGGCAAGGCACATCGTCTGGGCTTGCCAAAACGGCAGTCACCAATTGCAAAATCTGCTGCCAAGGCTCCTCAAGAAGACACAGCGGCGCCAGAACCTACAAGAGAGTTACCGCTTCGTTTGGCGTTGAGAAAAATCCAATGGTCTCGCAGCAAATGTATGTGGCCATCAGGTGACCCAAAGACAGTCGCATTTTCTTTCTGTGGCAATCCTATTTTGCCAGGCAAACCATATTGCGACGATCACTGTATCCAAGCCTATACAAATAACCGTGACTCTAGCTAGTACTGCGCCGCAGCAGATATATCGCAAGGATTATATGCCGCCTAGTTTTCATGTGCGGCAAGCCGACCTGTGTGTGCAAATTTTTGCTGACCATGCCAGCACGCATGTGACCTTGGCTGTTGCGCGGCAATCAGCAGGGCCCCTTCGCCTATATGGTGAGACATTAGCTCTTGAAGCTATCACATTAGATAATATGCCCATATCGATAGATGCCTATGAGGTAGATGATGAGGGCCTTCTAATACACACATTACCTGACAGCTGCATAGTTCGTGTGTCAGCCCGTCTGGACCCCTATAATAATACAGCTCTTGAAGGCTTATATGCCTCAGGTGGCATGCTATGCACCCAATGTGAACCACAAGGTTTTCGCAGAATCTGTTTTTATCCAGATCGTCCTGATGTTATGAGTGTTTTCACAACGCGTATCGAAGCGCCAGTTGAGATGCCTCATCTGTTATCAAACGGGAATTTGGTAGAAACAGGCTCTATGCTCGGAGATAGACATTTCGCGGTTTGGCACGACCCGCATCCAAAACCGAGTTATTTATTCGCGCTGGTCGCTGGGGATTTGGAGCTTGTAGCAGATAAATTTGTGACAGCCTCAGGGCGTGAAGTAACACTCCACATTTATGTTGAGCATGGCAATGCCCATCTCACCAAACATGCAATGGAGTCTCTGAAAGCTTCAATGCTATGGGACGAACAGGTTTATGGGCTGGAATATGATCTGGACTTATTCCAGATTGTAGCGGTTAGCCATTTTAATATGGGCGCTATGGAAAATAAGGGCCTGAATATTTTCAACAGCAAATGTGTATTGGCTGATGAAAAAACCGCTACTGATGATGATCTTGGCCGCGTGGAAGCCATTGTTGCGCATGAATATTTTCATAATTGGACAGGAAACCGCGTAACCTGCCGAGACTGGTTCCAGTTAACTCTAAAAGAAGGGCTGACTGTATTCAGAGATCAGTGTTTTACAGCTGATAGACATGACGCAGGTGTGAAGCGCGCTCAGGATGTTAGCCTGCTGAGGGCCGCACAATTTCCTGAAGATGCAGGTCCCACAGCGCATCCTATTCGTCCTGAAGCTTATGCAGAGATTAATAACTTTTACACAGCCACTGTCTACGAAAAAGGCTCTGAAATTATCCGCATGTTTCATAAGCGCCTAGGCCCGGACGGGTTTAGGAAAGGTATGGATTTGTATTTTGCGCGCCATGACGGGCAAGCTGTTACATGTGATGATTTTGTTGCTGCTTTAGCTGATGCAAATGCAACAGATTTATCAGACTATATGCGTTGGTATGAACAGGCAGGTACGCCAGAATTAACCATTAAGCGGCAAAAAGCACCTGACGGTCTAAAGCTTGTGCTATCTCAAAAGCTGCCGGAAACGGCCGCGAAGACGCCGCGCGCGCCTGTGCCAATACCGGTGCCTATTCAGTTGCTTGGTCCGGACGGCTTGCCAATACCATTCTGCCTTGATACGCAGGGTAAAGACGCGCCAGAACAGTTGCTTGTTCTAGACGAAAAAGAACGTAGCTTCACATTGTCTAGTCAAAATGGTGATGTAGAGGCTTTACAGTCAGCGGTTCCTAGTTGGTTGCGTGGATTTTCAGCGCCCGTCACATTGCGGGATGATTTAAGCGTTGATGAAAGGCTGCATTTAGCAGCTTATGATAGCGATTTATTCAATCGCTGGGATGCGTTGCAGCACCTTCTGACAAAAGCCATTTTAGCTCGTTTGATGTCAGCTAGAGATGCCGAGCTTGAGGCAAAAATTGCTGACTCCTACAAGATGGTTTTGTCAGATAAATCTGTAAATGCAGAGTTTCAGGCATTGATGATGCGACTGCCGGCTCAAGCTGTATTGGAAGCCGCACAAACTCCTGCTGATCCACCAGCTATATTTGCCCAAAAGTTAGCACTCCAAGCAGAGCTGGCAACTATGCTGACGTCAGAGATCACAGCCCATTACAAAGATTTTAGAAACTTGGAGACAGCAGATGCTGGTGCAAGGGCACTCCAGAATATTCTCCTTAATTGGGGTGTTTCAGCGGAAATGGACGGATTTGCACATCATGCATTGCGACAATCAGAAAGCCTGAATATGACCTTGAGTGCAGGCGCTTTGCAGGCGTTGAATATCACCGATACAGATATTAGAGCAAAAGCACTTTCTCAGTTTGAAGAAAAATGGCACATGCAACCGTTGGTTATGGAAAAATATTTTGCGCTTCAAGCCTCAGCTCCATTTGTTGCTACACCATCACATGTAGAGATGCTGATGGAACATCCACAATTTGACGCTAACAATCCTAACAAACTTCGCTCTACGGTAGGTGTGTTTGCAGCATCTAATCCATTGCAATTTCATCATGAAAGTGGTGCAGGGTATCGCTTTGTTGCAAAACAGCTAGCTGATATTGATGCAAGAAACCCGCAGATTGCGGCTCGTATGGCAGCTACGCTCGCCAGATTTGGCGCCTATGATGAAAGACGTCAGACGCAGATGCGAGAGGCCCTGCAACAGCTTGCTGCCTTTGATATCTCTCGCGATTTATCTGAGGTCGTAAGTAAGGCACTCCAAGCCTAGCATCTCTACGCTGACTTTAAGAAGTCCGGAATCGAGTCGGCATCTTTGAAGCTATTTCCACCTGTCCAAGCTGGTGGCCGCTTTTCCCCTTCGACAAAGTTATCATGCCGGCGTTTTTGTGTCGAAGATTTGGTGTTGTCATCAAGGCCACCACGATTTGCCACCTTGTCAGTCTCCGCGGCGTTTTTCGTCTTGCTTTTCGATGAGGATTGTTTGTCTGACTTTGATTTTGCCGGACGCTCAGCCTCTGATGTTGCACCCTCACCAGCAGCTAAGGCAACCCCTTCGGCTGGCGGAATGTCTTGGCCTGTAAGCTTGGCAATTGCTGCAAGATATTTTTTATCATCGTCTGTCGCAGCAATCGTAAAAGCTTTGCCAGTACGTCCAGCACGGCCAGTGCGACCTATACGGTGCACATAATCTTCAGCATTTGAAGGTACATCAAAATTAAATACATGGCTAACAGTCGGGATATCTAAGCCGCGTGCCGCCACGTCTGAAGCTATTAATAACTGGCTGGCACCGTCTTTGAAATCCTGAAGGGCAGCTAATCTCGCAGATTGTGTCATATCCCCATGTAGGGCACAGGCACTAAATCCATGGCGTTTTAGCGAGGAGAGCAGCGTAGATATATCGCGCTTACGATTGCAGAAAATCACAGCATTATTGATCTCTTCTTGGTTCAATAGCTGACGTAAAACAGACCGCTTTTGTTTAAGCTGTGTCCAAATCAGACCTTGCTCGATAGTTGATGCGGTTTCAGATGGGCGCGCCACTTCAATGATGCGCGGATTCATCACAAATTGGCTGCCAATCTTGTGAATTTCGTCTGATAATGTAGCTGAGAAAAATAAGGTTTGCCGAATTTTCGGTAAGTAAGAAACGATCCGCTCAACATCAGGAATAAAACCCATATCAAGCATACGGTCAGCCTCATCAATAACAAGAATTTTCACGTCTTGAAGCAGGACTTTACCACGCTCGAAATGGTCCATGAGACGCCCAGGCGTTGCGATTAAAACATCGACACCCTTATCAAGGGCTGCATCCTGATCGCCAAAACTCACACCACCGATAAGTAATGCCATCGTCAAATCGTGATTTATTGCAAATTTCTCAAAGCTCTCGGCAACCTGTGCTGCTAACTCACGCGTTGGCGCCAATATAAGAGAGCGTGGCATCCGTGCCTTAGCACGCCCGCTTGCCAGAATATCTATCAATGGCAGAGTGAATGAGGCGGTTTTGCCTGTGCCTGTCTGTGCAGAGCCCATAATGTCACGCCCCATGAGCACATGAGGAATAGCATTTTCCTGAATAGGAGTAGGGTTTTCATAACCTAGCTTGTGAACTGCATCTAATAGCTCTTCACTCAGCCCGAGATCCGTAAATGTGACTGTAATTGTCTTGTGTCCTTATTGTATCAAACAAACAGAGCCCCGACATAAGGGCTGCAATATCCATTACCCCCGACATTTGTAATGGAACCTATTGCCAAACTGATGTCTCTCATACATGTTTGCGCAGGTTCGGTCAAGGAACAGTCCAGTTTTCAAGCGAATGAAGGAAATTGATAGCATGGTGACGCAAGGGACAGGATGCCAGTTTCAGGTTGTTTTTATACCCGGTTTGCTCCTAACCGAGGCATTATACAAATCGCAAATTGCAGATTTGCCAGAGGGGCAACCCTACTATGTTGCTGACACGACTGATACAGACAGCTTTACTGCCATGGCAGAGCGCATCATCAGCCAAACAGATCTGGACATAGTGCCTGTTGGCTTATCTATGGGGGGATATGTAGCATTAGAGCTTGCCCGTCTCTATCCGGAACGTCTGCGAGGTATTGCTCTATTATCAACCAATAGCATGTCTGAAACACCAGAGCGGCGTAAGATGCGGCAAGAGCTGATTGCGCTCTCGCAAATCGGTAAATTTAAAGGTGTGACACCGCGATTGCTGCCACGCTTGCTATCTGAGCCAGCCCAGCAAGACGAAGCGCTGAAATCAACAGTTATGGATATGGCAGCTGAGATTGGACAGGAGAATTTTGTTCTTCAACAAACAGCTATTATGCACCGACTAGATCAACGTCCAAATCTGCCTAATATTCGGGTGCCATCACTTGTGTTATGCGGAGATGCCGACCTGTTGACGCCCCCATCACAATCTGAAGAGACAGCGGCATTATTGCCAGATGCAGAGCTGCAGATTTTGGAGGGTGTCGGGCATTTGAGCAGTATGGAGGCACCAGAGGCGGTGAATGCAGCACTGCGGCGCTTATATAGCCGTGTAGGTGCCTGCTAAAGCCATCACTAGCCGATTAAGTGCTCGGCAACCCTTTTCTTGCTGGTGGCCTTTAGAGCATTGTCAAAAATGCTAAGACAGACAGGAAGTTAGCGGGTGTTAAAGCGCTGGAAAATGTGTGACAGCTGGGTAGAAGGTTGCTTCATAAAGATGGGCTAGCTAATCCGCATTCATTACGCCCAGATGTAAAATTTGATACGAGACTCAGCCACAGAGAAAATCATATAAATTATGTTTATCTGTTTTGCCGTTTGATGATTTTGATAACCTGTTTTGCAGGCCTAAACGTCCAAACCTGCCAGTGCTTCTGCTGCATGTTCCCTGATATAATGGAACCTTAGTTCGGGCTTTTTGCCCATCAAGGTGGTCACAAGCTGATCTACGGCTCTGCGATCATCAGCCTCCTCTTGATTGCGCTTAGGCAGTGTGACTTTTAAAAGCCTGCGTGTGTCTGGATTCATGGTTGTTTCTTTAAGTTGTGCTGGTGGCATTTCACCTAGCCCTTTAAATCGGCTTATATCCACCTTGCCACGACCAGAAAACGCCTCCTCCAGAAGCCTGTCCTTATGTGCATCATCTTGTGCGTAAAGGGTCTTGCTGCCCTGTGTCATGCGATAAAGTGGTGGTTGTGCCAGAAACAGACGACCAGCCTCAATCAGTTGCGGCATCTCACTGTAGAAATATGTCATCAATAACGCAGCGATGTGACTGCCATCTACATCCGCATCTGTCATGATAATGATGCGGCCATAGCGCAACGCCTCTAAATCAAAATCCTTTTTACTTTTCACACCCAGCGCAAGGGCAAGATCAGACAGTTCTTGATTACCTGTTAGCTTATCTGCTGTGGCGCTAGCGACATTTAAAATTTTGCCGCGCAAAGGCAGAACAGCTTGTGTGCTTCTGTTTCGTGCTGATTTTGCCGACCCGCCGGCACTGTCACCTTCCACAAGAAAGAGTTCAGTCGTTTCTGTATCATTAGCGGTGCAATCAGCCAGTTTGCCAGGTAGGCGCAACTTACGTGTAGCTGATTTCCGAGCGACTTCCTTTTCCTGGCGACGCTTTTTCCGCTCTTCAAGGCGTTCAATTGCCATGTCGAGCAGATATTGTGCGCGTTCAGGCTCAGAGCTTAGCCATAACTCAAATCTGTCGCGAACAGCAGCTTCTGTTTGCCGCGTGGCATCTGCTGAAACAAGCTTATCTTTTGTCTGACCTTGAAATTGTGGGTCACGTAAAAAGACTGACAGCATGCCTGCAGAGCCAGATAGAACGTCATCGGCGGTAAGTTCACTAGCTTTTTTCTGACCTGCCAATTCACCAAAGGCTCTTAGCCCTCTTGTAATGGCCTGGCGGAAGCCATTTTCATGCGTTCCGCCCGCTGGTGTCGGTACTGTATTACAATATGAGCTGAAAAAACCGTCTTCACCTGGGCCAAGCCAGGTAAGAGCCCACTCAAATTTTTGGCCCTCTAGCTCTGTTTTGTCAGTGAAAGGCTGGGTGATGATAAGTGCCTTGTCTGTTGTGGCATCATTTAGATAATCCGCTAATCCACCTGGATAGCAAATATTTTGTTCTGCTGGGACATCACTGCCAGCAACAAGAGATTCCTCACAGCGCCAGCGAATTTCAACACCAGCAAATAAATAGGCTTTTGAACGTATCATCTTAAATAGCGTAGCTGCTTTAAACCGGCAGCCAGCGCCAAAAATCTCAGGATCTGGCGTAAAGGAAATCGTCGTGCCACGCTTATTTGGCGCGCCGCCTAATTCCTGAATTGAACTGGTGGGTTTGCCGCGTGAGAAAGACTGGCGATATAGCTGCTTGTTGCGCGCCACCTCTACAATAAGTTCGGTTGATAGGGCATTCACAACAGAGGCACCAACCCCATGCAGGCCACCGGAGGTTTCATAAGCTTTGCCGGAGAATTTTCCGCCGGCATGTAAGGTTGTTAAAATCACCTCAATAGTAGATTTTTGTGGGAATTTTGGATGCGGCTCAACAGGAATGCCGCGGCCATTATCACGAATTGTCAGACGGTCAGCAGCCTCTAGATGCACTTCAATGCGGCTGGCATGTCCAGCAACGGCTTCATCCATAGAGTTATCAAGAATTTCAGCAGCGAGATGATGCAGGGCCCGGTCATCTGTACCGCCAATATACATACCAGGTCTGTGGCGAACAGGTTCAAGCCCTTCAAGAACCTCGATTTGAGAAGCATCATAATCTGATGCAGCTGCTGCATTCCCAAAAAGGTCTGACATCTAATATCCCCTCTAATAGCTACACAAAGTCATTGCGCCGCAACGTCAAAATCTTCTCGTCAAATTTTTACAGTATATAGAGGTGGATTGCCAGCAAAACGACTAGATGTTGCGTTTTCGTTCGTTCACTAGACGAACAATATTATGGGTCAGAGGTTCAAAAGCTTTGATCGTCTGTAACACTATTTCATAAAATAAAGACATCTGCCTGTTTTTTAAAATACAGACACCTTCCTACAAGTGCTTCCCCTTTTGCGTGTCTTTGCGGGCAGCCTTCAAAAAAATCCCCGGCATTTTGCAATGCCGGGGTTTTGAAAATATACGGTTAAGCTTAGGAGCTTATGATGAATAGTACATCTGGAATTCAATCGGCGCAGGTGTGTGCTCCAGATTGATAACTTCTTCCATTTTCAGCTCAATGTAAGCATCGATCTGGTCATCTGTGAAGACGCCGCCTTCTGTTAGGAAGGCACGGTCAGCATTCAGAGCATCCAGAGCTTCACGTAGTGAACCAGCAACAGTTGGGATTTGTGCTAGCTCTTCAGCTGGCAATTCGTACAAATCCTTATCCATCGCATCACCAGGGTGCAGCTTGTTCTTGATGCCGTCTAGGCCAGCCATCAGCATAGCTGAGAACGCTAGGTATGGGTTAGCTGTTGCATCAGGGAAACGTACTTCTACACGCTTGCCGTTCGGGCTTGAAACATGCGGGATACGGCATGAGGCTGAACGGTTGCGCGCTGAGTAAGCTAGAAGCACAGGTGCCTCATAGCCAGGGATCAGACGCTTATATGAGTTTGTTGACGCATTTGTGAAAGCGTTCAACGCTTTCGCATGCTTGATGATGCCACCAATATAATGCAGGGCCATTTCTGACAGGTCAGCATAGCCATTGCCTGCGAAAAGAGGCTTGCCATCCGACCAAAGTGATTGGTGCACATGCATGCCAGAGCCGTTATCGCCAGCGATTGGCTTTGGCATAAATGTAGCTGACACGCCATATGCATGGGCTACCTGATGAACGCAGTACTTATAAAGCTGCATGTTGTCAGCTGTCTCAAGCAATGTGCCGAACTTCACACCTAGCTCATGCTGTGATGGTGCAACTTCATGGTGATGCTTTTCAACCGGCACACCCATATCAGCCAGAACAGATGTCATTTCTGAGCGGATATCCTGTCCTGAATCTACAGGTGGTACTGGGAAATAGCCGCCTTTAACGCCTGGGCGGTGGCCCATATTGCCTTCTTCATAAGCACGGTTTGAGTTATATGGACCTTCAACCGAATCTAGCTCATACGCGCCGCGATTCATTGATACGTCGATTTTGACATCTTCAAACAAGAAGAATTCAGCTTCTGGGCCAAAAAATGCTGTATCAGCAAAACCAGCAGCTTCCATATGGGCTAAAGCAGCCTTTGCAGTTGACCGCGGGTCACGTGCATATGGCTCCTTTGTTGATGGCTCAAGCACGTCACAGAATAGAGCCAGTGTCGGCTGTGCGAAAAATGGGTCGATATATGCACGGTATAGGTCAGGCATCAGGGTCATATCTGACTCATTGATGGCTTTCCAACCAGCAATTGAAGACCCGTCAAACATAAAGCCTTCTGTAAGCTCTTCTTCGCTAATTGTATCAATATGCTGTGTTAGGTGCTGCATTTTGCCCCGTGGGTCTGTGAAACGCAGATCGACGTAGGTGATGTCATTTTCTTTGATCATCTCCAGAATTTTTTTGGCATCAGACATGTGAGTTCCTTTCTTACACGCAATTTGCGCTTTTTTGCCATTTCACAAAGCGTTTCCGCTTCATCTCCACTGGCATCTGCCAGTATATTTGATTTTGACCGTCAGCTTTAACAAGCAGAGTAGTTAAACAGCATCAGGCCCTGTTTCGCCTGTCCGTATACGGATAGCTTCATCTATTGTGGATATAAAAATTTTACCATCGCCAATGCGACCTGTTTGAGCGGCATTTTGAATAGCCTCAACAACAGTGTCTGTCAGCGCGTCATCAACAACGACTTCGATTTTGACCTTTGGCAGGAAATCGACAACATATTCTGCGCCACGATAGAGCTCTGTATGACCCTTTTGGCGTCCGAATCCCTTAGCTTCAAGAACTGTGATGCCTTGAATGCCGACATCATTGAGTGCTTCTTTGACCTCATCTAATTTAAAGGGTTTGATTACCGCTTCGATTTTTTTCATATCGTGTCTCAACTTCACGAGAGGTATGTTGTTAAGGTTCGAACAAACAGGTTGTCATCAGACCTATTTTTCATAGGTCAGGTGGTACAAAAACACAGGCTGTGCTGCAAGCATGCAAATAAGCACTATGAAATTATGAAACAAAATGCCTAAATTTTAGGCATCTGCTTTGAGGGGTATATCTATAGGTTCGCAACCATATCTTTCAGTCTGGCACAGGCCTGTCTGATGGCATCTTCTGAGTTAGCCGAAGATAAGCGCAAATATCCTTCGCCAAATGCGCCAAATGAAGTGCCAGCAATTGCGGCAACATGATAGTCCTCAAGCAGCTTATTTTGCAGAGCATCTACTTTCATGCCGAGGGCGCTAACATTCGCAAAAGCATAAAAAGCACCACGCGGCATTACACAAGAAATGCCATCAATATCATTCAATAGTTCTGTGATTAAGGCGGCTCGGCGCGCGAAGGCAGCACACATATCAGATACACAGTCTTGCGGCCCGCTGGTTGCAGCTAATGCAGCGAATTGTGTTGGGGCATTTACACAAGAGTGATAATTCACCCCAATGCGGTCAGCGGCATCTATCAGCCGTTCTGGCCAGATACCATATCCGATTCGCCAGCCCGTCATAGCATATGTCTTCGACCAGCCATTAAGCACGATGAGCCTATCGGAAATTTCGGGATAGGATAAAAGCGATAGCGGCTGGGTGTCGAACACAAATCTATCATAAATCTCATCTGACAATATTGTTACATGAGGAAAATCGGCTAATCCGCGGACGAATTTATCCATCTCTGATTTTGGTGTCGCACCACCTGTTGGGTTTGCTGGTGAATTGATAATAATCAGGCTTGTTTTGTCAGTAATGCGTGACAAGACATCATCTGCATCAAAGGCAAAACCATTTTGTTCCACCAAACCATAGGAGACAGCTGTTGCACCGCTATAATTGATTGCTGATTGATAAATAGGAAAACCAGGGTCAGGCACCAGGATCTCATTTTCTGGCCCACCAAGCAACATTGCAGAAATGAAAATAACTGGCTTTCCGCCCGGGGTAATTTGTATGTGGCGAATATCTGGTGTCACGCCATAACGATTATGCAAATCAGCAGCGACAGCTTCTCGCAAGTCAGGCAGGCCTAAAGATGGCGTATATCCATGTGCACCATCATGAAGGGCTTTAATACCAGCCTCAACAATATGGGGTGGTGTGCGGAAATCTGGCTGCCCGATACCTAAATTAATGACATCATGACCTTCAGCGGCGATTTGTCCGGCGCGCGCCAGAACCGTAAAGGCATTCTCTGTTCCTAACCGGTGTGTCGCAGAATTTAGCGGGCGCATGATCATCTCTCCTTGGGCTTTCAGCTATATTAATATGCCATTATGATGTGCCGGATTGCGGTACTACAACGATGTGCCAGAAATTATCGCCAAAAAACATGAAAAAAAGCATGATGACCATAATTTTCGGATAGTGGTGGCGTCTTTAGTGGGGCGCTGGATGCAGGCATATCTATCGTCAGATAAAAAATCTCTATCCGCGAGAAGATCTCTCTCTTGCATCTTTTGTAATTTTTAGTTTATGTTGCGCGGCACAGATTGGGCCACTTCGGCGGCTCTAGCCCTTCGCGGCTAATTTATCTGAAATGGCGGGTGTAGCTCAGTTGGTTAGAGCGCCAGTTTGTGGCACTGGAGGTCGCC
>WTHY01000045.1:0-18968 GCA_011522945.1 Alphaproteobacteria bacterium
ACTCTATGTGAGAGAGCAAATTCCAGATATTGGTGGCATATTTGAACTACATCACCCTGATGGTTTCAACGAAATGCCGGAAGATGACACCTATTATGAAATGTTAGCACATACAAGCTCGTCCAATAAGACTGAACTTGGGAGGCTTTTAGATTGGTGTGTGGAACAAGGATGGTTTGACGACCGTCTATGGAATGCAACGTCTACGCCGATAATTATCACAGTCGACGGTTACAATAAGATAAATCAAATTCTTAATCCAGCTTCCTCAGATAGCAAGACTGCTTTTGTGGCCATGTGGTTTGATAACGACATGAAAGACATTTTTGAAAAGGGGATCAAGCCAGCTATTGAACAAGCTGGTTATTTGCCATTCAAAATTGACCTGTATGAACATAATAACCAAATTGATGATGAAATTATCGCATCCATACGGCGCTCACATTTTATGGTAGCAGATTTCACACATGGGGAAGAGGGCGCCCGTGGCAATGTCTACTTTGAAGCTGGTTTTGCAAAGGGATTAGGAATAGAAGTTATATTCACCTGCAAAGATGGTGATGAAAGTAAACTGCACTTTGATACGCGACAATATAATCATTTACGCTGGAAAAATGCCGAAGATTTTCGCAAACAGCTTTTGGCTAGAATATCAGCCACAATAGGTGATGGTCCTGTCAAACATTAGGCAAAGTTTTGGTAAAGCCCCTTTACACAAACGCCCATAACCCCAAAAAGACGGAGGCCCTATCCGTTATGGATAAGGCCTCGCCCGAATGTCACAGCGCCATTTTCGAAAATGACAGCGCCAAATCTAGATGTCTAATTATCTATCTAGCTAGCTAACGATTTATCCAACTAGCGAGCTAACGCTCTAGCTGTCTGCCTTCTGCCTGATATGGGCCTGTGCCGCGGCAAGACGTGCGATAGGCACACGGAACGGCGAGCAAGAGACATAATCCAGCCCGACCGTCTCGCAGAACGCAACAGATTTTGGATCGCCGCCATGTTCACCGCAAATCCCCAGCTTGATATCGCCACGTACCTTGCGCCCGCCAGCTGCGCCCATTTCCACCAGCTTGCCAACACCATCCACATCAATTGAAACAAAGGGATCTGTCGGATAGATATTCTGATCCTGATAGGCTTCCATGAAATTGCCAGCATCATCCCGGCTAATGCCTAATGTTGTCTGTGTCAGGTCATTTGTGCCAAAGCTGAAAAATTCTGCCTGCTGTGCAAGCTCATCAGCACAAAGCGCCGCGCGTGGCAGCTCGACCATCGTGCCAATCTGATACGCAATCGTGATACCTGTTTTTTCCGCCACATCAGCTGCAACATCTTCGATAATCTTGCGGCAAATCGCAATTTCACGAGATGTGCCTGCCAGAGGCACCATGATTTCTGGCAGAACTGGCTGTTCTTTGGCAGCCACCTCGCTCGCTGCTTCAAAAATAGCCCGTGCCTGCATCGCACAAATCTCAGGATAGGTGATGGCAAGACGACACCCACGATGACCTAGCATCGGATTGCTTTCTTCGAGCCGCAACATACGTGCTCGTGCTGCCTCTAGCGGAATGCCTGCTGATGCTGCCACTTCAGCCAGTTCAGCCTCGCCATGTGGCAGAAATTCATGCAAAGGCGGGTCAAGCAGCCTGATGGTCACAGGCAGGCCAGCCATAATCGTGAAAAGCTCAGCAAAATCCTGACGCTGATAGGGCAGAAGCTTGTCTAGCGCTGCTGTCCGGCCAGCTGTATCAGCTGCCATAATCATCTCTCGCATGGCCACAATACGATCTGTATCAAAGAACATATGCTCTGTGCGACATAGACCAATACCTTCAGCACCAAATTCCCGTGCTGTTTTGGCGTCTAGCGGGGTTTCGGCATTGGCACGCACACGCATCCGGCGCTCTGCATCAGCCCAGCCCATCAATGTAGCAAAGGCGCCTGATAATTCAGGCTGAACTGTCGCCACTGTGCCGGCATAGACCTCGCCAGTGCTGCCATCAAGTGTGATGATATCACCTTCTGTATAGGTTGTGTTGCCGAGATAGACTTTGCCTTCATTTGAATCGATCCGAAGCTCACCCGCGCCAGAGACACAAGGGCGCCCCATACCGCGCGCAACCACAGCCGCATGGCTTGTCATACCGCCACGTGCTGTCAGAATGCCAGCAGCTGCATGCATGCCATGAATATCTTCAGGGCTTGTTTCCAGCCGTACTAGAATGACTCTCTTACCATCAGCTGCGAGCTTTTCTGCCTTATCAGCTGTGAGGCAAATCTCACCATTTGCTGCGCCTGGTGAGGCTGGCAGGCCGCGGACAAGCACATGCTTTTCAGCGTTCGGATCCAATGTGGGGTGTAAGAGCTGATCTAGCGCTTCTGCGTCAACCTTCAGAACGGCCTCAGAGGTTGTGATCAAACCTTCTTCAGCCATATCAACTGCAATATTGAGTGCCGCTTCGGCTGTGCGCTTACCATTGCGGGTTTGCAGCATATAGAGCTTATTCTGCTGAATCGTAAATTCCAGATCCTGCATATCACGATAATGCGCTTCTAGAACGCCGCGGACGCGGTCAAGCTCAGCGAAAACATCTGGCATCACCTCTTCTAAAGACGGCTCTGTACTGCCAGCGGCTAAACGTGCGGCTTTGGTCAGGGGTTGCGGTGTGCGAATGCCTGCGACCACATCCTCACCTTGGGCATTGATCAGATATTCACCATAAAAGATTTTCGCGCCCGTAGCCGGGTCACGTGTAAAGGCAACACCCGTTGCACAATCATCACCAAGATTGCCGAAAACCATAGCTTGCACATTTACAGCTGTACCCCATTCAGCAGGAATATCATTCAACCGCCGATAGGTAATGGCGCGCTGATTCATCCAGCTCGCAAAGACAGCCCCAACAGCGCCCCACAATTGTGTCATGGGATCTTGGGGAAAGGGATTACCTGTCTCATCTTCAACAAGCTGCAGATATTGCGCGACCAGCGCTTGCAAATCCTCAGCGCCAAGGTCTGTATCCTGAAAGACATTCAGACGCATCTTCATATCTTCTAGCAGATCTTCAAACAGCCCATGATCTACATCCAGAACGACATCACCATACATCTGGATGAAACGGCGATAGCTATCATAAGCAAAACGAGCATCCCCAGATGCATTTGCCAGACCAGCAGCCACCTCATCATTCAGTCCTAGATTAAGAACTGTATCCATCATACCAGGCATAGAGGCGCGCGCGCCTGAACGCACTGATAACAGCAAAGGATTATCTGGATTGGCGAAAGACCTGCCTGTTTCAGCTTCAATCTGTTTTAAGGCAGCCTCTACCTGACTGGTTAATGCCTCTGGATAGGCATGACCATTATCATAATAATAGGAGCAAACTTCTGTTGAAATTGTAAAGCCCGGCGGTACCGGCAATCCGATACGTGCCATCTCAGCTAGATTGGCACCTTTGCCGCCTAATAGATTGCGATGACTTGCATCCCCCTCACAAATCAACGAACCAAACGAATATACCCATTTCATCAGGCATGTCCTTTCTTCAGCTTTTATGCAGCAAAGCAGCTGCGTATGTAGGCTTACTTATAAAGTGGGGGAGTAAGCCGGTCGTATTCAATACGAACAAATCTTATTTCTCGATCTTCGAAAAATCTGCAATTTGCATCATGGCGCCACGCACCTCAGCAAGCAAGGCTAGTCGATTTGTCCGTAAGTCTGGATCCTCTGCATTGACGATGATGGCCTCAAAAAATGCATCAATAGGCCCGCGCAAATCTGCAAGACCTTGCATGGCTTTTGACAATCCGCCCTTTGTTTCATCTGATGCCTGAGACAAGGCCTCTACAGCCGTAAATAATGCCTTTTCTTCATCTGCGGCCAGCAATGCCGGATTTACCGTGCCTGCATCAATGCTACCAGTTTTCTTCTCTTCAGCAGCCAGAATATTGGCAGCACGCCGGAACCCTGCAATAAGAGCTGTCCCTGTTTCTGTTGACAGAACAGTATCTAACGCACGCGCCCTTTTGACTTGTCTGTCAATTTGACTGATGTCACCATCCACCACTGAGGCAGCAACTGTATCATATGCCAGACCACTATCTCTAAGACGCACAACTAGCCTGTCTGTGACGAACCGCCCTAAATCAGCATCTGCTGTATCAAAGCCATGCAATCTGGCAGCCTCTACGAATAAAGTATCTAGTGGCAACGAGATATCAGCCTCATCCAAAATACGCAGAATAGACAAGGCAGCACGACGCAACGCATAAGGGTCTTTTGAGCCTGTCGGTTTCGCGCCGACACCAAAGAAGCCTACAAGTGTATCAATCTTGTCTGCTAAGGAGAGTGCCAATCCCTCCCTAGTCTCAGGCAATCTGTCTGAGGGACCAGCAGGACGGTAATGATCTCTCATAGCTACGGCAACAGCCTCACTCTCACCACTACTTAGCGCATAGTAGCTGCCCATGAGGCCTTGTAGCTCTGGAAACTCTCCAACCATACCTGTGACAAGGTCTGCTTTGGACAGAGCCGCTGCGCGCTGCGCTGCTTGAGTATCACAGCCTGATATAGAATCTGAAATGAGCGGGATAAGTTTTTGCAGACGTTCTACCTTATCTGCAACCGTACCTAGTCCTTCATAAAAGGCGACTTGTTCCAGATTGGGAAGATAGTCTTCTAATTTTTGCTGTTGGTCTGTTTCATAGAAAAAGGCAGCGTCAGAGAGACGTGCCCGTAATACACGCTCATTACCCGCGATAATAAGGGCATCTGTTTCACTATCAGGCAGCCTGTTTGCGACTGTCATAAAATAGGGGGCAATCTTGCCGTCAGACTCGTTAAGGGCAAAGAATTTCTGATGCACACGCATAGATGTCACAAGCACTTCTGCTGGCAATTGCATAAAGGCATCATCAATTTTACCGATGAGGACATTTGGAAACTCAACGAGGCCAGTAACCTCTGCTAGCAGGCCGTCATCAGCTCGTAGATTCAGCCCTGCAGACTTTGCTTTTTCAGCTGCCTGTGCTGATATCAAGTCACGCCTTTCAGCTGCGTCGACAATTACATAGGAACGCTTTAAGTCATTCACATAACTATCAAAATCTGTCAGGCTGATAAGTTCATCAGTATAAAATGGATGACCTTCTGTTTCTGCACCAAATGTGATGGACATTGACCCGCCTAAATCAACTTGCCCAGCAATGGCTTTTCCATCTAGAAGCACGTTCACACGATGCAGGGGACGGACCCAGCTCATACGGCTTCGGCCCCAACGCTGGCTCTTTGGCCAAGGAAATTGACTAAGAATATCCTGCACCATCTCAGCTAGCCGCCTCTCTAAAGAGGCACCTTTTTGGTCTATTTGCGCAAAGAAAAATACGCCCTTGCCTGTATCTTTTTCAATCAGGTCAGCGCGAGACACACCTGCGCCAGCACAAAAGCCATCAATCGCCTTATCAGGCGCATCAATGCGGGGGCCACGACGTTCTTCTGACGTATCTGGCTGTTGTGCAATCAGGCCTGTAATTTCCAATGCCATATGGCGCGGGCTAATGGCTGTACGGCTCTGCTTAGGCGCAAAGCCGCCTTGTGAAAGTGCGTCTAAAAACAGGCGCTCTAAATCCGCAATAGCTTTGTTCTGCATGCGGGCAGGAATTTCTTCACAATTTAACTCTAGAAATAAATCAGTCATTAGTTTGTCCCCTTTTCAGAAGACTCGGCCCCGACACCCACCCAGGCCTCACAGCACTGTTTTGCCAAAGCACGCACCCTGCCAATATATCCCTGTCTTTCTGTAACAGAAATCACACCACGCGCATCAAGCAGATTGAAAAGATGACTGGCTTTCATACATTGATCATAGGCTGGTAAGGCAAGTGGGGGCTCATGCGCTAGAAGCAATGCACATTCTGCTTCGGCATCCTTAAAATGCTGCAGAAGGCGGCTTGTCTCAGCAACCTCGAAATTCCAGGTGGAAAATTCCCGCTCAGCGCGCAAGAACACATCACCATATTTTTTGCCGCCCTTATCTTTTGGCACACCATCCCAGTCAAGTTCATAGACATTTTCTATACCTTGAATAAACATGGCCAAACGCTCAAGGCCATAAGTCAGTTCCAAAGGCACAGGATCACACTCAATACCGCCAACCTGCTGGAAATAAGTAAATTGTGACACTTCCATACCATCACACCATACTTCCCAGCCAAGGCCCCACGCGCCTAAAGTCGGAGATTCCCAATCATCTTCGACAAACCGGATATCGTGTTTTTTCACATCAAGACCAATTGCCTCTAATGACCCCAGATAGAGCTCCTGCGCATTTGCGGGAGATGGCTTCATTATCGTTTGGAATTGATAATAATGTTGCAAGCGATTTGGATTTTCACCATATCGACCATCTGTCGGGCGGCGTGATGGCTGCACATAAGCCGCATTCCATACATCATCAGGCCCAAGAGACCGCAAGGTTGTCGCAGGATGGAATGTGCCAGCGCCAACTTCCATGTCATAGGGCTGCAGAATGACACATCCTTGAGCGGCCCAATATTGCTGCAATGTTAAAAGAATAGACTGGAAATCAAGGGCCATTACTGCCTCAGTGCTAAGTCAGGTAAAACTGAGACGCAACCTAGCCCAATGGGCGAATAGAATCAACAGCCACTCAGCTTTGCTTTACAGGACAATCTGGATGGTTGCAGCCATCTTTATTGACCCAGCTCTTGCAGGTAGGGCATTCCTGCATTTCGACATCATTAGATGCTGCGCCCCGTGTTTTAGACTTGCCTGATGACTCTTGGGAATTTGCTTTGGTGCTTGCGTGCATATCACCACGTTTTTGCCGCTTTTCAATCATGCGGAAGGCTGTCCAAACGCCCCAAAGAATCACAATCAGCCAAAAGATTTTACCAACGGAAAAAAACATATGATCTACCTAACTGTCTAAAGACCAAATCTGGACCAATAGCCGCGCTCTTCAACAACGTCCAGTATAGATGTTGCTAGCCCCTGAGATATATCATGCCCCAATTTTGTTTGAGACCCTCCGCCCAAAGAGAAAATCCGTTTTTTCGGCGCAATATTTGCCAGATGCAATTTTTCACCAAAACGCGTTTTTAAAACAGAATGCATATCGCCTATCTGGTCAATTAGGCCAAGGCTCACTGCCCGCTCACCTGTCCAAAAAGCGCCGCTGAAAAGCATATCACGATCAGCATCCAGCTTGCCACCACGACGGGATTCCACATAGGCAATAAATTGCTCATGAACTTCGGCCTGCAGAGCTTTTAGATGCGCAACATCATCTGCCTTTTCTTCAGAAAATGGGTCAAGCATGGATTTTGACTTGCCGCTAGTATAGACACGGCGCTCAATCCCAAGTTTGGAAATTGCCTCAGGGAATCCAAATCCAGCTGAAACAACACCAATTGAGCCAATGATAGAGGCAGAATTGGCATAAATCTCGCTTGCAGATGCCGCAAGCCAATAGCCGCCAGATGCCGCAACATCCTCACAAAAGGCTAGCACAGGTAGCTGATGCTTGTCAGAAAGTTGACGAATGCGCGCCCCAATAAGCGCTGATTGGACTGGCGAGCCACCAGGCGAATTAATCACCAATGCCACAGCCTTAGCGCGAGACATCGTAAATGCCTTTTTTAAAAGCGGGTCTACTGCTTCAAGGCTGAGACCACGCCGCAACGGACTGCCGGATGCTGCAATTACACCAGCTAGCCTAACAACAGGAATGACTGTTTTATCACGTCGCCAAAAGCGCCAATTCATGGTGTGATCCTTCTATCGTTCTGTCTCTGACAGTATTTACTTGGGCTGCGGTATGTTTGGATGGGTGATCTGCAACCCGTCTCCACTCATAACCTTATTCGCAGCCTCACTCAATGCCCCGTTTGCATGATGCATTACAATACCACTTAGTAATGCAGACGCGCCTTGAACGCCCTTGCGAGCACTGATAATAAGCCGAATGGCTGGGCTGCCATGAAACGGCCAGATAGGAAATTGCACAATTTCGCCTGCCCCACCCGTTCGCAAAGCTGTAATCACTTCATCACCTCTATCTGCACGTAGAATAAAGCTAATACGCCCTTTTGGTTTTGTTGCCTGAAGTCCGAATTGCACCCAATCCGAGAGGCTTAGCCCGTCACCGGAATGCGCCAATTCGCGCCGCCTATGCTTTGCTCTGGTGCCACCTGGCTGATGAAAGGGCGGGTTGGCAACGACATGATCAAAGCTATTGCGCAGCACAGGCGGCAGTGCTGATATGTCTGCCTGTATCGCGCGCACACGCTCACCAAAGCTATTTTGTTCTATGTTATGCGCCAAAAGCTCAGCCAGTAGCGGCTCCTTTTCAGCAGCTGTTATCTGCAAGCCTGGATGACGCCACGCCGCACCAAGTGCAACCGCACCAACACCTGCGCCCATATCTAGAAGCCGGCCCGTCTTAGTAGAGATGCTTGCTGCCAACAGCACAGCATCTGTTCCAAAACGGTACCCGTCCTTTGGCTGCGTAAGCTGTACTGTTTCCTGAAATATATGGTCAGTGGTGAGCTCTATATCTTTCAATCGAGTGCTTAACAGATTAGTCATCATAAAATTCGTCACAATCTTCAAGCACCGTTTGTGCCGCTAAGATACGTTCATCAGGAACCATAAGCCGGCGCGGAAATGCGCCTATTCCACCTTCTAATGCAGCAATATGCTGATCAAAAACAAGATAAGGAATATCAGCACCATCTAGCAATGATTGCAGATAGGTAAGTCTGACAGGATTGGTAGTAGAGACAACGCATTTCATGACCTATAGTATCAAGGACTATGCAGGATATTCCAAGATAATTTCTGATCTTTTGGAGTCGCCTCATCTAAGGCTAAAGAGATTTATAGGTCAGAATAGCGCTGCGTGAACGGCGCATGGCAGCTCCTAACATATACCATAAGCAATCTAAAACACAGCAAGCACCCTAGCAAAATGCTAGGATTTGCATGTAGCATCCGTTAAAATTGATAAAGATGTGTTAGAAATGCAGGATTTCCTGTGCATTTTACTTGCCGAGTGGCACATAACTGCCTAGTTGAATATCAGAAACAGCGCCGGCGCCATAGGGCGCAACACAGTAAATATGAGGTTGCAAAGGGATAATGGTATCTGACGGAGCACGCGATACTGAAATGACAGCAGAGTCACAGGCTCTGCCGACAATGGCGCCTTTAATCACATTAACAGATGCGCATATGGGTGATGTGAACCATGTCATCATTAACCGGATGCAATCTGATGTGCCTTTGATACCTGAACTGGCAAGCCATCTTATCGCTGCAGGTGGGAAACGGTTACGCCCTATGCTGACAATCGCTGGCGCCCTATTTGGGCCAGATGGCTCTGTCCCGGATTCTGCCCTGAAATTGGCAGCATCTGTCGAATTTATCCATAGTGCTACTTTGCTACATGATGATGTAATCGACGACTCTGACAAGAGACGCGGCCGGGATACAGCAAATGCGCTTTGGGGTAATGAATCTTCAGTTCTGGTGGGGGATTTTCTATTCGCTCGTGCGTTTGAGCTTATGGTGGAAACTGATGATATCGCGGTCTTAGGTATGTTATCTAGCGCATCAGCTCGCATCACTGAGGGTGAGGTCAAGCAGATGGTCATGGCAGGTCAGCCAGACGCACCGCTCGAAGATTACATATCTGTTATTACCAATAAGACCGCAATCCTGTTTGCTGCCGCTGCTGAGGCAGGTGCGCGCGTAGGCGGGGCGTCTAAGCCTGTTTGTGATGCTCTGCATAAATATGGCCTAGCGCTTGGGCGCGCTTTTCAAATTATGGATGATGCGCTTGATTACGCGTCAGACACGAAGAGCATTGGCAAAGAAGTCGGTGATGATTTTGTAGATGGGAAGATCACAATGCCTGTTATCTTGGCATGGCAGGATAGCAACGCTGAGGAGCGTGCGTTTTGGCAACGCACTTTAGGTGATGGTAATATTGCTGAAGGTGACTTTCAGCAAGCACAAGCCTTGTTACAGCAGCATAATGCAATTTCACGTTCATTAGATGCTGCTTTAGCAGAGGCGCATGCTGCGGCAAACGCGGTTGATATACTTCCAGATACTGAATTGAAATCAGCGCTGATTTCTGCTGCCTATTTTGCCGCAAATCGAAAGCATTAAGCCTCCGCCGCCTCTCGAAACATTTTGATGACATCTGCTGCTCTAGCCGGCACTTGCCGTGCCCAAAGACTAGCATGGGCTTCTTCTGCAGCTGTCAAAAAATCACGATTTTCGAGAGCAGCACGCATCTTTTTAAATTTCGTTAAACGTGGCCCTCCTAGATTAAAAGCCATCGAAATTAGAGCATGACGTGCTGATATGGGAAACCCATGCCAATTGGTAAATAAACTATCAAGAATATCTGTTGATAGTTTGATGTCATTTTCAAAAAGCAGGGTGATTTCATCCTGTGCCAAACCACGATCTGTGAGATTCCGCCCTACGCCGATAGTGATTTTACCCACAGTGTCACAATAAGGTAAGTGGCGCACGCCCTCATGTTTGCGCAGCATAGCGCGTAACTGCCGGTCTTCTGAGAATTGGGAGGAGATAGTGTGTTGCGCTTTATCAAATTGTCTTTTGCTATGCTGTTGTTTCCGGCTCATTTAACGATGCCTTTGCCGCGAATGAATTTATCAAACCCACGTAGCCCGAAACTGGCGCTGATAGAGGTCAACATAGCCCATCTGAACCATTCAGGCGTATTGTCGAGCACAAGAAATCCGCGTTCAATATAGGTCTGTGCCGAGGGGATAAAACACGCAATGATGACAAAAATGAAACATAAGGTCCAAGCCTCATCTTTCCAGCCATTCTGACTCTCCCCAACCATAAAGCTCGTCCAACTATCTTCTGATTTCGCAGCATCCTGAAGACGCTGCATACGGGCCTCTGACAAAGAGAGTCTCTCTTTAGCTTTTGTACTCAGCCAAATTTGCGCAAGCTGTAAAACACCTGCAACTAGCGGTGCTGCCATAATATGTCTCCTATTACTATATGATGCGATATATATTTGAGGCTGACCTGACGTGAGAGGAGTAGCAGCCTATCTGTTGTCTAGTGCAATCTGGTAAGATCAATCAGCAATTGGCCAAGTAATGTTTGCGGCCCAAAGGAAAGAGCGACTGCGCAACTAATGAGCAATAGCAAGGTGCGCAACTGACCAAATCGTCTTTCCATTTCAAGATGTAATGCTGTTAAGCGTTCGGAAAGCTGTTCAATTTTTGACATTAAATCTCCTTGCTTTTTAACCATTGATGCAATCGCTGAACGCCAGCATCACTATCTGCAAAACAATATGTGGCTAGCCGTAAAATCATCTCTTCAACAGCAGCCTCCTTTCCTATAGGAAATGGCGCTACAGGTTTGTGACGAAGCCAGATTTGTGGCTTTGTTGCCGCAAAATAATCTGTTAACTGCTGCATGTAAGGCTTAATGGTGCCGGCCGTATCGGCTGGATGGATCATGAGAATTATAAGATCAGGCTGAATGCCTATCTCATTATCTCCCACCTCAACGAAATTGGCGATATTAGACCCAGATGTCTGAAATTTTGCATTTTCTAATGCAGAGCGCTCAAACCCAGAATAATCAGGTCCAGAACTCTCAGGCCCAGAATTCTTAGGCCCAGAATAGTCAGCCTCAGAGCTTTTTAATTCAGAATTGTTACCCTGAGCGCTTTCCAATTTAGAATATGTAGCCTCAGAACGGCTTATATGAGAATTTTCAGATTTAGGCGTTTCAGATCTAGAATCTTGAGACGATATCATTTCGCCCAATAAAGCTGTGTCAGGGACCCTCTTGAAACCTGCCCGCCTGGCAAACCCAGCAGGCAAATGCTGATTAACCGGCAAGGCAAGAATGCCACCATCAACAACCGTAACATCTGGATAAGTGAGTTGCAGTTCTGCAACTTTGCTGCTTGTGCCGGCACCTGTATGAATGCCTGTAACAAATACAAGTTTTGCACCCTCTGGAAGACTCTCTGCAACAAAATCATCGCTATTCTGAGTGGGGAAACCAGCATCTGGCTGAGATAGGCCTATATCTATCTTTTTGTGTGATTGAAGCGTGTTTTCTGGTATGCGGCCGTGCTTCAACCATAGCCAAACCCTCGACAGCATCTTTTGAAATTTCATTTCAACGTGTCCATATTTAGCGTTAAGCTCTGACCAAAAGCACCGATCACATCTCGTGTCAGACTAGAGGTGGTGGCTGCTGACAGGGTTAGATGAATCTCTAACCCATCTTCGTTTAAAGCTGGCGTGGGATTAAGAATGGGACGGCCGCGCAATTGCACTGAATATTCTGATGTGTATCCATCAACCGGATTGCTATAGCCTGGTCGCATCTCAGTTTTACGGATGATGTTAACAGTGATGAAACCCTCAAAACCAGGCCAGCTGCGTGTCATCTCAGTATAATAACTCGCATAGCTGGTAGCATAGGGCGTGTAATAACTATCAAAGGTGGGAATGGTAGCTAGAGCCGTACCGCCTCTCGTTTTAATAGATCCACTTAATGTAATATGCTCTATCCCCTGCCCCCAAGGCGAAACACCTGAAAGCGAGGCATAATGAAAGGAAAGATCAAATAAAGGATTATGACTCCTGAAGCGGCTGAAATAGCTATTATCCGTTTGATTAGCATTATCTCCATGCCGGTCGCCAGCCACGAGGACAAAATTATGCGCATCATTATATAAATCTGACAGACCATCATCTTCGATACGCAAAGGACCAATTACTAGCTTATTGCCTTGCTTTAAAATGGTCGCCGGCTCTATGGGCCTTGGCGAGCTAAAGGTCAAAAAGCGACCTGCTGAGTCTGTAGGCATAACAATGGTAGGTGTAACAATTTTACTTGATTCTACTGTGGAAGAGACAAGCTTGCCACGCATAATCACATTGTTGAATTCTGCCTCGCCATCTGTATGAATGGTAAAGCCTCTGACCCCGCTTTTAAAATTAGCAGATTGAAAGCTGCCGCCTTTTAGCTTATCAGCATTTACATCTCCAATTTGCAGCGCACCAGAATTTGGATCTGCTGTGAGAGATACCCCATCTAACGCCAGAGCTTTTGCAGCAATCGTGCCGTCAAGTAGTAAATTGCCATCGATAATTTCATTTGTATTTTGCCAGCTACCATCTGTAAAAATGCGTGTTTCAGCCCAGCCATTAATATGGAATTGCGTAACAAGATCACCGGCTTGGGGGGTGTGGCCAGTCCGATCTTGAATTGCTTGCGTGGCTAGAAAATTAGACCAGCTTGGATGCGCCACAGAGACAGATGCCATCTGGGTCCCAGGCTGGCCATCCTTACCATCAGCGCCAGTAGCACCGGCTGGACCTATATCTCCCTTATCTCCCTTGTCGCCTTTATCGCCAGGATCACCTTTGTCACCTAGGTCGCCCTTATCTCCCTTATCGCCTTTCTCACCAGGATCACCTTTGTCACCTTTTGGCCCTGCTGCTCGCGGCAAGATGGTGGCCTGCACACTATCAGAAAAAGCTGATATCTGACCTGTCTGCCGTAGATATCGTATCGCAACCCGCCACAGACTATTCTCTGGCAACCCACCTAGCTGATGGCTTGTTGCATTGAGGTTAGCAATCCAACGCTGCGGCGCCCCATCTTCAGTCATTTGCCAGAGTTCATAATGCAGAATGCCAGCTATATCAGGCGGCACCCATTGTATGGCTAACGCCTCTGGCAGGGCTGTGAGTGTGATAACAGCAACAGGTGGCAGAGCTGATATGTCAGACATAATTTCTGTCTCATGATCTACTGAAAGACCGATTTGACCCTGCCAGCCCTGTGGACGAATAGTAAAAGACCAAATACCCGCTGTGAGTGAAGAGATCACAAAATGTGCTTTTGCTGATTGATAATCGGTAATAGTACCATCTGGTCCAGTCGCAGTTATCAGCCACCGCCGAACAGGCGCAATAGAGTCTGCATCACTACTAGACTGCCAATTTATTTCAAGTTCATGCAACATCTGCCCATTCTGCCAATCCTCATATTGCTCTGTCTGAATATTAGAGGCTGTTGGCAATTGTGCCGAGGCAGCAGGCACAGGCAGGCTTGTCGGTAATTCTGCTGCAGGCAGTAGGACAGGCTCTGTCTGCTCATCTGGAATGGCTGTAATTTCCAGCTGGGCTGTCCCAACCTCAGAAACCTGAATGATACGATAATGTGGAAGGGCAATAGCACCATAATTGATGATAGTTGTAGGTGTATATTGCGCTGGGGGCCGACTGTCTGCATCTGGAAATATGATAGCAATATTCTCTTGCTCTTTGGGTTTTGAAGCCCCGTAAAGCATATAATATGTCCCGTAACCAACCTCACCGGTTATCGAGATATAAACAAGTTTGCCTGTATAATTACGTGGCTGCTCACTCATGCTATAAATCGGGAACCCAAAATAAATTTTGCCAACAGCCTCGGTAAAACTATTTTGATAAATGCGTGCAGGTTGTGCCACCGACCCGATACGCGTCTCATCAAGCAGGATAACACTATCCCCCGGCCGCACGGGATTGGCTGCATAGTGGTCAAGCCCTACACGATAGCTTACACCAAGCCCAGCCACACGGCTTCTTTCCATAAGCCAATGCGCATGTGCACGTGCCTGTGCTGGCGTACTGCACCCTGTCAGGAAAACAGATCGGGCTTGTACGGATTGTTTGTCTGCCCGTTTCGGGTCAACCATACGTTCAGTTTCAATGCGCCCCTGCTCTGCTGCCGAGGCGTAACGCACATATAAATGCGTTGGCAACTGATAGGATCTGTCAGAATGATAGACAAATTTTCCATCTATGGTGTTTGTTGCTGTCACGAACCATTTTGGCGTGGTTGGACTATCTTGAATGAAGCGCAACTGTCCCCCGGACCAGAAAAACTCGACCCGCATAGACTGTGCAACCATCTCAAGCAGCTGCAAGGCTGTCTGGCTCTTGTCAAGTAGCGCATCAAATTGGAAGCGTGGCTGATACTTACCCGCACTATCTTGTATCTGCTCATCACAATAGGCAGCAATTTTATAGAGATCATATCTGTTGATCTGGTCTGCAGGCAGTCCAACACCCCAAATAGGGTCTGTGAGCAAATCCCATAAAATCCAGGCCGGGTTATTTGTGTAGCCTGTTTTAAAGCTACCATCCCAGACACCGTCTGTTGTCCGTGTCTCAACATCATAATTTTGAGGAATCTGAACAAATTTTCCCTGCAACTCGACCGTTAATTTCGGGACACGCCCTTGCGCAAGACTCGCATCTAGCTCAAGAGATAAAATTGCCAAATTCGGATGGTTGAGCCTGTCCCAATGCACCCATGTGACACTTGTTAGCTGCATCTCATTGCGCTCGCCTGATGCTTCATCTGGTAGCGCGGTTAGACGAGAGATTCGTAATTGTCGTGATGTGCTGTCCTCTGGCAGCTGTATAAGATATTGCTTCTCGAAGCTGCTTGTCTGCTTCTCATAAATATGATCTCTAAGCACCTCTAACCACTGCCCATCAATCAATTGTTCTACTTTGAATGATACTTCAGACGGGCCGATAATATTCTGCGTTTGATGTACCAGGCCAAGGGGGAAGCGAAAGGTCAGCCGTGCTGCCTGTGCTGTTGGATGTGTCAGTGATATCGGCACATTTGGCAGTAATGTGCGCGCTATAGCTTCAGTTTGTTCACTCTGATTAAATCCGGGTAAAGGCAGAGTTTTTTGATCTGGCAGGCCTGTTTGCAGCTGCCAATTTATGGTGCCAAAATTTCGGCTACCATCTGCATTTGCAAGTGGCACACCATCTAAATAGATAGATTTTGCACCATCAATCAGACCTACTATGGGGCCAGCTGACAATAAAAACTGCAAGCGCACTGTGCCTTCAGATCGGATGGTGTTTGCAGCTTCGTAAAAATCTGGGCCACTAACATCACCCTTACCACCAGCGCCGCCAACAAGCTTCATCTGTGGTTTCATCGTCATATCCTGCCTCGTAATTAGAGTTTTTCGATTTCAACGGTAAGGCTGGAAAAAATAATCGGTGGGGATTGCACAAATCGTCTGCCATATAAAAGCGGCACTGTTTTGCCTTCAGAAACATTAGACGGGGCAGAGATAATGTCAGACTGTACCGACTGGGCACTATGCCTACTGGTGCCAAAACTTGCGGATTGCAAAGCGCGCAGCATTAAAACACTGCCAGCCTGACCAAGCAGCTGGCTACCAGCTCTGGCACCTGCCACACCCGACAAACCAGGCACAAATGACAAGCCAAGTAAGGAAAGCCCCAATAAAGCCTGCTGCTGCCGGCTTGCTGCACCAGCGATTATGGGGACAATATGCAGATTTTTTGCCTGAAGCGGCTGATAGCAGTCTAAGCCTTTTAGGATTTTACCTGATTTATAGGCCCCGGAAATCAACTGATATTTGCCTTTGGCAATCGTAGCTTCAAAGCCGGCAATCTGCTGACTAAGCGCACTAATTGCCTCTGCAGCGTGACAGGCAAAAACCTGATAGGGACCCCCAAAGGTTTTTAGCCTGCCATGCAGATAAAGTGAGAGTTTAGACATTCTCAGTGCCTTTCCAGCGTATCCATAAATCAATGAAATGGTGCCAACGAAGTACAGGTTCCGTCTTTGGCCTGCGTGTTACATCAAACCCCTTACTGCCAGCGGGATGATGCAAAATACGCCCACCACCAATATATAGTCCTGCATGGTTCCAGACTGGGCTGCGTATACGCGCAAGGAACACATCGCCAATCTCTGGCGCCACGCCTGCTTCCAAGGGGACAAATCCTGTCTTGGCAAAATAAGTTTGGTACATATCAGCCCCCTCATGCCACCAATTCCAGGCACGAGGATACTCAGCTAGATGAATAGAGCGCTCACTGCGGTACCAGTCACGTATCAATGCATAACAATCCGTAGACCCATGACGATAGGGCCTGTCCTGCAAGTCATAAGCACCCTCAGCACCAACCCAAAACCAACTTCTTGGTTTCAGAGAGATAATGAAATAGGGCAGTTGGCAGGCTTGTTGTTGCGCCATATCAGTAAAAGAGGGATAGGCCGGACCCTGCGGATGGCTGTGATAAACAGCAAGATTTGGCCTATCAGAATAGCTGAACACGATTTGACTATCTAGCGCGAAGAAGCCTGTTTTATCTGTCGCCAGATTTTCGAGTGGCTCAATATACCAATGCCCTTCGGTGCCTGAGACACCTCCTTCATACCAGAGGAGGCCGCACGCTTCCTCTGGTGCTGCCTCACTGGCTATGGTGAATAATTTATCTGTAATGCCATGTGGTATATGTGGCCAGACCATCACCACTAACTTGCCGCACCTGGGAACCCAAAAAAGGGTAAACTGCTTGAAAACCTTTTGCGGCACCCAGAATGCAAATGCCGAGAACAACTATCCGCAGCAGGATCATTGGTAGATTTTCCTGCATCGTCAAAATAGCTGTCTGACTGGTAGGGACAGGTTGCTAAACTATAGTCAAATTTACCAGCCTCCGAGTCCCAAATCCGATATCGATGCTGACAGATATCCCGTAATATCTGATGATTTGGCAGGTGACTGCCCAACAATAAAGCAGGCGGACCAAGTTCTAGCTCTGCTATGTAACTATCCATACGAATGATACGCAGCACTTCCCAGCGCTCAGGTGCAAAACAAGATCCACCACCGGCACCCACAGGCGCATCAAGTTCTGTTTGTAGCGTAATGATACGTTCACAAATAGCACCAATGAGCTTGTCGCTATTTTCAGAACGTTGAAAATTTCCAGCCTTGGTTGGCAGGGTTAAACGTGGCAAATTACGATGACTAAGCGGACCCCAAATAAACCCAGACGCTGTAATAGGCACACAATTATAGGTCTCACCGTTAAATGAGACATTCCCGTCACTGCGACTATCATTCACAAACCGTATCTCATCACCCTCTGATAAAGATAGTTTGTACAGATCAACTAGCCCTGGCTGATCAAGTGTAACAGCCCTGTCACGGCCAATATAGCTATTCATGGTACCACCTGAAAATGTGTGTGTTTGACTAACTGAGCAGTCAAATTATGGTATCCAGCACCAAGCGGCCGGCTTTGCCAACGTTTACAGATAAAAGGCTGCGCAACAGATTGATTTGGTGCTATCCATGAAAAGGGGAGACTGCCACGATGCGTGGTAAAAAACGCGTCTAATGTAGAGAGGTCTGTTGCATCAAGCTGCTCCCATCGCACCTGCCATACTTTGTTTAGCCCGCCAGTGCCCATTGGTAATCTTTGTGTAAAGCCATTACCAAAGCGCAGTTCCTCTACAATGAATTCAGATCGCGATTCGGTAGCCTCGGCAATCGGGATATCTGGCAAAATGTTGTAATCACTCATGGTCGTGTCTCATCTTCTGCCAGATAATTTGCAACTGTATGACGTATCAATTGTTGCATATCGCCTGGTAATTGTGTGGCTGCCAGATCTGTTTCAAATCTGTCCTGACCATCATCTTGGTGAATATGCAGATGTAGATCTTGTGCGGTAGGCTGAAATCTACGCTCACTGATATCAGCCACCACACCTAACTGCCCATCAGCGCCCCTGCGCAGTGGCAGCACAGCTTCTGGACCAGCTTCACCGGCCAAAGCCATTGGTGTATCACCTGACAGAACCCCACCATCAGCAAATCTTGGAATTAGATTATCACTGAGAATTGGCGCAAGGGCTTGTAAATGCGTTGGTAATAACGCAGCAAGCTGGCGACTTACAATCTGCTCGAGATGCGTATTTAGACGGGTTTCCATTTGGGTTAACCGCCTATCAAGCTGCGTGGCAAGCTGCCGATTTAGGCTTTGAGGTCCTGCTGTTTGCCGCTC
>WTHY01000045.1:19068-29993 GCA_011522945.1 Alphaproteobacteria bacterium
CAAGCTGCGTGGCAAGCTGCCGATTTAGGCTTTGAGGTCCTGCTGTTTGCCGCTCAAGAAGCCGCGCTATCGCTTGCAAATCATCTGAGATTGTCACTGATTAACTCCCCACTTCATAAGAATGATATTCGTCTGGCACCAGGCGCAAAAGCTCTGAGGCGTAATATCTATCCCCCAGCGCCAGCTTCAAAATGATGCACGCCTCACCTCATAAAAATGATGTTAGTTTGGCGATAGGTGGAAGAAGGTCAGAGGCGCAACATCAGTAGCCTCAGCAACGGCTTCAAAACGCAGCCTATTTAGGACAGGAGCATGATCTAATGCTGTCTGTTGTTCATCTTCTATGAGTTTCAGTGCTGGGATTTCACAACCCAATATATGGCCACCTGCATTTCCCAACACGATATGAAGCCGAGCTGCCCGATTTTGATCTCGCCAGCTAAAGCCATTTTCCGATTGATGTATGAATTGTACATAGCCACTTACTTTTGGCTTACCTGATGTGATGGTGGCAGGGGTGCTTGACCCGATCTGAAACAGAGGGCGAGCTGTTTGAAACTGAATAAGCAACTCGATATCCGTCAGATAAAGCGGTGCATCTTCTGTCTCATCTGACCAGCGTAGCGCTAACAAAAATGGCTTAAAAGCAGGTGTAAAAACCTGATAGGAGGACTGTGCAGGACGCACTGCCTCGGCCAAGGGTGTGCGATGCAATCCAAGCAAATGACTTTGCATTACAAAGCCACTATCTGATGACAGGCGCAAGCGTGTCTCAACAGCCCGCATGCCGCCATAATGCATCCCGAAATTATGTCCTGTAAATCCACGGATAAGAGATAGGCTTTTATCATGCTCTGCAATCGGCATATGCGAGGCAGATATACGCCTATTCTCCGGAATGAGAGTCGTGCTGATATTGGCTGCCAGTGCCGGCCAACCTGATTTCCACTCACTATGTAATGCTGCTGCCAGAAGCGATAAACAGGCTGGTTGTGCAGATATGTCAATGGTCATGCGGCTACTGACATGGCCATTTATTTTAACTGGAAAACGAGGCAAAACTGGCTGTTCCAACCACCGGCTACGCTGGAAGGTAGAATGCGCCTGAAATTGCTCTGTGCGCACAGTTAATCCAAGTAATGTCTGTTCTGGCAGACTGCCAGGCACGCTTTCCTGGCCAAGTCCAATTTGCAACCTGGAGCTGATAGTTGGCGTTTCAAACGTCATGAGGACTGCCCTCCCACGCTATGAAATCAAATTGGCAATCAAGACAATGAAATCCATTCTGCATGTAAGGTGGCTCAGCACGCATATGCGCCATCTCGATAATACCTACAGACTGCATAGCTAAACCTGTTCTTAATCTATCTGTAAGGGCATCAAGGTGACCTGTACCACTGCCAGCCGGCATGCCAATGGTTAGATCTAGCTGACCAGCCAAGATATTATGGGGCGTTAAATGCTGAGGCGGTTGCTGGGCTGCCGGCTGAAGACTTAGCTTGGCATAGCCTTGCCCTGAAAGCAGATCGCCAGTTGGCATATTTTCCCAGTATATAACAACATCATCGTCTAATAATGCTTGCAACTTTGTGCCAAAGGCATCACGAATTTTTGCCATTAATGAGGTTTGTGTCATTGCATACCTCCTGCGTTATTCAGGACCATCTGGATGATCTGTGCTGTTTTCAGCTGATAGCCGGTTGCTTTTGTTCGGCCAGGTTTTAGAGGTAGGATTTGCCGAATGACCCATTTGGCACCTGCAGACTCAAGTCTATCTCCGCGATGTGGCAATCCAGCATCAATAGGCAATAATCCAAGTGCCTGAGTTAACGCCGCATCATCTGGCGTGCTATCCACATCTGCTAGACGTTGGGTTGTAACAAGCATTTTGATCGGAATGATTTCAGGCACATCTTCTGTATCAGGTTGCCAGGGGGTATCTGATTGGGGGCGGTGTGCTAGATAAAGATGCGCACCCTCACCATAGCGTGAGAGCACATCGCGAATACGTCTGTATGAAAGCGGACTAAGGGCTGTCATGACCGGGCAACCTGCATCTGGTTGTTAGAACGTAAATACGGTCTGAGTAGCAATTCCAATCTGGATTTCGCCTGACTCTGCTGCCTGTCATACATAATTGATAGGCTTCCGATACGCTCCTGTGAGACAGCGCCGCTTATGCCTAGCAAAGTTTCTGCCTCTCCAGCAGAGGACAGCATTGCCAGCGCTAATTCGATGCTCGCGTCAATGATAGCTTGTGGTGTGACCTCATCAATCACAAATCCATCAATCACAACATTACGCCTGGGCCAAGACCGCAACTGCTGGCGGTTAGATTTTTCGCCTTTGAAAGAAAATAGCTGATCAAGCCAGTCAGAGGCTCTGATAAGAACGGCTTGCCTACTCGCCTCAGGCGCATCAGCCCACTCACTATAATCACGTGCTAAACACCATTTATTTGCCATATCAAGGCTGGCATAGGCATCACTGATTTGTGTCACAATGCGACTCCCTATTAGGTTTTTTGCACTTATCCTGCTGAAACAAAAATGCTGATAACAGCATAGGTGGGCGGATAAAATTACCGCCCCCTGCCAATCGCCAATTCCGGTAGCGTCTGTTAAGTCCGGCTATATAGGATGAGCGTCTTACAATAAGCTGCTGGTCTGTTTGCAGATGTGAAAGGATAAGAAATTCATCTTCTGGAATGAGATCGATGTGAAAATTTACAGGCCAGTCTGCCATAACACATCTCCTTGCTCTAACCGAAGATGCGCACCAGCAATTCTGGGCGGACGAGCGCTACACCCCACAGCATATCGAATTCCCAGACGGTCTGTTTATATTGACGCGTTACCTCAAGCCGCAGAGACAGGCCTGTTTGCGGATCAGTGACACTCATCATCTGACTGCCACTTGTTTGTTCCATCCCGCCTTGTGTAAGTGGCCGCATCGCCAAAGCGAAAGCATCACGATGAAACACCATGCTCATCTGTGTTTCCGAAGGGAGGGACACTGTTGCACTTGTACTCACTGCCTTCGACAGAGGCGCATTTAAGATTATGCGCTGACGGCTTCCAGAGACCACCTCAACTGACACGACACTATGGAATATTTCCTCTGTGCTGAATTTTAGGATTTGACCAGAAACGATAGTGCCAGACGATACAGAGAGCTCGATAAGAGAGTCGCCCTTGGACGCTGCAGCTGCGATAGTAGCGGACACTGTCCCCTGCCCTGCCTGTGCGATAAGATCAGAACTGTACCAGTCAATGCCGAATTTCCGTCCAATCTCACCTTCAAGACGGACAGTATCGGCCCCGCTACGTTCAGCATTATAGAAATGGGGTAGGCTTAATGCCTGTGCCTCTGTGTCTAAAGATAGCAGACCAGCACGCCCTGTCTTAGGGGCATGTTCAGCATTTAATAATCGGCGTGCCTCTACTGCCACGCCAACATCATGATAGATTTCCCTCGTACCGCTCGCATAGGGCTGAAAACTGATCATGCCCGGTTCGCCAATAATATGTTTTCCAGCAGCACTACTATCCAAAATTGATTTATGTACAGCGTTGGCTAGCGCGCGGATCGCTTCATGCATTTGCAGCGGCATAAAATTATCCTGCATCTCAATTTGAGTCATCTCACGATCTGTCAGGTAGAAACTAGCTTTTTTCCAGTGATTTAACGTAATCGGGACAGTTTGTATTTCGCTCAGATTTGGCTCTGGCGCTGCATGACTTGGCAGCACATCACCAACCGCAATAGGCTGTGCTAGTGGCACATCTATAACATCACCTTTTCGCGCGGCTTCAGGTGCAAAATCGCCATTTACCAGCCGTGGCAAGACAGCCTGTTCACGAAGCCCAAGCATACCTCTGGCAACAATGCGGGGAATGAGTGTTTCAATCTGATTACTCACAAAAATATCTCCTATTATATTGATTCTGGATTTGTGTAAAAACACGGTTAAAAAAATAGCTGCCAATGGCAGCTACTATGCCCCCTATAAATGGGGGTTTTGATAGGATGTTGGGACGCAAATTTAGCCTTATAGCAAAGCCAATAAGGCGCTTGCGCATAAGCCTATATCATGCCTCTTACGTCATGTTTGGCCTAAATCATATGTGCAGAGACCTTATAGGCCGTTAGGCTTAAGACAACCGCACCTGTCCTGCTGCAATCAGTTCCAGCGCGTTATTAATACCTGTCACATCATGACGTGCTATCACATGACCACCTGCGGCATTTACCTCAACTGGCGTACCTGCCCCATGACCGAAAAGCCTGTTTTGACCATCACTCGTTGCTATATGAGCATCTTTAGCCCCTGTCTCAGGACCTGACGCCAAAGCATTTGCGACCGCACCCGGACCTGAATTTCGGTTTGGGTGTTGGCCTGACCCTGCCTCCGAGCTTGAGTCTGCGCTTGGCTCTAAGTTTAAACTGGGGCTTTCTTCTGGTTCGAGGTCCAAATTTGCGTTTGCCTTTAGCCCTGCTCTATTTTCAGATACCTGTTCATTACCTGCGACTAGCCTGTCTGAATCTGCATGCATTTCAGATATCTGCTCTGGTGTTGAGCTGGCTCCCGCCTGTGAAGCTCCTTCCGGCTCCAACGCAATTGTTGGCTCTTGTTTCTCTCTCTCAGAGGTTTCAGTCATAGCTTTGCTCCTGATTTGATTTTGTCATTATTCTGGTCACCATTTGCTGGCCCTAAGACCCCAGCTCGTTCGACCTCTACCAAAAAGCGTTCAGCAGAAATTTCCCCAGCCAGCCTTGCTTTTAATAGCCAGTCTGCCAGCGCCGTCTTCTCGTCGGTCATTTGCCAGCGCTTAGATATAATCACATCACCTACGCATTCCTCAGCTAGACCAAGCCACTGTGCAGCCATTTTGAATGCGCGTAGCAGACCATCTTCTAAAACCTGCAATATACCTGTTAATGCTGCATGATTTTGCGCAGAATCAATCGCCTTGGCTGTAGCTGTTATCTGCCCAGGCTGGTTGGTCAGCATCTCCAACCCCATGACAGCCATCCTATCTTCAAGATCGATTAGGTCCTGCCTGCCAGCGGCAATTGCAGCGCCACTATGCTCTACAAATTTTAGGTCAGAGGCAGGATCATCTGCCATAATCAATCGGTTCGGCCCAATATCAAGCTGTTCATCACCAATTTGCATGGCTCTGCCAAACAGAATAGGGACACGGGCTACATGCAGAATATGCCGCTGGTCAGACGAGGATTGCCAATGCGCCAAATTTAACCAGGCCAAATCCAGAAGCGGTGGTCTCGCCATCATATGGCCTGTTGCATTCACATTCATCGTGATCAAGGGGACTGCACCTAAATTATGGGTGCCTGACGCTGTCAGGTTCCAATGATCATCAGACCCAGCTTGCGGCATCCATACCTCCCAGCTATCTGCTGTGAAGCGTCTTATGAGCTCAGATTGACGTTCACCAAATTGCCCAACAGGCTGAATAGCTGTTGAAGATAGTCTGATATCTTGTAGACCATCTGCACTATCCAAGCGTGACCCTATGAGATTTTCTGCTGGCTGCAATATAAAATATGGCGCACCACCGCTGCGTGGCCTGTCTAATAAAATATGTGCAAGGCCATCTCTTAATAATAGTTGTAATAAGCGATGCGCAAATTCAGATAGGGTTTGCCCCTGCCCATTCATGTTTTTGGCAAGTGCAAGCATTTCCGGAGCCGCTGTTTCTGACAGATATATTGGCTTCATAAAGGGCTTGCCAGATAGGGCTTGGATTGTGCGTGCAAAACCATTGAACAGAACCGTGCGATGCAAGCGTGCACGCCATGCTGGCCAGCTTTCTGCACGCTCACGCGGCAACCAGCGCAAACCAGCTGCCCGCATGGTTGAGGTGCCCCCCATCAAATCCTTTATCAGCTCTAAATCGCCAGACATGGCCTGCCAAGCAAATGAGCGTGCATTGATACGGTCAGCTGTTTGTCGTTCCATAAACTCTATCCTTCTGACGTAAATACCTGTTCCAGCAGATTGCACTTCAGGCTAGAGCCGTAATTCTGCTGTACTGCTGTCCAGACCAGTTAAAAGAGCGCCAATAACCCAGACGAGTGCGTCCATCCTGTCAGGTGATTGGCCTGCGGGCATGTCTGGTGAAAAGGCACATAGCTGATCTGTAAGCTCTGGAAAGCTATCTGCATGTCTGATTTCATCTCGTGCATAAGCAGCGGCAATAGGCGCTGCCCGTTCAGCCTTGCCACGCATAGCCCGTGCCCGCCGAATTGGCAGTCTCACGCCAGATTGGCGCAGCAATTGTTCTATTAATTGTCCACCTTGATTGACTTCTGCCACGACAGCATCGGCCCGCCATTTTTCTGCAATTCTACGTAATCGTCTTATCCACTGGTCTGGTGTGCCAGCACATGACGCATCCTCCAACACCCAGATCACGCCATCAGCTGTTTTGCCAGCTACGATGATACCTGTTTCATCTTGCCCACCAACTGACGGATCTACACCAATGAGACATCTCACCAGTTCACCTCGTTTGGGCGGGGTGCAAACAAGTGAAGCAAGAGCATCCCTTTGCCATAAAGCACCTTTATATTGGGCTAGCAACTCACCCCCTAATTCCTGACGTGCCAAATCGCCACTACCAAGACGCATCTGGATGCTTGCCAAGAATTGGGGCGCCAAATGTGCAGCATTTTCATGTGTTGTGCCTTGAACCAATATCGTATCAGGGGCGGCTGCTAGGTCTCTTAACCAGGTTTTTGGACGTGGTGTTGTCGTTGCTACAAGGCGCGGATTGCGCCCCTGCCGCAAGCCAAGTAAAAGATTGTCAAATGCAAGCGGGTAGCGCCATTTCGCTATCTCATCTGCCCAGGCAGCTTCCCATTCTGGCCCGCGCAATTGATCAGGCGCGTCTGCCGCATAGCAAAATGCCCGCACCCCATTATTCCAGACAAGCATTCGGCGTGAAGGTAACCAATGCGGCACCTTCTGCGGATGAGCAATTGATAAAAGACCAGACGCACCCTCGACCATTACAGACCGAACATCATGCCATGTCTCGCCTACAAGTGCGATACGCCGCACAAGCTGATTTTCAGCTAGCATGCGAATCCACTCAGCACCTGCACGTGTCTTTCCAAACCCACGACCAGCTATCAGCAACCAAACCCGCCAATCCCCACCTTCTGGTGGCAATTGTTTTTTACGCGCCCATAAAGACCAATCTGTTAGCAAATACTGAATTTCCTCAATCGAGAGGGATTCAATCAGTTTGGCCCTCATCTCCTTTGGCATCTGCCGCAGATAAGCGCGCCAATTTGTCTGCAAGCTGTCCTGCGAGATCGGCACGGCTAGTCTCATCTTTGTCTAGAATTGTCTCATGCTGGCTTAGAACACGCAGAAGCTGCGCCATTAATTGGTCTGAGCGGCGGCGTTTGGAGCCTACCTGAACGCCTTGATAATAATAAGGAATGTCCTCCCCATGCACAGCACGTTGCCAGGCTTCGAAGCGCAGCCTGTCAGCTGCCGCCTCCTTAGCGTTATCCATTGCCTCTGCGAAGGACTTACTCAAACCTTGACGGCGCCGCACCGCAGATAGGCTCAATCCAGAATGCTCTGCTGAGACCGTAACATTCCCATTATAGGATAAGAAGCAAAGGAAGGCATCATATCTGCCATCATCACTATGCACCAAATTCATCCGAACTATTGCAAAAAAAAGCCAGCTCAGGAGCTATTTTCCCGAACCGGCGTCATTATACATTAGGATTTATCCTATTTTGTTCATAATGTCAAGAGGTTTTTTAACTCTATATAAATTCGTTAACGAAATTAGGCCACGGTGATGTATTTGATAGAGATGTGTTCGTGATCTGCCAATTTGATTTTGCAAGAGCGCCCATGGTATGCGATTAGCACGCGCCCATAGCAGTTTGCGTTCTAAATCCGGCAACCCCATAAGGAGGTCAATAATATAATACATATCATCTATTTCGATTGCAGAGGGCAAATATTTCCCCGTTTTGCTTGAGATAGATTCACTTGCCCTATCAATATTACCCCAGATTGACCGCAATTTTTGATGGCGATCCAAGGGGTTGTTAGGCAAATATTTTAGCGTTCGTGCAGCTGTTTCCAAACATGATTTCATAGCGGTTATTTGGCTATCTTTTGTCATGATCCCTCCCTGACACAATTTACATTCCAAGAGTACTGGACATACGACCATATTATTTATAGGATATTTCCTAATTATGTGTGAAATCCATTTCATCACCTCAAATTTTTTTTCGACTCCTAATTTTTAACGAATTCCTTTGTGTATTTGATAGAAACTGATTTGCTGACACGGCTAAATCTGGTGAGATCTATTTTTTGATATCTGGTCGGATAAAAATTTATGAGCACGCTATATGGAAAAATCGAAACAATTCATATTGGATCTTATTGCAGCTGACCAACAGACAAAAGGGCGGCGCAACCTTCGGCAATTATCTCGTGAACTTGGCAAGAATGATGCCTATCTACAGCAATATATCCATCGCGGCTCGCCACGTGTTCTACCAGAACACACGCGATATCATCTTGCCGCTATACTTGGCACTGATGAGCACTATCTAAGGGAGAGCTATTGGCAGGCTGATAGCCCTGTTAGCACCCTGCCGTCTATTCAGTCTATTCCCCTATTGGAGCCAGAGGCAGGAAATCCGTTTTTATTACAATATTTTGCCCGGCAGGATTTGTTAAAGCTCGTGCCTGCCTCAGATGTAGAACATTTGCGGATGGCTATTATCGAAGATGATAGTATGGCACCAGATATGCCAGCTGGAACACATATCATGATAAATCTTGCTGATAGGAACTTACGCCTACCTGCAGCAAATAAAGCAGGGCTGACTACAGACGATATTGCAGAAAATGTTAGCAGGCGCAGCCATCTTGAAAGCTGTCTGTTTTTATTTCGCTATAAGGGCGGGTTAACATTACGCTTTGCATCTGAGCATTCAGCATCAGACCAAACGCATCAGCTCGTTAGATTGGCTGCGAGCAACCCAGCCTATGGCACCATCAGAATTGCGAAAACTAATATCCAGCCAATTGGTAGAGTGATATGGTATGCACGCAGGCTGATTTAGGCTAGGACTGCGCGCTTTAGCCGTAAGCAATCTGCAATCAATGAGGCTTTTAGAGTTGCAACAAATTCCAGAAGAGCTTGGATACAGCACCAAAAAACCAATAATAAGAGCTTGGGGTAATAGCTCTGTGCAAAATCCATGCACATCAAGATAGACGCCAATTATAAACAGAAACAAAATTAGCCATGCGACACCATAAAAGAGTTTCAAATCGAAAAGGGCGGCACGCTAAGTCAGGTGAGGCACATTCAAAGCAGAAACTGCCACGCAACACAGCACCCCTAGAACTCACAATAGACCAGATTGGGGCGCGCGGCGACGGTGTGGGAACAGCAATATTTACGCATAATTATGAAACAAAATCATGGTTATTCTTTGTACCGAACTGCCTGGTAGGCGAAAGGGTGCGTGTACAACCACACAGCCTTTCAAATGGCGGTATTCAGGCTGATTTATTAGAGCTGATAACACCAAGTCCAGATCGTGTAAGGCCAGCCTGTGCCGTAGCGCATCAATGTGGCGGGTGCCAGTTCCAGTATATGGAAAAAAATGCCTACGCACGTCATAAAGAAGCGCTGGTGAAGTCTATTCTGGACCGTGCGGACATTTCTGTTGGTGACTGGCGCCCTATGGACCGCTCTGAGGCACATAGCCGAAGGCGCGTGCGCTTTGGCTTAAGACGCACGGCAACTGACCTCATTATTGGCCTGAATGAGCGTCATTCAAACCACCTTGTCGTCCCAGAGGGCTGCATCACTATTGATAGCACTATACTGAGCCTGCGCTCTGAATTATCGCACCTATTCGCGCCCTATATTTCTGTTGGCATAACAGGTGAGATAATCCTAACAAAATTAGATAGAGGTGTTGATATCTTACTGGTTTTAGCCGGTGATATTACAGCTGATCAAATGGCAAAAATGGGACAAGCTGTTAGCACGCTTGCAGATGTAGTGCGCTTAAGCCTGAGCGAAAATGGAACCACAGCCATACCGCTATATGCACCTGAACCGCCTGTTCTGAGCTGGCCAAATGCCAAGATAACGCCACCTGCCGGTAGCTTTTTACAAGCCTCCCTAGCAGGTGAAAGAACGCTACAAGCAGCTGTACAAGAAATCGCGAAAGATGCTGTGAATATCGTCGATTTATTCTGTGGTTCAGGCACACTCAGCCTGCCCCTCCTTGCTAATAATTGCCAACTATATGTTGCTGATACTACTGGCGCGGCTCTGGAGGCCTTACGTGACGCAGCAGATAAAGCTGGTAGAGGTGGGCAGGTAACAATAGATGCGCGCAATCTTTTTGATGCGCCGTTAACAGCAGCAGACTTATCCAGCGCAGACCTGATTATTTTGGATCCGCCACGCAGCGGGGCGCGCGCTCAGATTGCTGAAATTGCTAATAGTGGTGTGGCTGTTATTGCCTATATATCCTGTAATCCTCACAGTTTTGCCAAAGACTCTATCACGCTCATATCTGCTGGTTATCAATTAGAATGGTGCCAGCCAGTTGACCAATTCTATTTGGCCAGCCATGTTGAGCTAATAGCAAAATTCAGCCTTCCACCTAGCGGAATTTAATACTGTATTTAATGAAAAAGCGCTCTATTTCCATCCGTGGCCACGCCACGTCTGTCTCGTTAGAAGCACCTTTTTGGCGGGCATTACAACAGCTTGCGCAGGAACGTGGCATGTCTGTTGCCAGCATGGTGACAGAGATTGACGCAAACCGGCAGTCTGGCTTGTCCAGCGCTATAAGAGTCTATATATTAGAGAGCTTACAGG
>WTHY01000202.1:0-20165 GCA_011522945.1 Alphaproteobacteria bacterium
AGCCTGACGCACCAATGGACTATAGCCCACTATCCGATCAAAAAGCCGCATTAGGCAGGTTATTGTCGCATATATATGAGGCGCGTTCAGTGCAAGAGACAATTCTGCATTTTGCTGCACATCCTTCAGCTGAGGGGATTCTTGCGTTTGATAGGGAACAGCCGGTCGCATTTTTGCTTTTGCAACGTGCCGGCAGCTCAGCTGATATCATTGATATTGGGACAGATAGACGGTTTCGTCGGCGCGGGATTGCGCTTGCTACATTACAGCACTATATCGCGCATATGGCTGTTTCAGGTCCGGAGACAATATTTTTAGAGGTGGCAATTGATAATCTGCCAGCATTTCAGCTCTATAAACGCGCAGGATTTGTTGAAATTGGCAGGCGGATTGGCTATTACCAGCGGCGTATGGATAATGGCCGTGTAGAAAAGGTAGATGCGCTGCAAATGCGATATGGGTAAGCCGTGCTGAAGAATATATTTTGCATAAAGCCATTTTCCTTGACCGGGCAATCCTGTCTGAGTGTTAATATTATCTAGTGGTGTAAGTTGAAGCGATAGATGAAACGTCTTTTTATTAAAACATATGGTTGTCAGATGAATGTTTATGATTCTGACAGAATGACTGATGTGCTTGCGCCACTTGGATATGTGCCGACAGATACAGCTGAGTCTGCAGATATGGTGATTTTAAACACCTGTCATATTCGTGAGAAGGCAGCTGAAAAAGTCTTTAGTGAGCTTGGTAGGCTTCGCCAGCATAAAAGCCGAGCTGAGGAACAAGAAGGCAGATCTATGCTGATTGCTGTGGCTGGTTGTGTCGCACAGGCTGAAGGTGATGAGATTACCCGTCGTGCACCTTGGGTGGATATGGTTGTTGGTCCGCAAACCTATCACCGGCTACCTGAGCTTGTTGGCCAAGCTGACCCTGCTGCACGCAAGCGCGTTGTAGATACAGATTTCCCAGCCGAAGTAAAATTTGACTTCCTGCCAGAAGAACATGCCAGCAGAGGGCCAGCAGCCTTTTTGTCTGTGCAAGAGGGTTGTGATAAATTCTGCAGCTTTTGTGTTGTGCCCTATACGAGAGGTGCTGAATATTCCAGACCAGCATCTTCGGTTTTAGAAGAAGCACGCAGGCTCGTTGCTTCTGGAACCGTTGAGCTCACTTTGCTCGGCCAAAATGTAAATGCCTATCACGGCGTTATGGATAGTGGTGAGACAATGTCACTTGGACGTCTTATCCGAGAGCTGGCAGAGATTGATGGTCTGGAACGTATCAGATACACCACCTCGCATCCGCTTGATATGGATGAAGAGCTTATCACTGCCCATAGAGATGTGCCGCAGCTTATGCCTTATTTGCATCTGCCTGTTCAGTCTGGCTCCAATCGGATTTTGACAGCGATGAATAGGCGCCATGACGCTGATACCTATTTCCGGATTATTGACAGGCTGCGTGAGGTAAAGCCAGACCTTGCACTATCTGGTGATTTTATTGTCGGCTTTCCTGGTGAGACAGATCGTGATTTTGCCGATACGCTAAAGCTTATCGACAGGGTAGGATATGCGTCTGCCTATAGCTTTAAATATTCACAAAGACCTGGCACGCCAGCCGCAACTGAAGATGTGCAGGTAGATGAGCAGGTTAAGTCAGATAGGCTGAGCGCGCTCCAGCAATTACTAGATGCACAGCAGCTAGCTTTCAATAAATCTGCAGAAGGTCAGGAGATGGACATTCTTATTGAGCGTGCTGGCGGACGTGAAGGACAAATGACAGGCAGAAGCCCATTTATGCAATCAGTGTATCTAAACGGAGATGCAGCAGATATTGGCAAAATACGCCGTATGAAAATTATTGAGGGCCGGCAGAATTCTCTGTTGGCTGAAGCCATATCATAGGCACTTCAGCGTTAATTAGGGATACATAATAATTTATGACAAAGACAAAAACAGACGAAAAAAAGCTAAGCAAAAAGCAGGGTAAAACGCTACAGCTCCATTTTGAAGATAATCACACACTTAGCCTCGTCTGTGGTCAGCATAATGAAAATCTAGCCCGTATAGAGCAAGAGCTGGATGTATCTTTAGATAGTTTTGGCAACCAGATTTCTGTTGAGGGGCCGGCAGATAGTGCAGCGCAAGCCAGCGAGGTGCTGAAAAATCTGTATAAGCGGCTTGCTTCTGACGGTGATGTATCGCCTGAGGCTGGTAGACATTTGATAGAGGATATGCTGCGGCTTGCAGAGCATGGTCAGGATCCAGCCGAAATAAAGACCCAAGGTAAGTTAATCGCTACGACCTGGCGCAAAAAGATTTATGCGCGCACACCTGGTCAGGCACAATATTTCGATTTGATGGAAAAAAATGAAATGGTCTTTGGTTTAGGCCCAGCAGGTACGGGTAAGACCTATATGGCTGTGGCCAAAGCAGTAGATACGCTTAAGAAAAAGCTCGTTGAAAAAATCATTTTATCACGCCCAGCTGTTGAAGCTGGAGAGCGGCTTGGATTCTTGCCAGGTGATATGAAAGAGAAAGTCGATCCATATTTGCGACCCCTTTATGACGCGCTCTATGATATGATGCCAGCTGAAAAAGTTGAGCGTATGATTGCAAGTGGTGATATTGAAATTGCCCCCCTTGCCTTTATGCGTGGTCGCACCCTGTCAAATGCCTTTGTGTTGATTGATGAGGCACAAAATACAACACCAGTCCAGATGAAAATGGTTTTAACGCGCCTTGGGGAAGGGTCTCGTATGGTCATTAATGGTGATATGAGCCAGGTAGATTTGCCAAATAACCAAACATCAGGTCTTGCCGATGCAACAGCACGCCTTCGGGATGTAAAGGGTATAGGGATCATGCGCCTCAGCGGCGCTGATGTGGTCCGACATCCAATTGTGGCACGTATCTTGAAGGCTTATGATAGTGATCAGTAAATTTGGCAGTTTGTGATTACAAATGCTGGACAGAAAAATCTCTTAAAGGCATAGTTAAGAGACCAATTCTATTTTATGGATAGTTATCGGCACCATGCCAACTGACGACATACAAACTGAGCATCCAGAGCCTGACAGTCTGAGCGGTCCTGGTCTGTATAACACTTCACCCATCCCAGAATTGTGGATATCAACACCACATTCCTGTCATTTACATCTACAAGATGATAGGTGGACAGAGGTCATAAATGGCTCTGTAGAGGACAGATTTTGGCAAATGATAGCAGGCATTCCAGAGATTGTGGATGGTCAGGTGCTAAATCTTGGGTTTATTTGGACTGATGCAGACCATATCACAGCTTTGAATCATGATTTTCGAGATAAAGACAAGCCCACTAATGTTCTGAGTTTTCCTGATGGGGACAAAGATCCAGAAACAGGTGAGATCTATCTAGGAGATGTGTTTTTATGCTGGGATGTTATGTCTGATGAGGCTGCTGAGCAGCATGTCTCATTACAGCATCATACGTTACATCTCATGCTTCACGGCGTGTTACATCTGCTGGGTTATGATCATATCGCGCCAAATGAGGCAAATGAAATGGAATCGCTGGAAGCGCAGTTGCTTGCCAAGGTTGGTATCGCAAACCCTTATGCTGAAACATCTATGCCAAATGAGGTGATATCATGAATTTGCGACATCATCTTATGAAGTTAAATCCGCTCGCACGTCCGCAATCTGTTCGTGATGAATTAACGGAGATTATTACAAGTTCTGTTCATGGTGCCTCCGATTTTGACAATCATGAAGAGACGTTGCTGAAAAATATGCTTGGCCTAAAGGATATCACCGCTGAGGATGTGATGGTGCCAAGAGCAGATATTATTTCAGTTGATGTAAAAGATGGGTTTGATTCTGTTCTTGAGCGTATTAGCACCGCTAATCATAGCCGTGTGCCAGCCCATAAGGGTGATACAGATCAAATTCTTGGTATGCTGCATATTAAAGATATGATGGCCCATCTGCTTGCTGGTACACGTCCTGACTTAGAAAGTTTGTTGCGGCCGGTGCTTTTTGTATCTCCAACGATACGTTTGCTTGATCTGTTGCATGAAATGCGCCTGCGCAGACGTCATATGGCTCTGGTCGTAGATGAATTTGGTGGTGTTGACGGTCTTATTACGATTGAAGATTTGGTTGAAGAGATTGTTGGTGAAATTGAAGATGAGCATGATCAGACTATCATGCCTCGCTTTGATGTCAGTGATGATGGCACAGCCATAGCTGAAGCGAGATTAGAGATTGCGGCTTTGGAAATACTGGCAGGTCCACTATTAGATGATGATGAGCGTGATGAAATTGATACGCTTGGTGGTCTTGTGTTTCAACTAGCTGGCCGTGTGCCGGCACGAGGTGAAGTTGTGCGTCATCCGGCAGGGTTGGAATTTGAAGTGTTAGATGGCGATCCAAGGCGGATAACCCTCTTGAAAATAGAGGGTTTGCCGCGCCTGTCGTCTCAATTGGGAGCAGCTGAGGCAACGTGATCAGCCAGGCACGCAATTGGGTGCAGCGCCATATAGGATGGCGCGGGCTACTGCTTGATTTCAGCCTTGGCGGGGTTGCTAGTCTCAGCCTGCTGCCAGCGGGAATTCTCCCAGCGGCTTTATGTTTTATACCGATATTCTGGCGGCTATTAGATGTAACATCTAAGAAAGCAGCCTTTTTGCGAGCCTGGATGGCGGCGACAGGCTGGTTTTCTATATCCCTATATTGGATTAGCCATTCGCTATTTGTCGGCGATGCTGCCTTTTTGTTTATGTTGCCGTTTTCTGCGTTGGGCTTGCCCCTATTCCTGGGCATATTCTGGGGTAGTGGCGCCTTTTTTGCCCGCCTCATAGCCAGTAGTGAGACCGCTTATGCTGTAATGCTAGCCCTTTGTTTGGGCACGGCTGAGCTTGCCAGAGGCACGTTGCTTACGGGCTTTCCCTGGAATGCGCCTGCACATATCCTTTTAGCAGCTGGTCCGTTTGCACAATCAGGCGCCTTTATCGGCCAATATGGGGTAAATTTTGCATTTTTTGGCTTGATAGCGGTCCTGGTCATATTGCCAACAAAGCGGCAAGTGGCCATTTCCCTATGCCTGCCAGTGATATTGTTATGTGGTTTGTCGCTATGGCGGGCCGCCAGCATGCCGCCGCTTGAGGTGCTTACAGATGGTAGGCCAACGGTGCGTCTGGTGCAGCCTAATATACCGCAAGCAGATAAATGGGATCGGCAGAAACGTCCCCTTCATCTCGCAGAGCTGCAAGATCTAAGTCGTTTAACATACCCCCTGCCACAGCTGGTTATCTGGCCAGAGACAGCTATCGCAGGGGTCTTGCCCAAAGAAACAGAATTATTGAGAGAATCAGCTCGAAGCGCTGCTGCTTTTGACGGTATGTTGCTAACAGGCATGTTGAGATTTGATGAGAGTGATCGTCTTTATAACAGTGCTGTGCTTGCGTCAGGAGATGGCACAGTTTTAGCCATAACAGACAAGCTGCATCTGGTGCCCTTTGGCGAGTATGTGCCTATTCGCCAAATCCCATTTATTGATGCAATTGCCGGTGCTATCGACTTTACAGCCGGGCAACAGCCGCAAATGTTTGATGCTGGTGGCTTTGGTCAGCTGGAAGTGCTGATTTGTTATGAAGTGATTTTCCCGGGTTTTCTGCATAGCAGACCACGTCCTGCTATTATAGTGAATTTAACCAATGATGCTTGGTTTGGTCATACGGCAGGTCCCTATCAACATTTGCATCAAGCACGGGCTAGAGCCATCGAAGAAGGGCTTCCCATTTTGCGTGTGGCAAATACAGGTATCACAGCCGGCATTGATCCCTATGGCCGTATCATAAAATCCCTTCAACTGGGCGAGTCTGGCTTGATTGATGTGGCTGTGCCGAAGGCGCTAGCGCCACCGGTTTTTGTCCAATATAGATGGGCGGGCACTATTTTCATGGCATTATGGTTGCTCGGGTTTGGAATTTGGCTTGACCAAAAGGTTCAAAAACGGCAGATAAGCAAAGTCTCACCCACAAAAATGGAATTATAAAATGGGCTATCTTTTCACATCAGAATCAGTTTCAGAAGGTCATCCAGATAAAGTATGCGATCGCATTTCAGATACAGTACTTGATTTGTTTCTAGAACATGAAGCTGAAGCACGTGTTGGCTGTGAAACATTGGCAACAACAAATCGTGTGATTTTAGCTGGTGAGGTCCGCGCTACCGAGGCGGCCATGCCAAAAATTCTAGAGCAAATTGAGCCACGTGTGCGCGCCGCTGTTGCAGATATTGGGTATGAGCAGGATAAGTTTCATCACGCACATTTTGAGTTCCAAAATTATTTACATGAGCAATCAGCAGATATCGCCCAAGGTGTCGATGCATCAGAAGATTCAAATGAAGGGGAAGGTGCTGGCGATCAGGGGTTGATGTTCGGTTATGCGACCCGCGAGACTGAAGAGCTTATGCCTGCTGCTATTCATTATAGCCATGCGATTTTAAAGCAGCTGGCAGCTGTGCGGAAAGCTGATGCAGAGTCTATCCTTGGTCCTGATGCTAAATCACAGATTACATTGCGTTATTCAGATGAAGGCACCATTGAAGGTGTTGATAAAATCGTCTTATCAACACAGCATGTTGCAAGTGCCAGCACAGATGATATCCGAGCGCTGATCACGCCTGTCATTGCAGATGTGTTGCCAGATGGCTGGATGGTATCAGCAGATAATTTATTGGTTAATCCTACAGGCAAGTTTGAAATTGGCGGCCCTGATGGTGATGCTGGTCTGACAGGCCGCAAAATCATTGTGGATACGTATGGAGGTGCAGCCCCGCATGGCGGAGGTGCGTTCTCAGGCAAAGATCCAACAAAAGTTGATAGATCAGCAAGCTATGCAGCACGATATCTTGCAAAAAATGTTGTAGCCTCAGAGCTTGCCTCACGCTGTACAATCCAGATTGCTTATGCGATTGGTGTTAGCCAGCCTGTGTCTGTATTTGTAAATACACATGGCACTGGTCAGATTGCAGATGCCAGACTGACTGAAATCCTTAATGATTTGATGGATTTGTCACCACGTGGTATCCGCACGCATCTTAATCTGAATGCACCAATTTACACACCGACTTCAGCCTATGGGCATTTTGGCCGCGCTGCAGGTGAAGCTGGTCCAGGCACCTTTAGCTGGGAGGCAACAGATTTGGCTGCTGCCATTACTGCCAAGGCGTAAATAGTGCCATCTATGTGTGCAGTTATGTGAGACATGTGATGCCAAAACCAGAGGGACCACAATTTTTCGGGCGGCGTAAAGGCCGCCCGCTTCGCACACAGCTAAAAACACTTATGCAGACAAAATTGTCTCATGTGCAGATGCCTGCTACTGCAGAGTCCCTTGCGAATTTGCCACAGCTATTTCCGCATGCACCTGACGATATTTATTTAGAAATTGGCTTTGGTGGTGGTGAGCATCTAGCCGCACTAGCCGCCGGTCAGCCAGAAGCTGGTTTCATTGGCGCAGAACCATTTGTCAATGGCGTCGCCTCTTTATTGCGGCATATGGATGAGCGTGCGTTGCAGAATATTCGTGTCTGGCCAGATGATATCAGGCTTATTTTACCGTCCCTGCCAGAGGCATCTCTTGCGGGTGCCTATATTATGTTTCCTGATCCATGGCCAAAACGCCGCCATGCAAGCCGCCGCATCCTGAATCAGGATATGCTAGATGCGCTGGCGACTCTTATTCGACCTGGTGGGCATCTGCGTATGGCAAGTGATCATCCTGAGGCGAAAATTTGGCTCCTCGCAGAAGCTATGGCGCATGACAAGTTTACTTGGCAAGCGGAGACCCCATCAGACTGGCAAAACCGGCCAAAGGACTGGCCGCAAACACGGTATATGGCAAAAGGTGATAGAGAGGGCAGGCCGTCTAGCTGGTTTGATTTCATCCGAAATTAGCTAAGACTTGTCATTCTGATGAATTTTGCGTATAGATAGAGCAACATAACTATCAGATTTACGATGGTGGGCCAAAAGCCCGCCTTTTTTATTGTCTGATTCTAACAAGATATAGATAGCAAGATACGGAGTGGTCTTTATGTCTGCAAGCAGGCTCACACAAATTATCGAACCAGCATTAGGTGATCTGGGGTTCGAGCTTGTGCGCGTCAGCTTAACAGGTGGTAGTTCTCGCAATATTAAAAACAGCAAATCTGGTGGTGGTCGTCAAACCCTTCAGATCATGGCAGAGCCTATTGAACGTCGCGAGATGACGGTAGAAGATTGCGCGCAAATTAGTCGCCATTTGGCAGCGATTCTGGATGTAGAGGATCCGATTTCTGACGCGTATCAACTCGAGGTAAGCTCACCTGGCATAGACAGACCTTTAACAAGATTCAGTGATTTTGACCGGTTTGCCGGTGAGTTGGTGAAAATCAATCTGAAACGGATGATAGATGGACGTAAGCGATTTCGTGGCCGCTTGGCAGGCACTGAAGATACGCATATTCATCTTGATACAGGCTTTGGACGGGTTAGTTTTACACAGGCTGATATTGATACAGCCCGCATTGACCCAACTGAATATTTTTCAACCCCGAAACGAGAGTCATAATCGTAGCTGACAGGCGTTACCGCTCTGATTTTCAGCTGAATATATTTATAAGAGGACTGATATGGATACATCATCAATTCCAGGCTTAGAGCTTATCCAAATTGCCGATGTCGTAGCCCGCGAAAAGTCAATTGATCGCGAAGAAGTTATCATGGCAATGGAAGAGGCCATCCAAAAGGCAGGACGGTCAAAATATGGCCATGACCTCGATATCCGCGCCATGATTGACAGGAAATCAGGGTCTATTACCCTGGAGCGTTGGACTGAGGTGGTAGAAGAGGTCGAAGATGACCATATTCATATGACAGTTGCAGAAGGCACAAAGCATAATCTTGCCCTTGGCGAATTTTTGCGTCAGCCCCTACCGCCTATTGAATTTGGCCGGATAGCAGCGCAAACAGCAAAGCAGGTTATTTCGCAAAAAGTGCGTGAAGCTGAGCGTGCACGCCAATATGAAGAATATAAAGATCGTGTTGGTGAAATTGTCGTTGGTACAATTAAGCGTGCAGAGAGCTATTCTATCACAGTTGATCTCGGCCGTGCTGAAGGTGTTATTCGCCGTGAAGAGATGATTCCGCGCGAAAATCTACGTCAGGGTGATCGCGTTCGTGCCTATATTGTTGACGTGCGTGAAGAGCAACGTGGTCCGCAAATCTTCTTATCACGTGCGGCAAATGATTTCATGGCGAAGCTGTTTACACAAGAAGTGCCAGAAATTTATGATGGTATTATTGAAATTAAGGCTGTTGCCCGTGAGCCTGGAAGCCGCGCAAAAATCTCAGTCCTATCTCGGGATGGTTCAATTGATCCTGTCGGCGCATGTGTTGGCTTGCGAGGTAGTCGGGTTCAAGCTGTTGTAGGTGAATTACAAGGCGAGAAAATCGAAATCATTCCATTCTCAGAAGATCCAGTCGGGTTTGTTGTGAATGCCTTGGCACCGGCTGAAGTGGCAAAAGTCCTTATGGATGAAGTCTCTGGCCGTATGGAAGTGGTTGTGCCTGATGATCAGTTGTCACTTGCTATTGGACGGCGTGGTCAGAATGTACGTCTCGCTTCGCAATTGACTGGCTGGTATATTGATATTCTGACTGAGGCTGAAGAATCAGAAAAGCGTCAGGAAGAAATCAAGCTACGCTCAACCCGCTTTATGGAAGCACTCAACATTGATGATGTGATTGCGCATCTTCTTGTGGCTGAGGGCTTTGTGATGGTTGAAGATATCGTTGCAACAGAATTGGAAGATCTTGCGTCTATTCAAGGTTTTGACACAGATATTGCGACTGAACTTTATAACCGTTCTGTTGATTTTGTGACCCGTGAAAATGCCCGAATTGAGAGTGAGCTTGATGCTCTTAAAGTGGCAGATGATCTCCGCTCAGTTGAGTATCTCAGCATGGCTATGATCCTCAAACTGGCAGAAAATCAAATCCTAACCCTAGATGATTTGGCTGAGCTGGATTCAGAGGAACTTGTTGGCTATCTGGGCGAGTTTGGGATTGAAGATGAAGCGACAGCTGGCGATATCATCATGGCCGCCCGTGCCCATTGGTTTGCTGATGAGGATGACGCGGCTGAAGCGGAAACCGAGGATGCGGGAGCATCAGACGCATAATGCGTCTGATCTTTCCAGTATCAGGATGGCACCAGTATTATGGCAGACCGGCAATGTATCACATCTCGCCAGAGCTTAGGGGAGGCTGACAGAATTCGTTTTGTCGCCGCACCTGATGGGAGTCTTGTGCCAGATTTAGCCGAAAAGTTGCCTGGGCGTGGTGCCTATGTAAGTGCTAATCCTGAATTTGTGGAGCAAGCTCTTAGTCGTGGCCATTTTCGGCGACATCTAGGTGATGCTTTGCAAAAACAATCAGACCCGACTGATATGATAGCGAATCTAGAAACGTTGCTGTCAAAACGGTTTATCCAGCAATTGGCTATGGCAAGACGTGCCAATCTTGCTGTGATAGGATCTGGTTCCATGCGAGATGAGCCCTGGATAGAGGGCTTATTTGTTGCTGATGACGCTTCAAAGCGAGAAGCTAGCGCCTTACAAGGCTCACTTCAGCCTGATTGGGTTGAAGAGGGTCTACCAGCTGAGATATTAGGGGCTGCTTTTGGCAGAAGCTCTGTTGCCTATGTTGGCCTTCGTGGCAGTTCTTACGCCTCAGATGCAACATTACGGCAACAAATACTCATAACTTTACGCCGTTGGCGCCCCTTTTTGGCGGCTGCGGCTTGTCATACTATAGGCTAGCAGTGTATCACCATGCCTATGAATAGAAAAAGCAGGGGCTGTTACAACAACAGTGATTTGCAAAAGGGTGCAAGATGAGCGACGAAAATAACAAGCCAAAGACGCTAAGCCTATCTGGAAGCGGGAAGCTCTCCTTGGGTGGCACGCTAGACAGCTCTACCCTGCGGGGTGGTGATGCTGGGTCACGGCGTGGCAAAACAGTGCAGGTTGAAGTGCGCCGCAAGCGTGTGCCAGGTGTGGCAACACCGCGCCCAGCTGCGCCGCGCCCGACAGCGCCAGCCGCCAAAACTGCCCCTGAAGCGCCTGCCTCTGAAACTCAGCGCCAAGCTGCATCTGAAACAGATACATTGACAGCTGCGGAACGCGCGCGTCGTTTAGAGGTGTTGAAACAAGGACAATCGGCACCGACAGAAGATGATGTTGCCGTTGCTGCTCAAACAGATGAGGATACAGCTGCAGAGCCAGCAGAAGTTGCACCAGAAGCAACGCCAGAGCCAGCACCGCAGCTGACCGCAAGAGAGCGTCGCCGTCAGGCAGAATTGGCAGAGCTACAAGAAATTGAAAAGCTGGCTCAAGCGAAGAAAGAAGACGAGATGTCTCGCTTGGCTGCAGAAAATAAACGACGTCAGGCAGCAAGCGCCCCTGTGCAGCGCCAGCGTAATTTCGGTCCAGATGATGCTCCAACAGCTGGTGAAGCTGGCGCAGTTAACCGCCGTCGCAAGCCAGCTGAGGTGGAAGCCCCACGCCGTACGCCTGGGCGAGGCCGTGAAAATGACGGACGTCGTCAGGGCAAAATGACAATTTCACAGGCGCTGTCCGGCGGTGAAGGTGCGCGTCAGCGCTCTCTTGCATCTGTGCGTCGTCAGCGTGAAAAAGCCCGTATGCGTGAAGAGGCAGCACCAGCTGTCAAGCAGGTGCGTGACGTGGTGATCCCAGATACAATCGCGGTTGGTGAGTTGGCAAACCGGATGGCAGAACGCACAGCTGATGTTGTGAAGGAGCTTATGAAGCAGGGCATTATGGCTACCGCCACACAGACAATCGATGCTGAAACAGCAGAGCTTGTTACGCTGGAATTTGGCCATAAGGTTCAACGTGTATCAGAGTCAGATATTGAAGACACACTTGATACAGCTGATGACAAGGATGAGGATCTGAAGCCGCGTCCCCCTGTTGTGACAATCATGGGACATGTTGACCATGGTAAGACAAGCCTACTTGACGCGATCCGCAAGACAGATGTTGCGGCTGGCGAATCTGGAGGTATTACACAGCATATTGGTGCCTATCAGATTAAAACAGCGCAAAATAACACAATCACTTTCATTGATACACCAGGCCATGAGGCCTTTACTGAAATGCGTCTTCGTGGAGCCAACACAACAGATATTGTGGTTTTGGTTGTTGCCGCTGATGATTCTGTTAAGGCACAAACGATAGAGGCGATTAATCATGCCAAGGCGGCAGGCTGTCCAATTATCGTTGCTGTCAATAAATGTGATAAGCCAGCAGCTGATCCACAAAAGGTGCGGGCTGACCTTCTGCAACATGAGATCATCACCGAAGATTTCGGTGGCGAGATTCAATGTGTCAACGTATCTGCCCATACAGGCGATGGTCTGAAAGAACTTGAAGAAGCTATGATGCTTCAGGCGGAATTGCTTGAGCTGAAAGCAAACCCTGACCGTGTGGCTGATGGTACAGTTGTTGAAGCCAAGGTTGAGCGTGGACGTGGTTCTGTTGCAACTGTTCTGGTGCAGCGTGGTACATTGAGCGTTGGTGACATTTTTGTTGTCGGCGCAGAATATGGCCGCGTGCGGGCTCTGTTGAATGATCGTGGGGACCGACTAAAGACAGCTGGTCCGGGTCAGCCTGTTGAGGTGCTTGGTTTAAATGGCACACCTATGGCCGGGGACAGATTCAGCGTGGCTGAGAGCGAATCTCAGGCCCGTGAAGTCGCAGAATATCGTCGTCGTCAAATCCGAGACAAGGAAGCTGCTGTTGCAGCCCGTGGATCTGTGGAACAGATGTTGAGTGCTATTGCAGCAGGTGAAGCAGAAGAACTACCTGTTGTCATCAAGACAGATGTGCATGGGTCATTTGAAGCGATTAAAGTGGCGTTAGACAAGCTTGGTACAGACCAGGTTAAGGTACGTATCCTGTCAGGCGGCGTAGGCGCTCTATCTGAATCAGATATCAGCCTTGCTGCAGCGTCTAATGCGATTGTGATTGGTTTCAACGTAAGAGCTATCCCGCAGGCGCGCGATTTGGCGAAACGTGATGGTGTAGAAATTCGATATCATTCAATCATTTATGAACTCATCGATGAAGTAAAAGCGGCTATGGGCGGGTTACTCAGCCCAGATACGCAAGAAGATTTCATCGGTTATGCAGAGATACGTCAGGTCTTCTCAGTATCGAAACTGGGCAAGGTAGCTGGCTGTATGGTGACAGATGGTATCATCAAGCGTGGCTGTAAGGTCCGTCTACTTCGTGATAATGTTGTTATACATGAAGGGTCACTTAAGACACTCAAGCGCTTCAAAGACGAGGTTAAGGAAGTCAGAGAAAGCATGGAATGTGGTATGGCATTCGAGAATTACTCTGACATTCAAGAAGGTGATCAAATTGAGTGCTTCGAGGTGAAGGAAGTTGCCAGAACACTTGATTAAGCGCTAGGGGCAAACGCCGTCAGGCCTTATCTACCTTGAAAAGCCTAATCGGCAGTCTGACCAAAGGACTGCCTTTTTGGTGCCTTCAATCTTATGTGGTGTGTGCCGTAATAATGGGAGCCGCAAATGTCGCGGAAATCAAAAGCAGCTAGCCGAGGGCCCTCACAACGCCAATTGCGTGTTGGTGAAGAGATTCGTCATGTGCTTGCTGGTATTCTGCAGCGTCAGGATTACTATATTGAAGAGCTGGATGGTCTGTCTATCACAGTATCTGAGGTATCAGTGAGCCCAGATTTGGCAAATGCACGTGTTTATGTAATGCCGCTTGCAGGTCAAGATAGTGATATTGTGTTGCCTAAGCTTAATCAGCTCGCCCCTGTAATTGGCCACCAGCTGGCCCAGAAAGTGCATTTGCGGCGGCTACCACGACTGAAATTTGTATTGGATCATAGTTTTGATACAGCCGATAGAATGGGCCGGTTATTCCTGTCCATAGAATCATCAGATGATGATTCTTCAGATCAGGGTAATGGTGAGCCAAATAACGCTTCGGATCAGGATGTATGAGCCAGAAACGCCGGGCTATGAAAGGCCAGCCGGTTCATGGTTGGGTTGTTCTAGATAAGCCAGCAGGGGTAAGTTCTGCAAAGGCTGTGGCGATTGTACGGCGCGTTTTGAATGCTGCAAAAGCTGGCCATGGCGGTACGCTAGATCCGCTTGCCAGCGGTATATTACCGATTGCCTTGGGAGAGGCTACGAAAACGGTCTCCTATGTCATGGCTTCGACTAAGGCCTATCGTTTTACGGTGCAATGGGGCGCTGAAACAACAACAGATGATAGGGAAGGTACGGTTAGCCGCACCTCTGATATACGCCCAGATACTGAGGCGATACAGGCGGTTATTCCACAATTTACAGGCCAGATTTTGCAAGTGCCACCTGCCTATTCAGCTGTGAAGGTTGGCGGCAAACGTGCCTATGCCCTTGCCCGGCAGGCTGATTCAGATGCAACTTCCGACACCCATAAGCCGGAATTAGCTGCCCGTCAGATTGATATTCATGCTCTGGAATTGCTTGAGGCACGAACTGATTCGGCAGACTTCTATGTATCTACAGGCAAAGGCGCCTATATTCGCTCACTTGCCCGCGATATTGGGCGTGCTCTTGATAGTGCTGGGCATGTAACAGCCTTAAGACGCACAGAAGTGGGAAAATTCGCCGAATCACAGGCGATTTCACTGGATTTTCTAGAGGAATTAGGTGATAGTGCCGCCGCATCGCAATATGTGATGCCGGTTTTGACCGCGCTGGACGACATCCCGGCGTTGGCCATTACCACCGAAGAGGCAGCTCGACTGCGTCACGGTCAAGCGATTACGGGTCAGTCTGCACCACGCAGATCTGAGCCAGATCAGACTGAGGCGAGCACGCAGACTGTGGGTGCATCTCTGAAGCATGATGAAACAGCCATTGCTGTGTTGGATAACCAGCCTGTTGCTTTCATCAGACAATCAGAGACAGGATGGGTGCCTATTCGGGTTTTAAATCTCTAACCCTGCCAATAGGCAAAGGAGGATGTGATGTCGATTACGAAGGAAAAGACAGCTGAGCTTATTGCTGAGTTTGGTGCAAATGACAAAGATTCAGGGTCAGCGGCTGTACAGGTAGCGATTTTAACACACCGCATTGTTAGCCTGACAGAGCATATGAAAATCCATAAAAAGGATTTTGCATCACGTCGCGGCTTGTTGACTATGGTTGGTCAGCGTCGCCATTTGCTTGATTATATCAAGCGTCGTGATGAAGATGCATATAAGGGTCTGATCGCTAAATTAGGTCTGCGCCGTTAATCGTAGGCTGTGTATTTTAGCTTTGAAGTAGGTTTTGCCTGCTCATAGCATCATGTAAAGTTATAATGAGCCGTCCAGACTTGGTTTGGGCGGCTTTTATCATTGCCTTTATGCGTTATGCATGTCATATCTTCGCCAGACGCATAAGAAGGATATGAATAGAAAAAAGATAGCCGCAGGATTTTGATGACGCGGAATGCCAGCATGTTTAGCTATTGCTGGCAGAGCAATGACCAGACAGAGTGTCATACCTTACAGATGCATGTGCGATAATTACACAGCATCTGAATATTAAGACCTCACAAAACAACCGCTGGTCGACCTTTTTAAAAAGGGTCTGGCTTTACCATATTTCGCACACATCATCGTTGGTCATGCGTCGATGGCTATCTGATTGTAAGGAGAAACAGGTGTTTCAAATTTATCGTAAAGAAATTGAATGGGGTGGTAAGACGCTCACTTTAGAAACAGGCAAAATCGCACGTCAGGCAGATGGTGCCGTTCTGGCTACATTAGGTGAGACGAGTGTTCTATGTACCGCAGTTGCTGCAAAGTCAGCACGCCCAGGTCAGGATTTCTTCCCCCTAACCGTGAATTATCAGGAAAAGGCATTTGCGGCTGGTAAGATTCCAGGCGGGTTTTTCAAGCGCGAAGGTCGTCCATCAGAGCATGAGACACTTACAAGCCGCCTGATTGACCGTCCAATTCGCCCGCTCTTCCCGAAAGAATTTAAATGTGAGACGCAAGTTATCTGTACAGTGCTCTCAATTGACGGCGAAAATAGTGCGGATATTGTAGCGCTGATTGGTGCCTCTGCTGCGCTGACCATCTCTGGTGTGCCATTCTTTGGCCCAATCGCTGGAGCTCGTGTTGGCTATATTGATGGTGACTATGTGCTAAACCCAACAAAGACACAGATGGAAGATAGCCAGCTTGACCTTGTAGTTGCTGGTACATCTGAAGGCGTGCTTATGGTAGAATCAGAAGCAAGTGAGCTATCTGAATCTGTGATGCTTGGTGCTGTGAATTTCGGTCATACAGAAATGCAAGCCGCTATTGCTGCTATCATTGATTTAGCAGAATCAGCAGCAAAAGAGCCACGTGATCTACCAGAAGAGGCGCCTGAAGCTGCGTCATTGCGTGAGACTCTAAATAGCCTGCGTGGCAAGGTAGAAGCTGGCTATGCAATCTCAGAGAAAACAGCGCGTCAGGCAGCACTGGCTGAAGTAAAGGCAGAAGCAAAAGACGTGGCTGGCGAGGATGCTGATGAAGTGCTTGTTGGCAGCCTGATGAAAGAGCTGGAAGCAGATGTTGTCCGCTCGTCTATCCTAAAGACTGGTCAGCGTATTGATGGACGTGACACAAAGACTGTGCGCCCTATCGTAGCTGAAGTTGGTTTATTGCCACGCACACATGGCTCATCACTATTCACACGTGGTGAAACTCAGGCTTTGGCTGTAACCACATTGGGCACAGGTCAGGATGAGCAGATTATTGATGCGTTGGATGGTGAATACCGGTCTCGCTTTATGCTGCATTATAACTTCCCACCTTACTCAGTTGGTGAAGCTGGTCGTACAGGCAGCCCAGGCCGTCGTGAAATTGGTCATGGTAAGCTGGCATGGCGTGCGATCAATCCTGTTCTGCCAACAAAGGAAGCTTTCCCTTATACATTGCGGACAGTTTCTGAGGTTACAGAATCAAATGGTTCGTCGTCTATGGCAACAGTCTGTGGCACCTCCCTGTCCATGATGGATGCTGGTGTGCCGCTAGCACGTCCTGTCGCTGGTATCGCCATGGGTCTGATTAAAGACGGTGATGATTTTGCTGTTCTATCAGACATTCTAGGTGATGAAGATCATCTTGGTGATATGGACTTTAAAGTTGCTGGTAGTGAAGAAGGTATTACAGCCCTTCAGATGGATATTAAAATCACATCTATCACACCAGAAATTATGGAAATTGCCCTGAATCAAGCAAAGGATGGCCGTATGCACATTCTTGGCGAGATGAGCAAGGCACTGACATCTGCACGTGACTCACTGGCAGATTCAGCTCCAAAGATTTCCACAATCAAAATACCTGTAGATAAAATCCGTGAGCTGATCGGCCCTGGTGGTAAGGTCATTCGTGAGATTTGTGAAGAAACAGGTGCCAAAATTGATATTGAAGATGATGGCACAGTTTCAGTCGCAGCTATCTCACAGGAAAGCTCAGATGCAGCACATCGCCGGATTAAGGAAATTGTAGCTGAACCAGAGCTTGGTGAGATTTATGATGGTAAGGTTGTAAAGACTGTCGATTTTGGCGCCTTTGTAAACTTCCTAGGTCCTCGTGATGGTCTTGTGCATATTTCTGAGATGAAGAATGAGCGCGTGGCTCAGACAACAGATGTCTGTAAAGAAGGCGATATCGTGAAAGTGAAAGTCATCGGCTTTGATGATCGTGGTAAGGTGAAGTTGTCTATGAAGCGCGTGGATCAGGAAACAGGTGCTGATTTAGAAGCTGCTGAAGCAGAGGGTTCTGACGAGGCTTAAGCCTCTCCCGCCACAGACACTAAAATTGATAAAGGCTGTCCAGTAGATCTGGGCAGCCTTTTTTGTGCGGAGTGTATGTTTCTATCAAAGCTTTATGTGACTGGCTCACATTATAACAATGTAGTTTCCATAGATTTTGTAAGTGCGCCTGAAGCCTATTCTGCCTCGGCAGGCACGCCGATATGGTGATAGCCGCCATCAACATAATGGGTTTCGCCTGTCACGCCGCTCGATAGATCAGACATCAGATACACACCTGCCCGGCCAACCTCATCAATATCAGGATTGCGACCAAGTGGGGCGTTCTGCTCTGAATGACGGAAAATATGCCGCGCCCCTGTAATCGCTGCGCCTGCCAAAGTGCGCATTGGCCCAGCTGATAAGGTGTTGACGCGGATATTCTCGCCGCCCAGATCCACAGCTAGATAACGAGTTGAGGCCTCTAGTGCCGCTTTGGCAACACCCATCACATTATAGTTTGGGGTCGTCCGCACACCACCTAAATAGGAAAGGGTTACAAGTGATCCGCCGTTTTCCTGCATCATAGGACGTGCCGCCTGTGCCACTTCTGTAAAGGAAAAGGCTGAAATCAGCATCGTTTTTTCAAAATTAGCACGGCTTGTGTTGTAATAGGCGCCTTTCAGTTCAGACTTGTCTGAAAAGCCAATTGCGTGGACCACGAAATCGATAGTTGGCCACTCTTTTGCCAGAGCGGTAAAGGTAGATTTAACAGCGCCCTCAGCCTCGACATCACAGGCATATAGCTTGTCAGAGCCCACTGATTCCGCAAGAGGCCGAAGACGTTTTTCAAAGGCCTCAATCTGATAGGTAAAGGCAAGCTCTGCGCCTTGATCAGCTGCGGCTTTGGCGATACCCCAAGCTGCAGATTTTTCATTAGCAACGCCCATTATCAAGCCGCGCTTGCCAGCCAATATACCCATATCAATATCCTTTAGTCTGCTACACGCTGAATGGCTAGAGTTGCATTTGTGCCTCCAAATCCAAAGGAATTAGAGAGCGCCAGATTGATTTGCGTATCTGCCATCAAGCTTGTTGGTACAGGAATATCCCCAATCTCTGGATCAGGTGTTTCAATATTGGCAGACGCGCCAATGAACCCGTGCTGCATCATCAACATTGTGTAGATGGCTTCTTGCACACCTGTCGCCCCAAGTGAGTGCCCTGTTAGAGACTTGGTTGATGTTACAACAGGCAGATAATCACGTGGGCCGAAGACAGCGCGGACAGCTTCAAGTTCTTTCATATCACCGACAGGCGTCGAGGTGCCATGTGCGTTAATATAGTCAACCTTATCTGTGAGGGCCTTGCCGTCAAAGCCAGCCAAGGCGAGCTCCATACAACGTACAGCGCCTTCACCAGATGGGGCCACCATGTCATGCCCGTCAGAGTTGGCGCCATAACCAACAATCTCACCATAGATTTTTGCGCCACGTGCTTTTGCACGTTCATAATCTTCGAGCACGACCATACCGCCGCCGCCCGCGATGACAAATCCGTCTCTGTTCGCGTCATAGGCACGGCTGGCCTTTTCAGGTGTATCATTATAGGCAGAGGACATTGCGCCCATAGCATCAAACAGGACAGATAGTGTCCAATGTAGCTCTTCACCGCCACCGGCAAAGACAATGTCCTGCATGCCATAACGAATAGCATCTACCCCAGCTGTGATACAGTGAGCAGAGGTTGAACAGGCTGATGAAATAGAATAATTCACGCCCTTAATTTTGAAGAATGTGGCAATACAGGCTGACACAGTTGATGACATACAACGTGGCACCATGTAGGGCCCGACCCGTTTCGGGCTTTTCTCGCGTGTTGTATCAAACGCTGATAACATATTCGCAGTTGATGGACCGCCAGAACCAGCTATCAGACCTGTGCGCGGGTTAGACACTTCATCTTCAGTAAGGCCAGCATCAGCAACGGCCTGTTCCATAGCCAGAACAGCATAGGCTGCCCCCTCACCCATAAAGCGCATTTGTTTGCGGTCAATATGGTCAGCTACATCCATTTTCACAGAGCCTTTGACCTGAGAGCGAAAGCCAAGCTCTGTATAATCAGGGGCTGCTACGATGCCTGAGCGCGCCAGGCGAAGTGATTCTGTCACCTCCTCAGCATTATTGCCGATAGAGGAAACGATCCCGATACCAGTTACTACAACACGGCGTGTCATGCGTTTTCCCCTTCTGCACCAAACAGGCCAACACGAATATCTTCGGCCTCGAAAACCACTTCCCC
>WTHY01000202.1:20265-29982 GCA_011522945.1 Alphaproteobacteria bacterium
CTTCTGCACCAAACAGGCCAACACGAATATCTTCGGCCTCGAAAACCACTTCCCCATCGCAGACGACACGGCCATCAGCGATACCCATTACCAACCGGCGCATAATGGTGCGCTTGATATCTAATTCAAAGCGAACCAGCTTAGCTGTCGGCAGGATTTGGCCTGTAAATTTCACAGCGCCTACAGATAGAGCGCGCCCGCGCCCCAAGCCACCTGAATAGCCGAGGAAGAAACCAACTAATTGCCAGAGTGCATCCATGCCAAGGCAACCAGGCATTACAGGGTCGCCTTCAAAATGGCATGGGAAAAACCACAAATCAGGATGGATATCGAATTCAGCTTCAACCCGGCCTTTATCATGTGCGCCGCCAGTTGTTGCGATATGTGTGATACGGTCACACATCAGCATCGGCGGCATCGGCAATTGTGGATTGCCAGGGCCAAACATTTCGCCTTTTGCACAGGCGATAAGCTCATCATAGGTAAAGGAATTTTGGGTCATTGCAGCCATTATATAAAGTCCTGATTTACGAAATTGTCAGATAGAACAGTCTTAGAGAGTCATTCCTAACGGAAAAGCTGGATAGATGCCATAGATAGATAGGGTATTCCAAAAGTTGGCAGCCTTATTAATCGATGGTTTCACCATCTAAGGCCCCCCAAATTGCAGATCTTGGGATCCAGCCACGCACTTTTTCGTTCGACAGCCGGCACCAGGTTTCACGGCAATATTGCAGCTCCATTAAAACACCCTTTTCTGCAACAGCCACAATCGCACTTTCTGTTTCTGGGCGCTGATAAAGCTTTGAGACAGGCTCATTAACAAGTGCGGTGCGTCTGGCACTTACCAGCTGACCATGGATCCAGCCCGTAACACCCTCATGATCCTCAACCTTGCGCCAGACATCAAATTCAGCAATCACCTTTACAGGCAGGCCTTTGCGTTTATAGATCCATGCCAAAGGATATTCTCTCCCCGGGCCAACACGCATGTTAATTTCATCTGATTTTAGAGTGACAAACCGAGGCACAGGCAAGCCAGATCCCTGCACAACCAGTTTTGTGTCATCACCAGAATTTTGAGAGCTATTCTGCGCAACTGCAGGCGTAGCGAGGCCTAGCATCATGAAAGGCAGCAATATGATTATTTGTAAAAAGCGTTTGTGCATGTGCATTTTATAAAGGTTCCGTGGCATAATCAAAGCCTGTCACGTGCATAATACCGAACATTGCAGATGAATGACACACAAAACTAAACGATAGATGAGATTGTATTTTTACGTTGTTAGAGAGGTCAACCAGCTTTAGAGTATGGACAATAGATTTAAACATCAGAGGCATGCAAAGACGATGATACGGTGTCCTAAGGCACGTGTCTTTATTGCCCTGAAGTCTCTATTGTTGGATGTAGATGATATGCTTCTTATCAATGGCAGGCGGTTTTTTCAGAAGTGAGATGCGCATAGTATGGCAAAAGCAAAAGTCATTTTAACTCGCAAATACCCGGAAGCTGCGGAAACACGCATGCGGGAATTATTCGACACAAAGCTGAATGGAGAGGATGTGCCATTTAGCCGTGCAGCATTGATTGATGCGATGCGTGAAGCTGATGTGCTTGTACCTACTGTTACAGACACAATAGATGCTGAGATGATTGAGCAGGCTGGCCCACAGTTAAAACTCATTGCAAATTTTGGCACTGGCGTCGACCATATTGATTTACATGCAGCTAAAGCCAAAGGCATTACCGTCACAAATACACCAGGTGTCCTAACAGAGGATACAGCTGATGTGGCTATGGCGTTAATCTTAAGTGTGCCGCGGCGCGTTGCCGAAGGTGACAAAAAAGTTCGTGATGGCAGCTGGGCTGGATGGGCGCCAACAGGATTGCTTGGACATAGGATTAATGGAAAACGCCTTGGTATTATCGGCATGGGGGCGATTGGTCAGGCTATTGCGCGCCGTGCCCGCGGCTTTGGCATGTCTATCCATTATCATAATCGCAAGCCTGTTCAGTCAGGTGTGGAAGAGGCGCTAGAGGCAACCTACTGGGAAAGTCTCGATCAAATGCTGCCTCGGATGGATATTGTATCTGTCAATTGCCCATCTACTGAAGCAACGCGTAATCTTCTAAATGCTGAACGGATTGGGCTGCTCAACAAAAATGCCTATCTTATCAATACAGCCAGAGGTGATGTTGTCGATGAGGCTGCTATGGTGACAGCGTTGCAAAATCGAAGTTTTGCCGGTGCAGGCATAGATGTTTATGCTGAGGAGCCACATGTGCCAGAAGCACTTAGAAAGCTCCGGAATGTTGTCTTATTGCCACATATTGGCTCTGCTACTATCGAAGGCCGGGATGCGATGGGCGATAAGGTTCTCATTAATATTCAGACATTTATTGACGGTCATACACCGCCTGACCGTGTCCTTGCCGCAATGCTTTAGCAAAGATAACGCAGGTTTTCGCCCGCACATCTATTTGTCAGACAGGGTATGTGTCTGTGAGATACTGGCACTTTAGTGTCTATATGCGCAGCTCGTCAGACATTAGAGCAAATTGACATATATCTAAATTAGAAAAACGATACTTTAATGGCATCTAGCTATTTAAACCCGGCTATTTAAACCCGGCTATTTAAATTTGGCTATTTAAACTTGGCTATTTAAATCAGGTGCAAATTTAGAGATGTTGGCGGTCTGGTGACGTCTCGTCTCTAGTCGGTGTAGGATTCCCGTCTAGTCTAATCTGCCAGATTTGTGCTGCAAATCTTACAATCTGGCTGGCGCTTTGTATTGATCGTATCAAAGCGCGCCTGTGCTGCATCTACCAATAATAATTTCCCTATCAGTGGTGTGCCAATGCCCGTGAGTAATTTCAGAGTCTCATTGGCTTGCATAGTGCCAAGCATGCCAACGACAGGACCTGAAATGCCAGCTTGTGCACAATTTGGTGCCTGAGCATAGCTCGCCGTTTCTGGAAATAGGCATCCAAAGCAAGGGCTGTCTGGATAGGCCTCATTATGTGGTGCGAACACAGATATTTGACCTTCATGTCTCACCGCACCAGCAAAGATATGCGAAATAGCATGCTCTACAGAATAGCGGGCAATCATCTGACGTGCTACCAGACTATCAGTACAATCTACACATATTGTTACGCCATTTAATAGGTGCGCGGCATTATCCTTTGTTAACATTTCCGCATGGCATGTGAGCTGGCAATTTGGAAAGCGTGTTTCGATAAATCGCCGCGCAACATCCAGTTTTGTATCTCCAATATCAGCCTGCTGAGGCATATGTTGGCGGTGCAGGTTTGTGATATCAACCCTGTCAGCTTCTATCAGCGTTATATGGCCAACACCCGCCCCAGCCAAATAAGCCAATACAGGCATACCAAGACCGCCGATCCCGATGATTGCGATATGTGCTGCTAGCAGCTTTGCCTGCACAGTCTCGTCCCAGCCAGGCAGGACGAGCTGGCGTGCATAAAGCTCAATCTCTGCATCTGTCAGGCTGTTGATATCATCTTGCATTATATTTGTACCTATCGCTTGGCGTTTTCCTGTGGCTACATCAATGGCGGCAAAACCATCTTTTTGCAATCATGCAGCGCCAACACGCTATCATACCTATCACTATATGCCTGTGGAGCCAAAACCACCTGTGCCTCGCTTTGTGTCTGACAAGGCTGAAACGGGATTTAAAGTCGCTTGGATAACTGGTGCAACAACCATTTGGGCGATACGCATACCAGGTGTGATATCCACAGCGTCTGCACCAAGATTAATAAGTAGGATTTTCACTTCGCCGCGATAATCACTATCAATTGTGCCTGGGGCATTCACAATTGTAAGGCCTTGTTTAAAGGCGAGCCCAGACCGAGGTCTGATTTGCACTTCAAATCCAGATGGGATCGCCATCTTTATGCCTGTGGGAATAGCTGCACGCTCTCCTGATGCAAGTGTTATATTGCTATCGATAGCAGCGCGCACATCCATGCCAGCCGCACCATCAGTTTCATATTCCGGCAGTGGAAGATCCTCAGCATGTGGCATTGTTTCAATATCAATAATGATGCTTGTCATAAGCTTTCATCCAATTTTATGCATTTGTGAAAAAGGCGGCGATCTTCAGTGCAAGCCTGTCAGCAATATCTGTCTTCGTCAGGGGTCCCCAGGACTCATTATCTGTCTCTGTAATATAGATTATGTCATTCATGGAAGCGCCAAAAACAGTGCCACGTTCTTGATGCACAGGATTGGCCAGGATCCAGTCACACCCTTTGCGGCGACGTTTTTCTGATGCATAGGCTGCAACATTTTCAGTCTCAGCGGCAAACCCAACAACCAAATTTGGACGATTTTTATGGTGCGCAATATGCGCCAAGATATCCGGATTCTCGACAAGTTCCAAAGCGGGTATATGACTATGGGATTGTTTCTTCATCTTGCTATCTGCAAATTGTGCTGGCCGCCAGTCTGCAACAGCTGCACAACCAATAAAGCCTGTCGCTGGAAGGGCTGCCTCCACAGCCGCAAGCATTTCCTGTGCTGTTTGAATATGCACTATTTTTACATCTTCTGGGTCGGGCACGCTAACAGGCCCAGACACGAGTGTCACTTGTGCACCTAATGCTGCGCAGGCACGTGCTATAGCATGTCCTTGCTGACCTGAAGAATGATTTCCAATGAAACGCACAGGGTCAATGGGCTCAAATGTCGGCCCTGAGGTAACAATGATATGTTGCCCTGATAGTGGTTTATCCGCTGGCGTGATTAGCTTCATAACTGTGCGTGCTATCTCATCAGGTGCTGTCAATCTTCCGGTGCCTATCTCACCACAAGCTGTATCACCTGCATCAGGACCAATTTGATGGACGCCGCGTGCAGCTAATATGCTGAGATTTGCTTGTGTAGCAGGATGTGCCCACATAGCTGGGTTCATTGCAGGCGCAATGGCGATAGGCGCTGTGCTGGCCAGGCATAAGGTGCTGGCCAAATCATCTGCCATACCCTGTGCCATTTTGGCGATAAAATTGGCTGTGGCTGGGGCTACCAAAACCAGCTCTGCCTCTCTGGCAAGCCTGATATGACCCATTTCTTGTTCATCAGTCAGGTCGAAAAGCTCTGTATAGGTCTTCTCACCAGTTAGCGCAGATAAAGCTAAGGGTGTTATAAATTGCTGTGCAGATTTCGTCATAACACCGCGGACAATAGCCCCTGCATCTCCCAGGCGCCGCGCAAGCTCAAGCGCCTTATAAGCCGCAACGCCGCCGGTGATTATCAATAATATGACAGGTGCTTTATGATTTGAAAGCTCTAGCGTATCTGGATGTAGCAACAAGCCACGCATTTTAGCCTCAGACTGAAGCCGTTGCAATTTATCAGCCGGGATGTGGCCTCTATTTCGATAATTGGACAAAGCACTTGGGCCAACCTGAAGTAGGCTCTGTAAGGCGCGCCGCCCTCCCAACTGCTCTGCCATAGCATCAAAACGTGCATAATAGCTGGCCATATCATTCTGTGTCATGACATATCCTGACAATATTTCACAAGAAATTCACATTAATGGCAATTAGTGAATATACGATGTTATAGCTATTATGGTTGCAATTACTGCGATTATCAAAGGATAATTTGTTTTTTTCGGTAAGGTTATATTCGGCTTCTCGTGAAGTTCACGTTCAAATCGTTCAAGAATACGCGGCAATCCTCGGCGTAATTTGGTCAAATCTGTGAAAAATTGTTCAAGTTGCAGCCGCAATCCTGTCTGGCCTTTGATCCAATCAGCGGCTAATGGGCGGGCCAAAACCCACATATTTGCATCTGGGTTCAGTTCTCTTGCCACGCCTTCTGCCATGCCCATGGTTTTTTGCAACAGGTTAAATTGTGGCTGAATGGTAATTTCAAAACGGGCACTGATTTGCAGAATTTGGCCTAAGGCTCTTCCGAGCTCTATGTCGCCAAGTGTTTTGCCAAGCACCGGGTCAACCATGGCTCTTAGAGATTGTGCAAATAGCTCTAGCGGCACATCTTCAGCTAGCATGCCAGCATCACTATGCAGCTGTGCGACTTGATCATAATCACGGTCAATCAGTGCTACAAGCAGCTCTGCCAGAAAAATCCGGTCGGTAATTTGCAGATGGCCCATAATACCAAAATCGATAGGGACGAGTGTACCATCCTCTGTCACAAAAATATTGCCTGGATGCATATCAGCGTGGAAATAGCCATCTCGGAATACTTGCATGAAAAAGCTCTGAGCTGCACGCTCTGTGAGTACAGATATATCATGGCCAGCAGCTATCAGCCCTTCACGATCATCAATACGCAACCCTGCAATCCACTCGATGATTAACATGTTGGCTGTCGCATGTTCCACATCAATCTGCGGCACGCGAATACCATCATCATCTTTTAGATTTTCCGCTAATTTATTGCCTGCGGCAGCTTCCATCCTGAGATCAAGCTCACTATCGGAAAGCTGGCGAAATTGCTCCACGGCATGCACAATTTTCAAACGCCGTAAATCTGGAGCGAGAAATTCAACAAGTTGCGCCATAGCATAGAAAAAGCGGATATCGCGTTGCATCCGCTTTTGAATTCCAGGCCGCAAAAGCTTAACAGCAACGTCACGTCCATCTGGTAACGTCGCACGATGTACCTGCGCCACGGAGGCAGCGGCAACAGGAACAGGGTCGAAGCTGGCAAAAAAGCTGTCAGCATCCTGTCCTGTTTCCTGCTTGATGATTTCCAGCACTTTTGCCTGTGAAAAGGCTGGCAGCTTATCTTGCAAACGCACAAGGCCGCTGGCTATGTCAGGCCCTAGCAGGTCTGACCGTGTTGAGAGTGCCTGGCCAAATTTAATAAAGGCCGGCCCAAGATCCTGTAACGCAGAACAGAGTGCCTGCCCAGCATCCTGCTTTGCAGACCTGCCGGCAATCATCCAATTTAAAAACCGCAGAAGTCTCTGCATCCAGCTTGGTATTAGGTCAACGCGGGCAATATGCCCTAAAACGCCTGCACGCCCGAGACGCCATCCAATGGCTGGTAGTCGAAGACAGGCAAACAGGATAGCCATTAGTCAAGCTTCCAGCCAGAATGGATAGCAGCAATGCCACCAGTTAGGTTCTTATAGCGGATTTGGGCAAATCCTGCCTCCTGCATCATCTGAACAAGCGCATCCTGTGTTGGAAATTTTCGGATTGATTCGACTAGATATTGATAGGCTGGTTTATCACCGGCCACCATACCGCCGATTTGTGGTAATACACCAAAGGACCAGCCATCATAAATATGTGAGAATAGAGCATTTTCCACATGGCTAAACTCCAGACAGCAGAAACGGCCACCAGGTTTTAAGACACGCAAACAGTCCTTTAAAGCTGCCATTCTGTCTGTCACATTTCTAAGGCCAAAGGCGATTGTAACACGGTCAACAGAGGCATCCTCTGCTGGCAAGGATTCTGCATTCCCTTCTATCCACTCAAGTTGATCAGCATAGTGCTTCAGATCATCACGCTTCTGACCAGCTGCCAGCATGTCAGTATTAATATCGATGATTTTTACAGATCCGCCACCAGCTTTCAGGAACCGTAAGGCTACATCACCTGTGCCGCCAGCCAAATCAATGAGACTTTGCCCGGGACGTGGTGCCATCCAGTCTATAAGGGTATCTTTCCATAATCTATGAATGCCTAGACTCATTAGATCATTCATCACATCATATGACCCTGCAACAGAGCCAAAAACGGCCTTTACCAAATCCTGTTTTTCATCAACAGGCACATCACGAAATCCAAAATCGATGAGTGTGTCTTGCTGTGGTCGCTGGTCTGACATGAATGCACCGCTTCTATGCTGCGTCTAAAGATTACATTTACGCATTTGGTTTTAAAGGGTCTTGATACTGAATTGCAACCAATCATAATGCTGCGTTGTTTATCAGAAAAGGCTCTGTATATAAATTTTCTGGACTCCCTGAAAACAAAGTGACTTTAAAACAGGTCTTAACTGTTTATATAGGGTGTTTATGCATCGAGGCTAGCATTAGCAAGCGGCTATGAAGAGAGGACAAGACCTACGTGCCAGAATTACCAGAGGTGGAAACGGTAAAATCTGCGCTTGAGCCTATCGTGACGGGACAGACGATTCGCACACTTCGTCTTGCCAGAGCAGATTTACGATGGCCTATGCCAGAGAGTTTGGCCAAGCTTGTTGAAGGCAGGCGGATGGGGCGGCCACAGCGTCGTGGCAAATATATATTGCTGCCGGTAGATGGCGTTGGCGCTTTGCTTATTCATCTGGGCATGTCAGGCGCGATCCGCATTCATCATACAAAGCCGGAATTTGGCAAGCATGATCACGTGGCTATGGAAGTTTCAACAGGAAAGGTCTTTTCTGGCGCTCTTACAACAGGGTCAGCTGCGTCGATTGACACCCAAGCGCCAGATGGTCAAACAAGGACCTATGATACCATCGGTAGAAATGCTGACACTGAGATCGGTGCAGCCGCTCGCCAGCAGACTAGCTGTTGGTGGGTATTTTCTGATCCAAGGCGGTTTGGTCATTTAGATCTGATATCAGACTATGATGCTGCTGGTGGATATGCAGAAAACACGCATTGGCTGCTCGACGGTATGGGGCCTGAGCCTTTATCAAATCAATTTGATGCCATCTATCTGTCTCAGGCCGTAAAACATAGAAGCATGCCGATTAAGACTTTGTTACTTGATCAGAAAATTGTTGCTGGAATCGGAAATATATATGCCTGCGAAGCTTTGTTCCGCGCTGGGATTTCACCAAAGCGAAAGGCAGCAACTATTGCTGGCAAGCGAGCGGAGAGACTAGTCCCGGCGATACAATCTGTGTTGCGTGAGGCTATCTCCCAAGGCGGCACAAGCCTGCGAGATCATGTTCAGCCAGGCGGCGAAATTGGCTATTTTGTGCAATCCTTATCAGTCTATGGCCGAGCTGGAGAGGCTTGCTTTACTTGCCAGGCTGAGATTAAACAAATCCGACAGTCAGGCAGATCTAGTTTTTATTGCTCTTCCTGTCAGCGATAAAGCATGTTTAAATAACACCTGATCTGATAGTGACTGCAAATGTGGATGGGAGACAGGCAGTGATGCCAAACATCTCTAAATTCAGAAATATAGTTTTAGCCTTTGTAATGGCGGCCTATATGCTATGCAGCACATCTATGGCGGCTATATCTGAAGAGCTAAAATTCGTAGCTGATATTCCGCTTATGCCAGATACAGAGTTAGATACATTGCGCTCTGTCAGCTTTGATACCGCTGATGGCCGTGTGTTTGTTTTATTTGTGCAGATGGCAGCAAATGATCAGACTGTCCGCGCCTTTTACACTGAAACATTAAGGGCGCTTGGCTGGGAGACGTCCGGCAAGAATTTTGTGCGTCGTGGCGAAATGTTAAAAGTAAAAGCGGCACCGCAAGCCGGCGATAATGTGTGGAAGCTAACACTTAGTCCGCGTCCCTTATCCTAAGGGCTGGTAATGATCCTCATATATTTGGTGCTTCTGGCGAGGTGAAAGCTATCAGAATCCAGCAAAAGCGCCATATTTACCAAGAAAAACTATGAATCAGAGCTCTTGACCCTTGACGTTCTAATGAGGCTCTTCTATAACCCGCGAACGAAATTTGAAACTACAGATATATGAGGCCCATCGATGGCAAATCATAAGTCAGCTAAA
>WTHY01000040.1 GCA_011522945.1 Alphaproteobacteria bacterium
CCCTCTATCTGGCATGGGCCAGCTATCAGCGCAGGCTTTTCAAATGAGCCAAATGTTACATTACCAATATCTACTTGTTTCATGACAACCTACTGTTTAACGGCGCCAAGAGCTACAGCGATAAACGCTAAATCACAACACACCTAAACAAGGCGTGAACGCTCTTTGGCTGCATTTACGAAGCCTGAGAATAGCGGATGAGGCTCAAAAGGGCGAGATTTTAATTCTGGGTGAAATTGCACAGCAATAAAGAATGGGTGATCTGGCCGCTCAACGATTTCTGGTAGACGCCCATCTGGTGACAAGCCAGACATTTTCATACCTGCCTTTTCAAGCATATCCCGATATCCGATATTGACTTCGTATCTATGGCGATGTCTTTCAGATATGTTTGTCTCAGCATACACTTCTTTTGCTAAACTGCCCTCTTCAAGCACACAATCGTAAGCGCCAAGACGCATAGTGCCACCGAGATCATCATCTGCATCTCTTGTGGTAAGCTCGTTACCGATGTTCCACTCAGTCATAAGACCGACAATAGGCTCAGGCGTCTCACCAAATTCAGTTGAGCTGGCATTGCTCATCCCAGCTATATTGCGGGCTGTCTCAAGAACTGCCATCTGCATACCAAAGCATATACCCAAATAAGGAACATTCTTTTCTCTGGCAAATTGAATGGCGCGAATTTTACCTTTAGAGCCTCGCTCACCAAAACCGCCGGGCACTAAAATGGCGTCTGCATTTGCAAGGTGATCAGCTACGATGATGTCATCATCAGTTTCAAGAAGTTCAGAATCAAGCCAGGAGATTTTTACCTTTTGACGATTGGCGATACCACCATGTGTCAATGCCTCTGTTAATGACTTGTAGCTGTCTTGTAACGAGACATATTTACCCACTATGGTGATATTCACCTCACCTTCTGGGTTTTGAATGGCATGATTTATTTCTTCCCAACGCGCCAAATCTGGCTCTTGCGTGTCTAGACCAAAGTGACGGATAACCTCTCTATCCAAGCCTTGCTCATGATAAGAAAGCGGCACTTCGTAGATGTTTGAGACATCATTGGCAAGAATGACCGCGCTTTCTCTTACATTACAGAACAATCCAATTTTGCCACGTTGCTCGTCGGGCATTTCATGCTCTGTACGACATAATAAGATATCCGGCTGAATACCTACTGATTGTAATTCTTTAACAGAGTGCTGTGTTGGCTTGGTTTTCAACTCACCCGCTGCTGCTATATATGGCACTAATGTGACATGAACAAAGCAGCTGCGCTCACGCCCAAGCTCATTACCTAGCTGTCGAATGGCCTCAAGAAACGGTAGAGATTCAATATCACCAACAGTGCCGCCGATTTCACATAGCACGAAATCTTCACCATCTAAATTGGCTTTAACAAACGCCTTAATCGCATCTGTGACGTGCGGGATTACCTGAATGGTCGCGCCTAGATAATCACCGCGACGCTCTTTTGCTAAAACGTCAGAATATATACGACCAGTGGTCACATTATCTGTGCGCCGGTTACCAACACCTGTAAATCTCTCATAATGGCCAAGATCTAGGTCAGTCTCTGCTCCGTCGTCAGTTACGAACACTTCACCATGTTGAGTAGGTGACATTGTGCCGGGGTCGACATTCAGATAAGGGTCAAGTTTTCTAAGCCTTACTGAATAACCGCGGGCTTGTAACAGCGCTGCTAATGCCGCTGAGCCTAAACCTTTGCCTAACGAAGAGACAACACCGCCTGTAATGAAGATAAACCTGGTCACTGGCACCGCTCCTGAAAGTTGAAGTCGATGTCTCGTGCCTGATTAAAACTCATTGTTATTGTCCTGTTGGAACTGCTGGCTGTGCTGGTGTGCTTTCGACTGCTGGCGTTGTGTTCAACACTTCATCGACGATCGATGTTGATTTTGTGCCTGCACCAGCCAAGATAGCTAAACCGATGGAAGTCAAAAAGAAACAAGTTGCAAGGGCTGCTGTTGCTTTGGTCAACAAATTAGCTGTGCCACGCGCTGTCATAAATCCACCGCCTGCGCCGCCGCCGCCAATGCCGAGGCCGCCACCTTCGCTACGCTGAAGAAGCACTAGTCCCACTAGACCTAGTGCAATCAATGTATGGATTGTTAACAGAACAGTCTGCATTTTCATCTCTCACTTTTCGAAATACGCGCCTGTTTTATCCGATTTTACCCATCAGGGACAAGCAAAAAAGAAACATTAAATCGGAAAAGGCCTCAAATATAAAGATGACTAATCAAGTTTAGCAGGTAAAAAGCCAATTTATGTTTCTGTGCTTCAGGCTAAACATGCTGATATTATACCAGCAAAATCGTCAATTTTCAGACTTGCGCCCCCAACCAATGCACCATCAACATGCGGCAAAGCAAAAAGAGACGCTGCATTGGACGCATTCACAGAACCGCCATATAGAATAAGAGGTGGCGCGGACATTGCTTGATTGTTAACGCAGAAGTTTGCAATCGTTTTATGCATTTGTGCTACATCATCTGGTGATGCCACTTTACCTGTTCCGATTGCCCAGACAGGCTCATAAGCAATAACCAGTTGTGTTTTAGGAAGGCCGTGTGTGCAAGCACTGGCGATTTGGCTCATCACAACATCTTCCGCATTGCCAGCTTCTCTTTGCGCTAAACTCTCCCCTACACATAAAATCACCTTCAAGCCAGCTTCACTTGCCGCATGCATTTGCCGAGCGATGAATTCATCTGATTCGCCATGTCCGACGCGCCTTTCAGAATGACCTATAAGCTGCCAAGTTGCACCAGCTGAGGCAAACATAGGTGGCGAAATATCACCTGTGTAAGCTCCTTGAGATTTGTCGAGGCAAGATTGCCCTCCCCAAGTCAACTCAGTTTCTTGGCAAACATCATTTAGCAACGAACCATATAAAGCTGGTGGGAATGCAA
>WTHY01000188.1:0-1604 GCA_011522945.1 Alphaproteobacteria bacterium
GCTATTAGAAACCCTAGAGCCCATGCGCTTGGTACAGAAACAATGGATGATTGTCTTGATCATTTAAGCATTGCATCGGCCTTGATGCGGAAACTCGACAGGGCCCTCAAATAATTCTGCAGCAAGTCTATTGGTCCGATACATAATTTATGTCACCCTCACTTTGGGGAAAATTATGATTTAGGCCACAATGAAATGCTGACAAATACCGATATTGCAGAGCTGATTTCCATGCGCCGTGCCTTGCATAAAATGCCTGAAATATCTGGCGAGGAGCAGGAAACAGCCAAGGTAGTTATTGCTGCTTTATCTGCGCTGGGCCCAGACCAGATCCTATCTGAAATTGGCGGGCATGGTGTCGCTGCCGTCTATGATAGCGGCTTGGATGGTCCGTCTGTATTATTCCGTGCTGAACTAGACGCCCTGCCTATTCAAGAGGAATCGGGCGTCCCTTGGTTATCTGAAACTTCTGGCAAGGGCCATTTATGCGGCCATGACGGGCATATGACGCTTTTGCTTGGGCTTGGCAGGCTTTTGTCTCGAACACCACCGCAATCAGGTAAAGTCATTCTGATGTTTCAGCCTGCAGAAGAGATTGGCAGCGGTGCGCGCGCCGTCATTTCTGATCCGAAATATCAATCTATTCAACCAGACTGGGCCTTTGCAATTCATAATGAGCCTGGCTTGCCCTTTGGCTATGTTGGTATAAAGCCAGGATTGATAAATTGTGCCTCTCGTGGCCTTGCTATTTCTTTGCATGGTCGAACCAGTCATGCCGCCGAGCCGGAATTGGCAAACACACCTATATCCATACTTCCTGATTTGCTTCAGCAGCTCAACGCCTTGGGCAAAGGCGGCATTCTGGATGATACGTTTAAGCTCACAACCATCACACATCTGCATGTTGGCGAAGCTACCTTTGGCATTACGCCAGGCGAAGCAGACATCTATGTTACATTGCGTGCTAGCCAAGATGATGTGATTACAGAGCTGCAAACAGCAGCAGAGACAATCACAACAAAATTGGCAGAGGAGAATCATCTAAAAGCAAAGTTCGAGATATTTGATGATTTTGCCGCCTCTATGAATGATGCTGAGGCTGTGGCTGTAGCTTGTCAGGCCATGGACTCTCTATCTATATCTTATGGTGAGATAGGTGTGCCTATGCGTGCCTCTGAGGATTTTGGTGCTTTTGGCTGGGATGCAAAGGCTGCCATGCTTTGTCTAGGGCCGGGCGAAGACCATCCTGCTTTGCATCAACCAGACTATGATTTTTGTGATGACCTTATTCCAATAGGCACACATATATTTGAGAGAATTGTGCGAGACCTGCTTGGCTAAACAAACATAGCTATCAGAAACATCAACATTAAGGGTGTTATGCGCCCTTGCACCTACCGGCCATTTCGTACTGCATCTGCAATCGCCTTACCACAGGCAACTGTGTCAGCCGTGCCGCCCAGATCTGCTGTGCGGCTAGCTGGATCTGATAGAACCGCCTCAATCGCAGAGACAATGGCAGCGCCGGCCTCTCTGGCACCAAGATGCTCTAGCATCATCGCAGCGGCCCAAATCTGTCCGACAGGGTTGGCAATGCCTTTGCC
>WTHY01000188.1:1704-10000 GCA_011522945.1 Alphaproteobacteria bacterium
TCTGCCACACGCTCATCCCAATAGGGCATGGTGATAGAAATGCCATTTGATTTTGTCGCAGATGTCAGCTTGCCGCCACGTGCCCGTGCCAGATCAAAGGCATATTTCAGAATTCTGTCGACACCCTGACGGCTCATCACCGTTTCCTGCATGACGATCTCACGATCTGTTCCTGCAAACATTTTGCCGCCAACCGTTGAATATTCGCCTTCTGTATTCTCGCGTACAATCATCATATCAATATCGCCTGGTTTGCGATTAGCCAGCGGCAGCGGCACACCAGGCATAGCGCGCGCTGGGCGCAGGCTGACATATTGATCAAATTCCCGCCGGAATTGAATCAGAGACCCCCACAGAGAAATATGATCAGGTACAATCTCAGGCCAGCCTACTGCACCAAAGAAGATAGCATCACAGCCGCTCAGCTTGTCCTTCCAGTCATCAGGCAACATCTGACCATGTTTCACATAATATTCTGCTGAAGCAAAATCATGCTCAGTAAAGGCAAAACCAAGATCAAACCGTTCTTGTGTGGCTTTCAATACACGCAGCCCTTCAGGCACCACCTCTTTGCCAATACCATCACCAGGGATAACTGCAATATTCCATGTATTTTGTGGCATCTCAGAAGAACTCCTTTTCATTGATTAGTGGCACAGCGCGCATTTTGTGAGCCAGACTAGCTTTCCAGCACAACCACCTCAGCTTGACCCAATATTATAAGGTATTTGTAGCGCGCAGACTAGCAATAGGCCATAGACGATATTTTGCGCCACCGCCTATTGTGACGGCTGCTACCAAATAGAGGCCTAACGCCAGTTATCCTCTGGCAAGGCTTAAACCCAGACATCATTATCAGCTGTCAGCGCGCCACCACTTTCCCCTGTATTGACTACACCACGTGGCTCCACAAGAAGTAGATGGCATTCCTCTGCTGCAAAGGGTTTATGTTGAACGCCTTTTGGAACAACAAACATTTCGCCTGCGCTCAGCTCTATGGTTCTATCCTCGAAAGCAATCGACATAGTGCCCTGCACAACAAAGAAGACCTCATCTGTATCTTTATGGTCATGCCAAACAAAATCCCCCTGAATTTTGACTAATTTAAATTGATAGTCATTCATTTCGGCAATAACACGAGGAGACCAATGCTCAGAAAATTTCGTGAGTTTATCAGCCAGATTAATGACGTCATTTTGCATTATCTTTCCCTTTCAAATATCACACTGCCTCACCGGCTGGATGCAGATTTGAACCTTGCACGCATAGAACAGCAACATACATTGCCATTTGCCTTTTGTAAGGCACAGCTTTTACAGTTCAGCACAATAATATTTGCTCCTAACGAAACGTTTAAGGTTTCCGTCTCATAGCAAATAGCATCGCAACTTCTAAGGTAGCCAGCCATCATATACTGGGTGGCTGGTTGATAGTGGCAACATTACAGGTAATGCAGTTCGTGAGGAATGATAACAGGCACTTACAAATTCCAGGCTCCGTCGAGCATCTTCTAACCTGACATGATTGGCCTTATTGCCCATCAAGCTATCATGAAAAGCATCAAATAACCCTGCATAGCCTGAATGTGCCTCCTTGACAGTTTTCAGCACAGCATCAATCTTGGTTTGTGTATAAGGTTCACGGGCTGTAAAACGCCAGCTCGCACTGGCAGGTGCGTAAGGCGCATGATCAGACTCAACCGTAAACCCCTCAAACATCAGTCGTAGCCGGCTCATATTATCAGCAGAGCCTAGCGTGACAGACGATGTGATGACAGCGCCTGCTTCCATCCGTATCGACAGAGCCGCACAATCCTCAACCTCGATTGTATTTACCCGTGTTGCAAGCTCTGCATAGACACGCGCAACTGGCCCTAATAAAGAAGATAGGAGGTCATGTATGTGGATAGCATGCCCTAAAATAGCGCCGCCCTGCTCACCTGCCCAAGTGCCGCGCCAGGCAATATCATAATAGCTGGCCTGCCTGTCCCAATGTGTCTCAAGACTGCCAGCATAACATGTTCCTGCAAGACCTGCCTCCATCAATGCATGCAGCTGTGTTGTGCCAAGCCCATGCCGATATTGGAAGACAGGCAACAACTGGCCAGGGCTGGTTTCTAATGTTTCTGCGACCTTATCAATGTCTGCAAGGCTGGTGACAAGCGGCTTTTCACATATCACAGATTTCCCAGCATCAAGCGCATCTAAAATCGTTTGAAAATGCAAATGTGGCGGCAGACAAATATCGACAATATCAATATCAGGATCCTGCAAAACAGATTCAATATCAGATACCAGCTCGATATCTTTAGATGCCGCCAAGGCTGGCCGGTCTGTAATCAACGCTTTTGCACGCTCCTGATCTAAATCACAAATCATACAGACCTGAAATTTGTCCCGAAGCGCCAAAAACCCGTCTAAATGTTGTGCGCCTATGCCCGCACCTATGATAGCTACACGCTTTATCATAGGTGCTCTGCTCTCAATTTTGCACTTTGGCCAGCACTGGTTGCCTGCTCTGCCTGCATTTGTGCTTCTATGGCAATGCGCATTGTGCGGAATGTCTGCGCCTGCGGGTTTGCTGTTTCTGTGCGCTGGTGAACATCTGAGATGAGTCGCGGGAAATAGGGCAAGCTATCCTGGGAGCAATCTATATATTTATTTTCGGTACCATTCACCAAATATAGATTATCAAGACGATGTGGCTGTCCAATATCCGTATATTTACGGCACTCAATTGTCCCCTCAGTTCCTAGAATAATTAAACGCCCATCACCCCAGGTTGGCAGACCATCTGGGGTAAACCAGTCCAGACGTAAATACCCATGTCCTTTATCGCCAATTAAGGTCATTTCCCCAAAATCCTGAAAGCCAGGCTTATCTTTCATGGTTGTATTTTCAACAAGCGCATGTCCAATTTTTACATTTTGTGAGCCAGTGAAATGCAGGAACTGATCAATTTGGTGTGAGCCAATATCACATAGAATGCCGCCATAGCGCTCCCGCTGAAAATACCAGTCTGGCCGCGTTTTTAGATTCTGCTTATGTGGCGCTAAGGTGACAACCTGCACCACTCTGCCAATAGCCCCTTCTGCAACCAACTCTGAGGCCCTGGTCGCAGCACGCACTTCGAACCGCTCTGAAAAATTCACTGACCAAATGCGGCCTGTGCGTGCCTGAACAGCCTCTATATCTGCCAATTGCTCCAATGTTGTACAGCCAGGTTTATCAACCATGACATCTTTGCCTGCCTCCATCGCAGCAATTGCTAGCGCCGCCCTATCTGCTGGCACAGCAGATATCAGAACCATGTCTATTGCGGGATCGTCTAAAATTGCATTACGGTCTTGCGCCTTTATAAGAGAAGGGAATTCTCTCTGAAATTTCGCTTCTGTGACAGCAGGACCATCTGTCCAATACTGAGATGCTGTGCAGCCTTGTGAGAGCATATTACGGAGCATGCCAAATATATGACCATGATCAATGCCGAGAATTCCAAGCTTTAACGTCATTAATCGCGCTTTCTTATGCTAAAATGTAATTGTCTGGCCAGTTTTTGAGGCTTGGTCTATGGCCTCAATAAGCCTGTGCACCTGCAGCGCTTCCACACCTGTGACAAGCGGTTTGCGGCCTGTTGTGAGTGCCTCTGCAAAATCCTCAATCACTGTTTGATGCCAGTCTGAGGTAAATGCCATAGGGTCTGCCCCAGCACCAGATGTAGCAGCAGTGCCAAAACTGTCTTTGCGTCCATCTTGCCAGAACACCTGCAACGCTCCAGCCTCAAGATGTGCTGAGCCATGTGCATAATGCAATGTAATCGTCTCACCACGACCAGGGTAGCTGGCAGTTGTTGCAAACAAATGTCCGACAGCACCATTTTCAAATTGCAAGCCGGCAGAGACAAAATCCTCGGCTTCCATTTTGTGAAACCCTGTTGTTGCTGCAAGCGCTGATACAGAGGACACTCCGCCAGTGAGTGAGAGCAATAAATCCAATGTATGGATAGCCTGAGATATCAGAACGCCGCCGCCATCACGTGCATAGCTGCCGCGCCCAGGCACATCATAATAAGACTGATCTCGCCACCATGGCACTGCCACTTCTGCCATATGTAAAGGGCCTAAATCAGGCAGAAGCTTTTGCAATACAGACACAATAGGACGTGCTCTATGTTGTAACATAATGCCAAGTGGCACATCTCGCATCTGACAAAGCTGCACTAGCTTTTCAGCTGCGCCTGCTGTGCGCTCAACTGGTTTTTCCATCAATATTGGCTTGCCCGCAGCACTTAAAATTTCAACAATTTCAAGCCGTGCATTTGGCGGCGTCGTCACGATAACAAAATCCACATCAGATGCGGCAATATCGGCTAAAGTGGTTGCTACATCCACACCCAAGGACGGCCAGTCTGCAATAAAAGCAGCACAGCTTTGTTCAGAACGTGCATGTATCAACGATAGTTCAACAAGCTGACTGGCTTCCAGCGCTGCACCATAAGTGCGCGATACCATCCCTAATCCGATAAGGGCACATTTCATAGCCATCACCCATCGCCAAGCCTGATGCAACACAGAGATGAGGCGCAAAATCTTATCTTTACGCCAGACATATCTACAGATGACATCATTAATACATAGGCTCGGCCTGATGTATATGGCTTTATGTTAGGGTCTGCCCTTTAGGTTTTGGCAGCAATTGCCTTTTTGGGATCATAAAATGGTTTTGGCACAACTTTACACTGACGCGTATCATGTGCTGTTTCAATAACCGCCTCTGTGCCAAGATCAGCATAAGCCACATCCATCAATGCCAGCGCGATATTTTGCTCTAGGCGCGGCGAATATACAGCAGATGTAACCTTACCTACCTGCACACCATCTATCAGAATTGGCCAGAAGGAATCATTGGAGCCAACCAGATTTGGACCATCAAATACCAGCCCTACCTGCAATTGTGTGACCCCAACACTCTTAATATGTGTTAACGCAGCCTTGCTAACAAAATCTCCGTCCATATCCAAATCGACAAGCCTGTCCAAGCCCAGCTCAAACGGATTATTCTCAAGTGTCATATCAGCATGATAGGACAACATAGCTGCCTCGATACGCCGAATGGATGATGTATGCCCTGGATACAAGCCCAGAGGCGCGCCAATATGCATGAGATGATCCCATAAAGCATCACCGTAAGCGCCATCTCTTAAAAAGATTTCATATCCTAATTCACTAGACCAGCCGGTCCGTGAAATTATCAAAGGCACCCCATTCCAGTCATATTCCATAAACCTGTAATATTTTAGCTCAGCCGGTGCATCACCAAAGGCTGCCCGCAAAATATCGCGTGATTTTGGACCTTGCAGTTGTAGAGGTGAGACATCTGGCTCTGTAATTGTCACATCCATGCCAGCTGTTGCCGCAACACCTTTGGCCCATAGAATGACATCACTATCAGCAATTGAGAGCCAGAAGTGATTTTCCCCCAGCTTTAATAAAATAGGGTCATTAATGATACCGCCATCTTGATCTGTGATAAGAACATATTTGCATTGACCAACCACACAATTTGATAAATCTCGACAACTCAAAAATTGCGTGAATTTTGCAGCGTCAGGCCCGGTGATTTCAACCTGCCGCTCTACAGCAACATCACAAAGGATGGCTTCATTCACGAGATTCCAGAAATTCTGCACCGGATCGCCAAAATCACGTGGAATATACATATGATTATATACAGAAAACCCTTTTGCCCCCCAACGTAAAGCTGCATCTGAAAATGGCGATTTCCGGACTTGAGTCCCAAAGCTAAATTTCTGGAAGTCTGCGTTCATAGAGCCTGTCATAATGCACCCTTCTGCAATATGGAATTGTTTAGACACTACCCATATAGAGGCAGCATGACATCTTGCAAGCGACCCTTTCTACAAATCAGCGAAGAGATTATCTAACGATAGAGCTGACAGATATATCTAGTGAAAACACCAATGCTTTTGGCATCAGGCAGAATGGCCCTCAAAGTCGATAGGTATGATGATGAGGCTTGCTGTTGCACGCCATCAAGATGCATATATCACAACCACAGTCTACGGCTATTGGATATAGGCTGATAGGCAGATGCAGCGACGCTATCTTGTCTTTTAGGATAGATGCCAGCTAGCCATATTGGAAACCGCTCAGGATGTTTTAGCAGCGCTCACCCGTTCTGAATAACGGTCCACGAGATAAGCACGCTGACCTCTTGTAAGTAGCGTAAATTTCATTAGCTCTTCCATCACATCGACAATCCGATCATATAGCGGCGATGGACGCATCCGCCCCTTTTCATCAAATTCTGAATAGGCCTTTGGCACCGACGATTGGTTTGGAATCGTCAATAGGCGCATCCAGCGGCCCAAGATACGTAATTGGTTTACAGTGTTAAAACTCTGCGAGCCTCCAGATACCTGCATCACTGCCAAAGTCTTACCTTGTGTTGGCCGCACTGAGCCGACTGATAAGGGAATCCAATCAATCTGTGCTTTCATAATACCTGTCATAGCGCCATGCCGCTCTGGGGAGGACCAGATCATACCGTCACACCAGGTTACAAGATCGCGCAATTCTGCAACTTTCGGATGTGTAGCATCAACGCCATCATCAGGAAGAGGCAATCCCGAGGGATGAAAGAATCGGGTCTCAGCACCAAGTTTGTGCAAAATACGTTCAGCTTCCTCTGCTACCAGTCTGGAATAGCTCTTTTCGCGCAGGGAGCCATATAAAAGTAAAATTTTTGGCGGATTATCTATCTCAAATTCAGGCTTTAATGCATCAATGTCAGTCTGGTGAAATTGTTTTTCATCCAAGCTCGGTGTTGTGTCAGACATTTATACGGCCTTTCAAAAATCAAAAATGCTTACAAAACTACAATATGCAACAAAAACAGGGTTGCTGTCAGGCCTGCCAATGTCTTTGTCTAAATCGACGCCCAATATAATAGGGGCGTGAGTCAAAGCCCATACCACCTTTACCCCTAACATCTAACTGATTTTCAGGGCGTTATGGGTATATCAGAAATATAATTGGGCTGTTCACACAATAATTTTATTATCAGCATTCCAAAATAAATTATTCTAATTTGCTGTTGACGACCTTTATTTGCCCCGATACGGTTTTTGACTAAACAAAAATCAATCATTTGTTTTTGTTGTGTATTCAGCAAGGACAAGGGAGGGGACAATATGAAATTGTTAAAAACTATCGGCATGGCTGCCGCTGTAACTGCAGCAACAGCTTTTGCAGCAGATGCTGCAACAACAAAGCTTCGGATTCAGACACACTTCTCACAAGAAACACTGTCAGGTCAGATGGCTGGTAAGTACATCGACGATATCACAGCTATGTCAAATGGCGAGATTGAAGTTGAAATGTTCTATGCATCAGCTGTTGTAAAATCAGCGGAAACATTTGATGCTGCTGCAACAGGTATCCTTGACTGTGATATGACAGGCGGCGCCTATCAGACTGGTAAGAACCCAGCCTTCCAGTTTGCTGGTGACCTTCTTGGCGGGTATTCAAACCCATATCAGCAGATGTCATGGATGCTGCATGGCGGTGGTCGTGATGCGCTAAATGATCTTTATAATGATTACAATATGGAATTCATCGGCTGGTGGATCCCAGGTCCAGAATCACTATCATCAACTGCACCAATCCGTAATGTTGAAGACTTCAAGGGCTGGAAGTTCCGTTCACCTCCAGGTCTAGCAACATTAGTGTTCGCAAACCTAGGCGCTTCACCGATCGTTATGGACTTTAACGAAATCTTTACAGCTCTGGAAACAGGCATCATTGATGGTGCTGATGCTGCAAACCTGACAAACAACGTTGGTCTAGGTCTGTATGACATTGCTGAGCACACTAACTACCCAGGCTTCCACTCAATGCCTGCTGACCACCTTGCTTGCCGTAAGGACGTATGGGACGCAATGCCTGATCATCATAAGAAGATCATGACTGTGGCTATGGATTCACTTGCTCTGCATAACGCAACAATCAACGAAGTGAAGAACGCACAGACAGCTAAAGACCTTCGTGCGAAGGGCATCAACCTGTATGAGTGGTCACCAGAAGAGCTTGCTAAGTTCCGTGCAGCTGTGAAATCAGGCTGGACAGAATTCGCAACAACACCAGAAGCGAAAGCTCTACTTCAGAGCCACATCGACTTCCTAGTGAACCTGGGCGCGATGAAGTAAGACCCGTTTATACGGTCTAACAACCAATTGCGGCAGGATCTTGAGTTCAGGATCCTGCCGTTTTTATCTC
>WTHY01000179.1 GCA_011522945.1 Alphaproteobacteria bacterium
TACCTGGCTTTACATGGCTGATTTTTACAGCAGCCCAAAGCCGGTTATTATGGTTGATTACATTTCCAGGACGTATCGCATTGCCGTTTAATTTCATATCATATCCTCGTCATCTTTCGTTTGTGCAAAACAAACTTATCATATTCGTCTCGCCTAGAGGTATTTTGCCATCGTAGCAGCGGTATCTAGCATCCGCATGGAAAAGCCCCATTCATTATCATACCAAGCCACAACACGCGCCAGTCTGCGTTCTAATACATCTGTCTGCGTCAGGTCAGCAATGGATGAATGTGGGTCATGGTTAAAGTCAATCGAGACGAGAGGCAAATTATTTGTTGATAATACGCCTTGTAATTTGCCATTTGCAGCTTCAGTCAAGGCTGCATTAATCTCATCAATGCTTGTATCTCTGCTGGCTACGAAGCTAAAATCTACCAATGAGACATTTTCTGTTGGCACACGGATAGCCGAGCCGCTGAGCTTGCCTGCTAATTCTGGCAATACAAGACCGATAGCCTCAGCTGCCCCTGTTGAGGTTGGCACAAGTGAGCGCGCGCCTGCACGTGCACGCCGTAAATCTTTATGCGAATTATCTAAGATATTCTGATCGCCTGTATAGGCGTGCACTGTGGTCATAAAACCAGCATCAATGCCAACAGCGTCGTTTAATACTTTGGCAAGTGGCGCGAGGCAATTACTTGTACAAGATGCGTTTGACACCACGATATGACTATCATTAAGAAGATGACTATTTACACCATAGACAATTGTTAGGTCTGCATTCTTAGCTGGCGCTGAGATGAGGACACGTTTTGCACCAGCTTCAAGATGTGCTACTGCCTTATCGCGACTGTTGAAATGTCCAGAACATTCTAGAACAATATCGACGCCTAATTTACCCCAAGGCAAGAGCTCGGGCTGCTTTTCATGATAGAGTGGAACAGGCCCTGCACCAAAATCGAGCGTTTCATCTTCAAGGCGAACAGACCCACGAAACTTACCATGCGTCGTGTCATGCTCAAGAAGATGCGCCATGACCTCAGCCGCACCAGGCGAGTTAATCGCTACAATCTCAAGATCATTTCTGCCAGATTCCACAAGGGCTCTTAGCACAAGCCGTCCAATACGCCCAAAGCCATTAATCGCGATTTTATAAGACATATTTTGTCTTCCTTTTCCCTGTATGTCTTGGACATGAACCCCAGCTAGGAGGCTTGGATCCAGTCATATTTGCGGTTGGTTTGGGGGAAGAAACCTGATTTACCCTGTCGAGTCTTTGCTGTGGCAGTGTCGATGTCATGCACCCTTAAAGACCAGACTTGGCCGCTGTCACAACAGCTTCAGCAGTAATGCCAAAATGTTGATAGAGCTCTGCGATAGGTGCTGAGGCACCAAAGCTGTCCATGCCAATAAACTGACCGTTAGCGCCAAGTAGTTTTGACCAGCCCATTTCCAGACCAGCTTCTACAGCCACGATGGATGCAGCATCTCCGCGCAAGCTATCTAGGTAATCAGCATCCTGTGCTAATAGAATATCCATACATGGGACTGACACAAGCCGTGTTGGAATGCCCTCTGCCTCTAATGCAGCTCGCGCGTCTTCTGCGATCGCCACTTCAGAGCCACTTGCCATAAGCACAACTTGCGGTGCTGCGCTTGCTTCACGCAGAATGTAGCCACCACGTGCAGACCGGTTTTCAGCAATATCATCTATCCGCATTTGTGGCAGACCTTGGCGTGATAGGGCAAGGACAGATGGCGTGCGCTTTGTGGTCAAAGCAATTTGCCAAGCTTCTGCTGTCTCGACAATATCAGCTGGCCGGAAGACATTGAGATTTGGAATGGCGCGCAAGCTGGCAACATGTTCAACAGGCTGATGCGTTGGGCCATCTTCACCAAGTCCGATAGAATCATGTGTCATCACGTAAACAACACGCTGCTCCATCAAGGCAGATAGACGAATTGACGGGCGGCAATAATCTGTGAACACAAGGAATGTGCCACCATAAGGCACAGCGCCGCCATGCAGCGCGATACCATTCATTGCAGCTGCCATGCCATGTTCACGCACACCATAATGAATATAGTTGCCGGCATAATTATCAGCCGCGAAGATACCGTGTGCGCCGACTTTTGTATTATTTGAACCTGTCAAATCAGCCGAGCCGCCAAATAATTCAGGAACGGCAGGCAAAATAGCTTCAATCGCTTTTTGGCTAGCCACACGTGTGGCGATTTTTTGTGGCTCAGCAAGTGTCGCCTTATACGCTGAGACAGCGGCTTCAAGGTTGCTATCATATGTTCCGGCCATGGCTGAATTGAAAGCATCAGCATGTGAGCTGTTGTTTAGACGTGCCTGCCAGGCAGTATGTTCAGACTGGCTACGAGTGCCAGCTTGGCGCCACTCAGATAAAATCTCAGATGGGATTTCGAATGGGGCATGGCTCCAGCCAAGTGCCTCTCTTGTCAGAGCATTTTCATCTGCCCCCATAGGCGCACCATGTGCTTTTGCCGTACCAGCTCTGTTTGGAGAGCCTTTCCCAATATCTGTTTTGCAACGTATTAGTGTTGGCTTTAATGTTTGAGTCTTTGCGGTCGTAATGGCGCTGCTAACAGCATCCATATCATGACCATCGCAGCTAAGCACCTGCCAGCCATAGGCTTCGAATCGGGCTGAGATATCATCTGAAACGGTTATATCTACCGAGCCATCAATCGAAATGCCGTTATCATCAAATAATACGATTAGGCGTCCAAGCTGCATATGACCTGCCATTGAGGCAGCTTCATGGCTGATACCTTCCATCAGACAACCATCACCAGCAATGACATATGTATTGTGATTGACGATATCATCTGAAAAACGGCCAGCTAAATGCCGTTCTGCCATAGCCATCCCAACAGCATTTGCGAACCCCTGACCAAGCGGCCCGGTTGTTGTCTCAATACCAGAGGCATGACCATATTCTGGGTGCCCCGCAGTTTTTGCGCCAAGCTGACGGAAATTCCGTAGCTCGTCCAAGGTCATATCTTCATAGCCTGTTAGATGCAGGAGTGCATAAAGCAACATAGAGCCATGGCCAGCTGATAAAACGAACCTGTCTCTATCAGGCCAGTTTGGCGCTGAGGGATCGAACTTTAAATGGTCTGCGAACAAGGCTGTTGCAGCATCTGCCATACCCATCGGCATGCCTGGATGTCCTGAATTTGCAGCATCAACAGCATCCATGGCAAGCACACGAATGGCATCAGCCATTTTTTGACGAACAGGGGAGTTAGCCATCAAGAAAAATCCTTTTCATTTGGAACGGTCCAGTAGCATTGGCGACAAATATTTGGCGCGTGCTGATGGCCAAACATGTTGCATGTCGCAGGCCAATAATTGTGAGCGGTTTATGCCTGATTTCGGCTGTGAAAGTCAATAATTTCCTGTCATCTAAAAGTCTAAATTGTCGGCCTGATAAACTGACTTATCATTTGCCTATTCTAACCTGCTGACACCATTTGCGTTTTTGGTGAAATAGGATATGCTAACGGATAGGGTAATTTCCAAAAAATGGGCGAAAGCCATATATATAGTGAAAGAAAAAACATATGCAGCGATTAGATGAGGCGATGGCAAAATTGGAAGCTGCCATTGATACGCTGACAGATGCCACAGCCGAGGCTTATAATGCGCATCAAGCAGCGCAACTTGCAGCACAACAAACCGCGACAAATACAGAGGCAGCCATTGTGAGCGCCAGTGACCTTCAGGCTTTGAAATCAGAAATTGTGACAGCTATTCAGGCTCTTAACCGTTTGACTGATACAGCCAATCAGAATGCTTTGGGTGCGCAGGACAGAGATACTAACACATCATCTGACCCCACAGATAGTGACCAAGGGGGCATGATATGAGCCAGGCAATTGTAACAGTAAGGTTGAATGGCCATGCCTATCAGATGGGCTGTGATGAGGGTCAGGAACAACATATTGAAATGCTAGGACGCGAAGTTGATGCAGTGTTGCAACAACTTATCGGGTCTGTTGGCCAGATCGGTGAGGCGCGCCTTCTTGCCATGGCGTGCCTGATTCTGGCTGATCTAGCACATAGCTCAGGTCAGCCTATGCCAACAGGTGGCTTGGATGAGGCGCAGATAGAAGCGCTCGCTCTGCGTTTGGAAACCGCAGCTAAGACTGTCAATCAGCTTGCCAGCAGCTTACCAAAAGCATAATGTGACGGCGATAGCTGGGCAGTGCGCCAGGTCTTTCAATCCCTGGGACCATAATCTTCTGACGGGAGCTGCCTCTGCGCAGGCCGAGGTTTGTGTATCGCGGCGCCCACCTGTTTAACAGGTCACAGAGGATGAAACACGCCAGCGGCTGATCTGGCTATCGCCAAATTCAAACGCGTCTTGTAGAGATGCTATCTCAACATCATCTCACTAGGGCATGTAATGCGATGCAGGCAGACGATAATATTGCAGACCAGAAAAAGATGTTGCGGAAACAAGCCTCTGCTACGCGTAAAATAGCGGCGGGCACAAGTCCTAATGCATCTGAATTATTGGCAACATCAGAAATTTATGGACAGATTATGCAGCCTAATGTGCCGCGCCTTGTTGCTGGTTATTGGCCTATCCGCACAGAAATCGACCCGGTCCCTTTGATGCAGGCGCTCAAGCGTAATGGCTCGGGATTATGCTTGCCCTCAACGCCGCAAGAGGGGTTGCCTCTTAGATTTCATAGCTGGTCTGGGGATCCCGATGAATTAGTAGATGGGCCTTATGGAACACGGCAACCAGATCCTATGCTACCTGAAGTTTTGCCTGATCTGGTACTAGCGCCGTTATTGGCGTTTGATAAAGCCTGTTGGCGTCTTGGCTATGGTGGCGGGTTTTATGATAGAACGCTGGCAGCTTTTGATCGTCTTAACCACAGGGCGAAAATCATTGGATTAGCCTATGCGCAGCAGATGGTTGATAGCGTGCCGACAGGGATTTATGACCGCCAGTTAAACGGTATCATGACTGAACAGGGACTGTTTTTGCCAGATAAGGGTCTATAATAATATTTAGGGGCTTGTAGAAATCACCTGCCACATATAGACCGCCTGCTATTTCTTAGGCCTAACCCAATTGATTTTAATGCCAGTAAAACAAGGATATGTATGATGCGACTCTTATTTTTAGGTGATATTGTCGGTCGCACTGCTCGTAATGCTGTTATGTCTGAGGCGGGTTCTTTGCGCTCTGAGCTTGAGCTCGATTTTTTAATTGTAAATTGTGAGAACGCAGCTGGTGGCTTTGGCGTTACACCGGCTATCTGTGATGATTTGCTGGCAGCAGGTGTTGATGTTTTGACAACAGGAAATCATGTGTGGGACAAAGGCGAAATATCTCCCTATCTCGATAGAACCGACAAGGTGATACGCCCAGCGAATATGGGGAATGCCTTTCCAGGTGTGGGCATGGTTCGTGTAGAAAATGCAGCAGGTAAATCTCTCATCGTGATTAATCTGATTGCTACATTATTTATGGCAGATAATGACAACCCATTTCTAATGGCAGATAAAATTCTGGCCAAATGCAAGCTTGGCACATCTGCAGATGCCATCATGGTAGATTTTCATGGTGAGGCGACATCAGAAAAGACGGCGATGGGCCATCATCTAGATGGTCGTGTCTCAATGGTGGTTGGTACCCATACCCATGTGCCAACAGCTGATCATCGCGTCTTGCCAGGTGGCACTGCCTTTCAGACAGATGCCGGCATGTGCGGCGATTATAATTCTGTTATCGGCATGGATGCAAAAGTCGCGACAGGCCGGTTTTCCAAACAAGCAAGTGGTAGATTATCTGTTGCGTTAGGCGAGGCAAGCCTTTGCGGATTACTCGTGGAGCTAGATGATGCAACAGGCCTCGCTATCTCTGTAGAGCCATTCCGCCGTGGCGGCATGCTCTCTGCAACACATGGATAAGCTGGCATCTGGAAGATTTCAGGTAATCTTATCACTGCAGATGTCCATCCAGTCGCAATAGGGATTAAAGGACATCGTGTCAGCTTGAAGTTCCTATTGATGCCAGAATCAATAATAGGGTAAACTCATTGGCAGAAACTACTTCATGTCAAACAGGCGCACTTATGAGGACGCCGCAAGCAGGACTATTCAGGCAGGATTATTATGGCAGGCCATTCCAAATTTGCGAATATCAAGCATCGTAAGGGCGCTCAGGACAAAAAGCGCGCCAAGATTTTCACGCGACTAATCAAGGAGCTTTCCGTTGCTGCACGGTCTGGTACGGATCCAACTTCAAATCCAAGACTCCGGTCTGCTTTACTGGCAGCACGTGCAGCAAATATGCCGAAGGATAATATTGACCGTGTGCTGAAAAAGGCAGAAGGCGGCGAGGGTGAAAATTATGAAGAGGTGCGCTATGAGGGCTATGGACCCGGTGGCACAGCTCTGATTGTCGAGGCCTTAACAGATAACCGCAACCGGACTGCATCAGAGGTTCGTGCAGCCTTTAACAAATATGGGGGCTCAATGGGTGAAACAGGCTCAGTGAGCTTCATGTTTGATAAGGTTGGTCAGCTTATTTATACCGTCGAGGCAGGTGATGCGGATGCTGTTTTTGAAGCGGCTCTTGAGGCAGGAGCCGATAATGTTGAATCTGATGAAAATGGGCATCTGATTTTAACAGACCCGGCAGACTTTATGGCTGTGCGTGAAGCTTTGGAATCCTCGTTAGGTGCTCCAGAAGAGGCAGAGCTAACTTGGCGGCCGCAGAATAGCATCTCGGTAAATGAGGCACAGGCAAGCACATTGTTAAAATTGCTCGATGTTCTGGATGATAATGAAGATGTCCAGAATGTTTCAGCGAATTTTGAGATTGATGATGAGCTTATGGCAAAGCTGGCTGGGTAATATGACAAAGGCGCCTTGCCAGAGACATGCACTATGTTAATGCTTGGCATTGATCCAGGCTTGCAATGTACAGGCTGGGGCGTTGTGCGTCAGACAGGAAACCGTCTTGAGCATGTTGCCCATGGTACGGTGCGCACAACAAGTGGGGCGCCGGATGCAGCTAGATTGCAGGAGATTGACGATGGGCTTCGTCATGTTGCTGCTGAGTGGATGCCAGATGCGGCTACGATTGAATCTATATTTGTAGCAAAAGGCGCTGGCTCAGCTATCAAACTTGGTATGGCGCGCGGTGTTGCGATGCAGGTATGCTCTAGTGTTGGCTTGCCCTTATCAGAAGTGGGAGCCCGCCAGATGAAAAAGGCGATCACAGGCACTGGCACAGCTGATAAGCATCAAATTCAGGAAATGGTGACACGCCTGTTAGGTGTGCGGCCCTCTGGCTCCGATGCTGCAGATGCGCTAGCGCTGGCAATAGCTGCTATAAATCTTGGCCCGCAATATTTATCAGAAACAAAGACTCGCTCGAAAAAAGCAAAGCCGGCAGCTGGGCTGGCAGCAGCTATTGAAAAGGCCTTAGCAAAGGAGACAGGTCTATGATTGCGCAATTATCAGGAACGCTTATACGGATTTCAGGCGCGCAGATCATCATAGATGTAGGTGGCGTAGGCTATTTAGCGACTGTATCACGACGGTCTCTTGAACAGATTGGCGGTTTGGGCGAGACCGTAACGATCTTAACGGAGATGATTGTTAGAGAAGACAGCATGACTCTCTATGGGTTTGCTGATGCTGATGAACAACAGGCGTTTGGCTTGTTACAAACCGTCCAGGGTGTTGGGGCAAAGGCAGCTTTGGCGATATTATCAGTGCTGTCACCGGAGGCTTTGCGTCAGGCTATCATGGCAAGTGATAAAGCAATGGTGACACGTGCAGACGGTGTCGGCCCTAAGCTGGCACAACGTATTGTGAATGAACTTGCAGAGAAAATTGGCAAATTATCTTTAGGCGGGGCTGCTTCTATAGATACAGGGGATGCCGCTGCTGGTACTATATCGTCCGGTCAGGCTGCATCTGGAACTGGCGGCGCTGCCCATCAAGAGGCGGCATTATCAGCGCTTGTGAATCTTGGTTATGGACGGGCTGAAGCCTGGCAGGCTGTGACAAATGCTTTGGCAGAAACGCCTGATATGTCAGAATCTGCACTTATTGGGGCTGCCTTACGCCAGCTGGGGAGCCGGCTATGATATCTACAAAGACAATGGGCGCCTATCGCGCACAAGACTTGGCATGAGGTGCAATAATAAATGAGCATTGAAGATAATATGCCAGCTGGAGCGCCAGATAGATTGATAGACCCAGCGCAAGCAGAGCAGATGGATCCTGCTCTGCGTCCGCGACAGCTCGCTGATTTTATCGGGCAGGGACTTGGCCGGCGTAATCTTGAGACCTTTATTCAGGCTGCCCAAACGCGTTCTGATGCTATGGATCACACATTGCTGCATGGTCCGCCTGGCCTTGGTAAAACAACGATGGCGCAAATCGTAGCTGCAGAGCTAAATGTCGGCTTTCGTGCAACATCAGGACCAGTGATTGCCAAAGCAGGTGATCTTGCTGCGCTTTTAACAAATCTGGCGCCGCGTGATGTGCTTTTCATTGATGAAATTCACCGTCTAAATCCGGCTGTAGAAGAAGTGCTGTACCCAGCAATGGAAGATTTCCAACTGGATCTGATTATAGGTGAAGGTCCATCTGCGCGCTCTGTGCGGATTGATTTACCGCCCTTTACATTAGTTGGCGCCACCACACGAGCCGGGCTGCTGACAACGCCGCTGCGTGATCGTTTTGGCATCCAGATGCGCATGCAATTTTATACAACAGAGGAGTTAATGCTCATCCTCTCAAAACAGGCGGTAAAGCTAAATATGAACCTGGCTGATGATGGGGCAAGAGAGGTGGCACGCAGGTCACGCGGCACACCTCGTGTTGCTGGACGACTCTTGCGGCGGGTGCGTGATATTGCTGCTGTAGACGGCGTTGAGATTATAACAGCAGATGTGGCAGACGCAGCCCTACAACGACTTGAGGTTGATAGACGTGGTCTTGATGCGATGGATATGAAATATCTGTCCTGTCTGGCAGAAAATTATGGCGGCGGTCCTGTAGGTGTTGAGACACTTGCCGCTGTTCTTGCCGAGCAGCGTGATATGCTAGAAGAAGTCATTGAGCCATATTTACTTCAAGAAGGCCTTCTCATGCGCACGCCGCGCGGGCGATGCCTATCAGCCTCTGGCTGGTCACATTTAGGCCTAACCCCACCGGCTGAAACACTGAGCCAACTTGACCTGCTCAGCGCAACCTCAGAAGCTGATGAATAACGTAAGACAAGGCAGATGACTTTCACTGAAATATTAGAATTTGATAATAAAATTCACGATATATCTGTTGGCTTAGATGGTATCATGGTTGGGGCTTCACATCATTATCCGATGATAGTGCAATATGAAGATACAGATGCTGGCGGCATAGTATATCATGCGAATTATGTGAATTTTGCAGAAAGAGGCCGGTCTGCGCTATTGCGTCTCTGCGGCATTAATCTTCAGCAGTATCTGGAAACAAATAACGAGACTATTGTCATTGCCAAGATGCAGGTTGATTTTATGCGGCCGGCAAAGCTGAATGACAGGCTTGTCGTTGTGTCAGATTTGCAGCAATTTAGCGGTGTGCGTGCCGAAATTGATCAAAAAATTTATAGTCTCAATACAGGCCATATTTTTGCCAGAGTTATTGTGGAAGGTGTGTGGGTGAATGTTGCAACTGGTCCAAAGCGATGGCCTTTGCCCGTACGCCAAGAGATGAATAGGATAGCTAATCAAAAGGATTCAACACCTTAGAGCGATGTGAAATATGGTAAGAGATGCGCATCATACCAGATAGGAGCCAGCTCGTCAGGTTAAGTGTGAACCCTGCAAATTGGCAGGTAGTTTTGTTAAAAAGAAGGTAACGCAACGTTATGGAAACAGTAGACCTTGCAGCAACACATTCA
>WTHY01000016.1:0-3965 GCA_011522945.1 Alphaproteobacteria bacterium
AACCATAATAACCGGCTTTGGGCTGCTGTAAAAATCAGCCATGTAAAGCCAGGTAAGGGTGGCGCTTTTGCCCAGGTAGAATTACGCGATATTCGTGATGGTACGAAATTGAATGAGAGATTTCGGGCAACAGAAACTGTTGAGCGTGTCATTCTAGAAGAAGCTGATTGCACCTACCTATATGCTGATGGTGATAATCACGTTTTCATGCATTCTGAAACCTATAATCAGTTTGAACTTAACCAAGATATGCTAGGCGATAGTGCTGCGTTTCTGCAAGATGGCATGACAGTTAGCGTCCAATTCTACGAAGAAGAGCCTATCTCTATCAGCCTGCCTGATACAGTTGTTGTTACAATTGTAGAAGCTGACGCTGTCGTTAAAGGTCAAACAGCGTCTTCATCTTATAAGCCTGCCATGGCAGATAATGGCGTTCGCATTATGGTGCCACCTCATATTGAAGCTGGCACACGTGTTGTTGTGAAAACAGAAGATGCCACATATGTTGAGCGGGCAAAGGACTAATCATTTATGGCTGTAAAATCTGCTCTTATTAATGTGATGTTCAGCGCGGCTGATAAAGCAAGCCGCCGCATGATGCGCGATTTCGGTGAAGTTGAAAACCTACAGGTAAGCCGAAAAGGTGCCGCCGACTTCGTGTCTCAGGCCGATATTGCTGCTGAGGCAACTATCCGTGAAGAGCTGGAAAAATCCCGCCCTGACTGGAACTTCATGATGGAAGAAGGCGGCTCTGTTCAAAATGACAAAGAGGCGCCCACATGGATCATTGATCCTATTGATGGCACAACCAACTTCCTGCATGGCATTCCGCATTTCGCGATTTCCATTGCTGTACTTAAAAATGATAAGCTGACAGCTGGCATTATATATGATCCGTGCCGCAATGAATTTTTCCATGCAGAACAAGGTACAGGCGCATTTGTAAATGGTCGGCGTATGCGCGTATCAGGTCGGCGTCAGATGGCAGATGCTTTATTTGCCACTGGCATTCCATTTCTTGGTCGCGGTTCAGAAGAGACCGACGCCCAGTTCCAAGAGGAATTAAACCGTGTTGCAAAATCATCTTCAGGCGTGCGCAGATTTGGGTCTGCTGCCCTAGATTTAGCCTGGGTGGCTGCTGGTCGGTATGATGGCTTCTGGGAGCGTGGTTTGTCACCATGGGATATAGCTGCTGGCATAGTTCTAGTCAGGGAAGCTGGCGGATTTGTCTCAGATTTTTCAGCCCGCGACCTAGCCTTTAAATCTGGCAATGTCGTCGCAGCAAATTCTGCCCTGCACGTGCCACTATTAAAGACACTACGCGGATAACCCTGCTATTTCCAAAGACTGACCAGACTAAGATGAGACTATAGTTAAGGGCTGACCAGAGTCTGATTATCAGAAATATCTCATGCGTATGATAAGAAGCAGGATTTCTGCTTTTCAGCCTGTCATATTCCTGCCATTCTTTTAGCTAAAGATGCCTAAATGACGTTTGTGCATCTGATAGTTTAAAAGGACTCTGTCGCAGATTTGTGACAGGTACGGCAGGAGAGGTTTATGACAGATCCACGCACATATCTTTATAGAATGATCAGTGTTCTAGTGCTGATTGCGTTGATTATTGGCATTTTATACAAGCCCATTTTATTCGCCTTTTTAGGTAATCCTCTTCTGAATGGCGTTATTGTTGGCGTGGCATTCATCGGCATTGGCTATGTCATGCGACAAGTGATGCGGCTTGGCCCAGAAGTTAGATGGCTTACAGATATACAGCGCACAAAAAGCTTGAACCCAACAGCACGCAAGCCGGTGGTTCTCGCCACAGTGAATGTCATGTTGGCAGATTCGCGTCATGACAGACAATTATCTGCCTTGTCATTGCGTTCTGTGCTCGATGGTGTGGCTGCCAGATTAGATGAAGGGCGCGATATTTCGCGCTATATGATAGGGCTCCTAATTTTCTTAGGACTGCTTGGTACTTTTTGGGGTTTGCTTGAGACAATTGCCTCTGTTGGCGGTGTTGTAGAGGGCCTTGATTTGGGCTCTACAAATTTTGAGCAGATGATGAGCCAGCTCCGTACCGGACTTGATGCCCCGCTGGATGGTATGGCAACAGCCTTTTCCTCCTCCCTATTCGGACTAGCAGGATCCTTGATTCTTGGGTTTCTAGACCTGCAATTAGGCCAAGCTATGGGGCGGTTTTTCAATGAGGTTGAAGATTGGCTATCTGCTTTTGCCAGATATAATGATGTGTCTGATACTGGCGCCAGTTCAGCTGGAAATGCAGCTTTGGCAGCCGGCCTCTCTGAAGAAGGTGCTCGTGCTATGGTCACACTTGCAAAAGCCATAGAAAAATCAGAGGCGGACCGCACACAAAGCCGTGAGCAGTTGGCCCAATTAAATGTCTCTCTTGCCACGCTGACAGAGCAAATGGCAGATGACAGACGCATTCGAGAACAGCTTGCTGTTTTGAACACACAAATCGACCAGCTAACAAAACAGCTTCAGGAGTCAGCAAAAGAACAAAATTCTGTGTTTACATCAGAGGTCAGAGCCCTATCGAAAGCTGTCCTCGGCACTGCCAAACAGACTAAATCCTAGGCTGATAGGACTAAGATTATGGCCCTCTCCCGTTTAGGTACACGCTCTCGTCCAGGTGATTTCACCTGGCCTGGCTTTGTGGACGCACTTGCAAGCCTATTGATGGTATTTGTCTTTGTGCTGATGGTGTTTGTCTTGATACAAGCCAATCTGGCCTATCGCGTATCTGGTCAGGATGCCAGCCTCTCCCGCCTGCGTGCAGAGCTTAGCACTTTAACAGGTCTGTTAAATTTAGAGCGTGAAGCCACAGCTGACCTATCCTCTGAATTGGCGCAAACATCACAAGCCCTATTCAAACTAACAGATGAGCGCAACCTCCTACAGCAGCAGTTGGAACAAGCCCGCTTAACACTTGGTGAGCGTGCGCGAACGATAACAACACTTGAAAGTCAGCTTGCTGCCAATCTAAGCCTGCAAGATGCGCTGAATAATCAGCTATCTGCGCTGGAGGCCGAGCGAGACACACAGGCCGCAAAGTTAGGCGACCTACAGGCGCTATTGGATGCAGAAGCTGCCAAATTGCTGTTAGCGCAAACAGAACTCACAGAAAGACAACGTGCGTTAGCCGCAAACCAGAAGCAGCTTGAAGAGACCAACCTGACGCTAGAAGAACGTGAAAAGCGTATTCTGATTCTAGAGGCTGATTTGGTCAGACGAGAGACTGAGCTGAATGCAGCTGCAGCGGCCTTGGCAAAGGCAGAAGAGACCATATCTGCGCGTGATATAGATCTTGCCTCTGCCAATAATGCCTCTTTAGAAGCAAAGGCGGAAATTGACAGACTCATTCTGGCGGCGACATCACTTCAGGCTGAACTAGATGAATTGCGTGCGCTTTTATCAGACAAAGAACAGGAATCTGTTGCTGATAAAATTGCTATTGCGAATTTAGGTAGATCTTTGAATAACGCTCTTGCAAGCCGTGTTCAGGAATTACAGCAATTCCGCTCAGAGTTTTTCGGTCAGGTGCGCGCCTTGCTAGAAGGGCGTGCTGATGTGCAGGTAGTAGGCGATAGATTTGTCTTCCAGTCAGAAGTGTTATTTGCCCCGGGTCAGGCAAAAATCAATCCGGACGGTGAACAACAACTTGCACAAATTGGCCAAGCTCTTATTGATATTGCTACCCTCATTCCGTCAGACATACCCTGGGTATTGCAGGTTGATGGTCACACAGATAACGTTCCTGTAACAAATTTCTATACTGATAATTGGGACCTATCAACCGAGCGTGCTTTATCAGTGGTGCGATTTTTCATAGCACAAGGTGTTCCAGCTAACAGATTAGCTGCAACTGGATTTGGGGAGTTCCAGCCCATTGATAACGCCGATACGCCTGAAGCCCGCCAGAAAAACAGACGCATCGA
>WTHY01000016.1:4065-9936 GCA_011522945.1 Alphaproteobacteria bacterium
GCCTCTCTGGAATGGGACAGCCAGCTTTTACGATTTATCATGGCCACCAATCTGGCAGTTAAAGAAGGACATGAAAATCTTATCCTGCCAGATGCAGAAAATGAGAGAGCTGTTATTCCGGGAATGCCGTCTGTTCCAGCACAGTTAGACATATCAGTCGCCCCGTCTCAAAAGCCGGTTCAAACAAACCGGTCTGAAATGATATCTGTCCTCCTCCCAGATGGTGGCGCGCAAACGTCAATAACAGTTGCTTCAAAACAGTATGACATAACAGATGGCCAGTTTGTCAGTCAGACATTGTCGCGTGATTCGAAACTAAACCTCACACTGACCAGCTTTGCATATATGCCTATTGATAGTCTGGAAACATTGTCAAAAGCCGCCTACACCTTGTCGGTAGATCTCTATGCAACTGATGGTCACATACTTTCATCCGGCGCAGGATCCTTACAGCTAGATCTGGCAAAAAGCGCGTTGCAATTTCAAAGCACACATAAATTACAAAATGACATACAGTTAAATCTAAAGGCACAAGGTCAGTTCCAGACCGGGCAAATTGCAGGGTCCCTCCAGTCTAGGCTGCAAGTTGTAGTTGATGTCACGGATAATCCAACAGACAAACTGTCTGCCAGCCTGCATGCACTTCGAGCAGACAAACAGGTTGTTGGCAGCTTAGCAACAGATACAGCAAACCCGCATTTTGCAATTTTAGGATTTATAAGCACATCAGATTAAAAAAAACTTATAGGCATCCAATAAAGCCAATAGTTTAGCCATAGTCACGCTGCACTAGGTCTGTTGCGCATTTTGGCGCTAAGTCTGGCTCAAGGTCTGCATCTAGCGCTCCCGCTTGCGATAAGGCTCACGCTGCTCTGATACGAGTTCTGTTCCAATTCTAGCGCTCCAGCGCCCGATAAAGCGCATGCGCCGATGCGCTTAAGCCTGGCCAAATTGATGTGCCACAAGCTCTTGATATAAGGGAGAGCGTGCCAGAAGCGATTCATGGTCACCACTATCAACAACCTGACCATTTTCCATTAATAAGATGGTGTCAGCATCAATCACTGTTGAGAGCCGGTGCGCAATCACAAGAGAGGTACGTCCCTGCATCAGACGCCTTAGTGAGGCCTGAACTGCTGCCTCACTCACACTATCTAAAGCGCTTGTTGCCTCATCTAATAGCAAAAGCGCTGGATTACGCAGCAAGGCCCGCGCAATAGCTAGCCTCTGTTTCTGACCACCGGACAAGCGCACACCTTTTTCGCCCACTAGTGAGTCATACCCATCTGGCAAGTCTATTATAAAATCATGGGCCGCAGCACGTTTTGAGGCATCCATAACCTCATCCAGGCTCGCTTCTGGTCGCCCAAAAACCAGATTGTCATAAATGCTCGCAGAAAATAGCGCTGGGTCTTGAGGCACAAGACCGATTTGCCCACGCAAATCAGATAATGATAAATCATTTATCGCGATATTGTTTAACTTTATCTGACCAGCATCAGGATCATAAAGCCGCAGCAATAGATGGAATAATGTTGATTTACCAGCCCCGCTTGGCCCTACGAGCGCCACGCGCTGACCAGCCTCAATCGTCAGGCTTACATCACGCACAGCTGGCACATCCGGACGGCTGTCATAGGCAAAATTGACTGACTCAAATGATACAGATAAAGCATCTGTCTTTGGCAGAGTCTTGGGCGTTTCGGTAATAGCCAGATGCTGATCTGCCCGTAGCAATGCAGCAATACGATCAGCGGCGCCAGCTGCCCGTTGCAAATCGCCACTCAGCTCTGATAGCGCACCTGTGGCACTGGCTACCAGAAAGGCGTAGAAGACAAAGGCTGATAAATCACCAGCTGATATTCTGCCAGCTAGCAAATCCTGACCACCAATCCACAAAATTGCTGCTATGCCAGAAATCACCGAAAATATCACTATGCCTGATAGCAAGCCGCGCAGCCTGACACGCGACAACGCCGCTTCCAAAGCACCATCGACAGCCCTGTTAAAGCGTGTTTCAGCGGCTGCCTCCTGCGCAAAGGCATGCACAGTGCGAATAGCTGTCAGGCTTTCTTCAGCATGAACGGAAACGTCAGCAAGCTTGTCTTGTGCTTTACGAGAGGCTTTGCGCAAACGGCGCCCCATAAATATCAGAGGTAGAACCACAACAGGCACGACAATCGCCACAACAAGTGACATTTTTGGACTTGTCATCACAACAAGAATGAGCCCCCCTAGCAAGAGAATCACATTACGTGCTGCCATAGATAATGTTGAGGTTAGCACGGCCTGAACAACAGCTGTGTCTGCAGTAAGGCGTGATAGAATATCGCCTGTCCGTGCGGTTTCAAACCAGCTGGTTGAGAGTTGCATCAAATGCTGAAAGACAGCCCGCCGCAAATCAGCCATAACACGCTCTCCTACCTGATTAATCAGGCTTGTGCGCATATAGCTACCAAAGGCAAGAATCAGAGCGATCCCAAGCGTTACAAGCACCGCGCGGTTTAACAGCGCCGGATCATCACCGCCAAGTCCTGTATCAACAAGATAGGCAAGCCCTCGCCCCATAGATAAAAGTGCTGCAGACACAAGCAATATAGAGGCAATCGCAGCCAGAATGAGCTTCATATAAGGGCGCACAAAGGGCCTGAATATCAACAGATTAGACAAAGCTGCTCTATCAGAAGCCTTGTTATCTGGTTGCCTAGCTATCAAATTTTGGTCGGCAGTGAAGGTTTTTCGCATTTATCGCGTCTCTTGGGTCTTGCATCATCGGCTGAAGACGGGTATATCACTGCTTCACTGGTGAAACTATAGGCTTTTCCAGAAAAGTATTCTTGTCGGACTATATCCGGCGCGCTTGCTTGGCGCAGGCAAAACAAGGCTAGCAGCCAGGCATAAAGGAGAGATAAAATGAAAAAAGATATCCATCCAGAGTATCACGAAATCACATTGGTGATGACCGATGGCTCAGAGCGCACAGTCCGCTCGACATGGGGCAAGCCAGGTGATGTGATGAAACTAAATATCGACCCGATGAACCATCCAGCTTGGACAGGTGTCCAGCGCCTGCTTGGTACAGAAGGTCAGGTTGCACGCTTCAACAAGCGTTTTGGTGGCTTGGGCGTATAAGCGCTTCACCAAACTACAATTACAAAGGTCCTGAAAACCGGCTTCTTAGCCGGTTTTTTTATGTCTGCCCTTCTCTATTTTTTAAAATTACTATGGTTCATAGCCATTCCCTCAGGCTTGTTTTTGCTCTGCTGCACTAGTGCCTTTTCTTCAGGGCTAAATTTTTGAGGGCAAGATTTTGGGCCTGTCTTTGCATTGTTAATTTCGTCCATTTGTCATATCTGCCCCTGCAGCCTTGGGCTTTGGTGGCCGTTTCTTCTTGCCAGTACTTTTTGCCAGTAATTTTTGCCAGTACTTCTTATCAAATTCCTGGGCACCTAAAAGCTTCACCTTCTATCCTTAGGCCCTGTTTTTGTCAGCCGCACCGACACCTGCTAAAGCCTTCGAGGCTTCTATCAGAGCCACTATTCCCACCCAGATTATTGAGGCCGCTTTGGATAGGCCTGTTTTATATCTGCCTACTGAGATAATAGCGCGGCTCTTGAAATCAGAAAAAAGGCTCCTTACCTAAAGAATAGGGATGGGGGCAATTGCACCATCCTGTTCCCAGCCTGCCAGTTTTGGAGGCTGTATTACAAACTTGCTTGCTTATTAAAGGAGCCATTTATGACACGTTTAGATTTAACCCCTTTTTACCGCAGTGCTATCGGCTTTGACCGCATGGCGAATCTCGTCGACCATCTGGTACAGGGCACTGATGGCGGCCAGCCAAACTGGCCTCCCTATAATATCGAAAAGCGCGGCGATACAGATTATCGCATTACCATGGCTGTGGCTGGTTTTTCAGAAGATGATCTGGATATTACCCTGCATGAGCAAAAGCTGATCATCAAAGGCCAGACACCCAAAGACGAAGAGGATGACAGCCGCACATTCCTGTATCGCGGCATTGCTGGCCGGCAATTTGAGCGGCGTTTCCAGCTGGCAGACTTTATCCAGATTAAAGGCGCCCGTATGAAAGATGGGCTGCTGCATATCGATCTGGTACGTGAAGTGCCAGAGGCGATGAAGCCACGCAAAATTGACATCCTGAATGATGCCAATGTGATTGATGCGAAATAAATAACAGACTGCATTTCCTCCCAGAAATCCGAAAAGCCTCTGCTGATTGCAGGGGCTTTTTGTTTCGTGGGGCGGCTTGAAAATAATGCCACCATAAGCGCGCCTATCACAGCACCCCAGATGCAACGCCCCTGCCAGAGATACGCGCCTGAGCCGTTCGAAGGTAAGGGCAAAGTATTTCTGAACCAGCCATACAAAACCTACTTCTTGAAGGTGTCTTCTATTTCAAAGATCCGCTGATCACAACAAGTCTATTGGAGAGCAATCCATTTTTGAACACCTTCGATTTCGTTGCCGTCTAAGTGCGCGCATATTGTTGTTAAACAAATCGTTCGAACGCCACGCTTTTAAGAGCTGCCTAAGCCCGAATGCCAACTATTGGCAAACCAACTATTAAGGCGTCGTTCGCCAAATTATGTCTCATATTTGGTGCGATCATATATGGCACTAGATATCTCGCGCCAGATGTCTCAGACCAGACGACTCACGCCAGTTGTCTTTGGCCAAATGCCTTGGGCCAAATGCCTTGGGCCGGTCAGTCACAGTCATTCTACATTAGATAATACTAATATTCAGTGCGTTGTCTGATAATCCAACATCAAAACACCAACAGCGTAACCTTTTATTAAGTCACAACCGGCATAATGATGTGCATAAGTTTGAGACCCGCACAGCATTATGGAGTTACCATGTCAAAAAATATCGGACGCCCCTATCCAGATAAATGCCCTATCTGGGGTACACAAGCGCAATTTCGTGATGCCAACCGAGACGGAAAGATCGTTGATTCGCCGCGCACAGGTGGCCGTTATTTTATTACCGGGTCTGCATTGGAATTTTTAGAACATCCTGACAATTGGGCAAATGCAGCATGTGATGACAGAAAACGAGATTTGACATCTTGGATGGTGAGACAGCGAATTTCAGGCAACCCAGAGCCAGAAATATTTTCAGATACATTTGAAGATCTTGGTTATTCCGCAAAACCGACTGTCCGTCAACGATGCCATAATCTTTTAAGATATCTGGACAAGAGTTTACCTAGATTAGGAGATAAGGTCACCTTTATTCCTGATACTGATGACGCTCGTTTTTTTGAATTGTTGGCATGGACAGACAGTTTATTAGAACAAGAATTAGAATTTATAATCGATTTTTGTATAGATTCCAGATGGATCATTAAAACTGACTACAATATTGGAGAGGCAATATTATCTTCAGACCTTTCCTTGAAATTTCCTGGCTACCATAAGCTTGAGGAAATTCAAAAACCCGAGAATGATCCTAGTAACATAGCATTTGTGGCCATGTGGTTTGATGAATCAATGGATAATGTTTATGAAACTGGAATTCGAAAAGGGATTAAAGAAGCAGGTTATGAGCCATTACGGATAAAAGATGTGGAATTTAATGGCCAAATTCATGATGAAATTATCGTATCCATAAAGCGCTCACATTTTATGGTAGCAGATTTCACACATGGGGAAGATGGCGCGCGTGGAAGTGTCTACTTTGAAGCTGGCTTTGCAAAGGGATTGGGACAGGAGGTAATATTCACCTGCCAAGATAGTCAAAAGGACAAAATACAGTTCGACACACGTCAGTATAATCACATATTCTGGAAAGATGTAGATGATTTAGTTGCACGACTTAAGGTAAGAATATCAGCCACAATAG
>WTHY01000027.1 GCA_011522945.1 Alphaproteobacteria bacterium
TAAGAGACAGATGTCTCTACCAGTCTTCAGACCACCATCTGTACGCAGAACCACTTTGTCACGCAGCCCGTTCATTGAAAGAACCTGATGCACCTCAGACAAACCCATCTCCCAAGGCATACCTGCATGCTTGATAGAGGATTGTGGGCTAGCCCCTGTGCCACCACCATGGCCTGATACCAGAATTGTATCAGCCTTGGCTTTGGCAACGCCTGCAGCGATTGTGCCGATGCCAGTAGAGGCAACAAGTTTCACACAGACCTTCGCATCTGGATTGATTTGTTTCAGATCATAAATGAGCTGCGCCAAATCTTCGATAGAATAAATATCGTGATGTGGCGGCGGTGAGATGAGTGTCACACCTTCAGTAGAATGACGTAGCTTGGCAATGATGCTATTCACCTTAATACCAGGTAATTGGCCCCCTTCGCCTGGCTTCGCGCCTTGTGCAACTTTAATCTCAAGCTCTGTGCAATTATTCAGATATTCAGCTGTCACACCAAAACGTCCAGATGCCACCTGTTTAATCGCACTAGATGGGTTGTCCCCATTCGGGCGCAGATTGAAGCGTTCTGGATCTTCACCACCCTCGCCTGAATCAGATTTTGCACCAATTCTGTTCATCGCAATCGAGAGGGTCTCATGTGCTTCCGGGCTTAAAGCACCAAGTGAAATACCTGGTGAGACAAGCCGACGGCGTATATCTGTAATGCTCTCTACCTGCTCAACAGGGATAGCCGTATTTGGCGATGAAAAATCTAGCAGGTCGCGAAGATTTACAGGGCCTTGCCGTTCAATAAGAGAGACATACTTCTTCCAGCTATCATATGAGCCTGTATCACAAGCATGCTGCATTGCATGGATGATCTGACCATCAAAGGCGTGCCGCTCACCAGATTTACGGAACCGGAATTGTCCGCCAACTGGTAAATAGTCAATCTCTTCATTGAAGGCACGTTCATGGCGCTCAAGAACACGCTTTTGAATACCGTTAAGACCGAGCCCTGATATCCGAGAGGACATTGGTGGGAAATATTGCGCCACAAGTGAGCGAGATAGTCCAAGGGCTTCAAAATTATAGCCGCCGCGGTAGGACGCAATCAGCGAAATACCCATCTTAGACATGATCTTCAGAAGTCCGAGCTCAATCGCATTACGGTAGTTGCTTACAGCTTCACGTAAGGTAAGCCCTGGCAATAGACCTTTTTCCATACGTTCTTGGATGGCCCATTCAGCACCGTAGGCATTCACAGTCGTCGCGCCAACACCTATCAAAACAGCAAAATGATGTACATCCATACACTCACCAGAGGCAATATTCACTGAGGCGAATGTGCGCAGCTGTTGACGCACCAGATGTGAATGCACAGCTCCAGTTGCCAAAATCATCGGGATAGGCACACGGCCAGCATCCGTACCGCGATCAGATAGCATCACATGCTCACAACCACCACGCACTGCATTTTCAGCCTCATCTTGAATGCGATCTAATGCCGTCTTCAGCGCGTTATCACCACCGTCTGCTGGGAAGGTACAATCAATAAAGACAGCACCATCACCCAGATATTGATTAAGCGCACGCCATTCATCATTTGTGATGACAGGTGAGTTCAATAATAGATGGTCGCACTGTTCTGGCGCTTCATCCAAAATATTACCCAAATTGCCGAGCCTAGTCTGCAAAGTCATCACATGACGTTCACGCAAGCTATCAATTGGCGGGTTGGTGACTTGAGAGAAATTCTGGCGGAAGAAATGATGTAATGCACGATAGCGTCCTGACAAAACAGCAAGAGGCGCATCATCACCCATAGAACCGACAGCTTCTTTGCCTGTCTGTGCCATAGGCTGTAGCAGTAATTCCATATCTTCCATGGACCAGCCAGCCATCAGTTGACGACGGCGGCGTGTTTCATCATCAGGTGTATCACTCTTTTCAGTGTTAGCACTCGCCAGCAGGCTATCCATCTTCTTTGAGCGTTCAGTCCATTGTGACCAATCATTGCTAGCCACAAGCTCTGACTTCAATTCAGAATCACGGACCATCCGGCCTTCAGCTAGATTCACAGCCAGCATCTCACCAGGGCCAAGGCGGCCTTTTTCCAGCGTGTCGCTGTCAGGCACTGTTACCATGCCAGTTTCAGACCCTGCGATTAGAAGGCCTGACTTTGTGAGTGTGTAGCGCAATGGACGCAAACCGTTTCTATCTGTACCACCGATGACCCAGTCACCAGAAAAAGCGGCAATCGCTGCAGGACCGTCCCATGGCTCCATCACTGCATTACAATAGGCATAGAGCTGTGCAAGAGATTCGCTATCTGCATCTGCATCATCGCTAGCAAGGGCTTCTGGGATCATCATGGTTTTGACCATAGGTAGACTGCGCCCACCTTGCAGAAGCAACTCAAAAACTGAGTCCAAAGCAGCAGAGTCAGAGCTACCCTTTGCGATAACAGGCTTAATATCGTCAATTACACCCTCAAAGACAGGGCTATCCATGCGATCTTCATGGCATGACATCCAGTTCATATTGCCCCGAATCGTATTGATTTCGCCATTATGCGCGAGAATACGGAATGGCTGGGCTAGCCGCCATGTCGGAAATGTATTTGTAGAATAACGCTGATGATAAACAGCAAAGTCTGAAATAAAGCGTTCATCCAACAGGTCTGGATAAAAAGCTGTTACCTGCTCAGCAAGGAACATACCTTTATAAATGATTGAACGTGTTGATAAGGAGCAGACATAGAAATCTGTTACAAGCTCTGCCAACACAGCTTTTTCAATACGGCGGCGAATGACAAATAATTGTCTTTCAGCTTCAACTTCACTCATCTCGACCGGCATCGAGAACATGATCTGTTCAATTTCTGGACGTGTAGCGCGTGCCTTGTCACCTAGTGAGCGGATATCCACAGGTACCTGACGCCACCCATAGATAGAATGCCCCATTGCCAGTATCTCACGTTCAACGATACAGCGGCAGGTTTCCTGTGCTGCTAAATCTTCACGCGGCAAAAACACCATACCAACTGCAAGCTTGCCACCATCATCCTTATGACCGGTTCTGGCAATATGCTGAATAAAGAAGTCACGCGGGATAGCAATATGAATACCAGCGCCATCCCCTGTCATACCATCAGCATCAACAGCGCCGCGATGCCAGATAGATTGCAAAGCTTCAATCGCGGCATCAACAACAGCGCGCTTTGGCGTCCCATCAACAGAGGCAACAAAGCCAACACCGCAATTATCATGCTCCCATGTCGGGTCATAGGCGCCGGCTTCAATCAAGCGCGCTTCGGCTGCTTGTCTATCAGAAATATATGTCTCTGCGTTAAAGGATGGATTTTCAAAAGGCTTCTTCTCAAATGTCATGACCTTTACCTTCATCTCTTAATTCAATCATACCAGCCAGCTGGCCGGATTATTTTGCGATTTGCATTTGTCAGCACGCAAGCTGACAATATTTAGATAATTTACCCAGCAGCTCGGTGCTCACCACGTAGCTCTGCCTGAATATAAGCATCAATACGATCAGCAGCATCACGACCATCACGCACACCCCAGACCACTAGTGAGGCACCGCGCACAATATCCCCAGCTGCAAATACACCAGGCAGTTGAGTCATCATGGATTTCCAATCAATGGCCACCGTACCCCAGCGTGTTACCTGCAATTCAGGCTGATCGAACATTGTTGGTAAATCTTCAGGATCAAACCCTAGGGCTTTAATGACTAAATCTGCTGGCATATCATAATCTGAATTTTCGATAATTTCAGGCACCTGACGACCTGTCGCATCTGGCTGGCCCAAATGAATGCGTTGTGCACGCACTGCTGAAACAGCTTCATCGCCAAGAAAGGCATGCGGAGCAGATAGCCACTGGAATGTAACACCCTCTTCTTCCGCATTTTGCACTTCGCGCTGCGAGCCTGGCATATTGGCTTTATCACGGCGATATAGACATGTAACAGACTTTGCCTCTTGGCGAATGGCCGTACGCACACAATCCATCGCTGTATCACCGCCGCCAACCACAACAACATCCTTACCAGCTGCATTCAGCATACCACTGTCAAAATCAGGCACTGTGTCGCCCAAAGACTTACGATTAGAGGCTGTTAGATAATCAAGCGCCGGAACAATACCGTCCATGCCTACCCCTGGCACTTGGATATCGCGGGCTTTATAGACCCCTGTTGCGATCAAGACAGCATTATGTTCCGCCTTAATGTCTGCAAAGGTGATATCTGTGCCAATCTCACAATTTAACTTGAATGTCACGCCGCCATCAGCCATGAGCTTGGCACGACGCTCAACAATATCTTTTTCGAGCTTAAAACCTGGAATACCATAAATAAGCAGGCCACCAACACGGTCATACCGGTCGTAAACAGTTACCTGATAGCCTTTTTTGCGTAATTGTTCTGCAGCTGACAATCCAGCTGGACCAGCACCGATGATACCAATAGATTCGCTACGCTCATGAGCTGGCTGGACAGGCTTGACCCAGCCATTCTCAAAGGCTGTTTCCGTGATATATTTTTCAACAGCCCCGATAGTGACAGACTCAAAGCCCTTTTCGATAACACAATTACCTTCACATAGACGATCTTGCGGGCAAATGCGGCCACAGATTTCCGGGAAATTATTTGTTGCAGATGACACCTGATAGGCCTCCTGCATGCGATCCTCAGCAGTCAGCATCAGCCAATCAGGTATGTTATTATGCAAAGGACAATTTACCTGACAAAAAGGCACGCCGCATTGTGAGCAGCGAGACGCTTGTTCTTCAGCCTTATCTTTTGCGAAATCCTTGTAAATTTCGTCAAAATCCTGACGACGCTCATCTGCAGTCCGCTTTGACGGCATCGATTTATCAGTCGTCACAAATTGCAACATTTTCTTAGCCATCAGCCCTGGCCTCCCTCAATCAGAATGCTGAATACAATGACTAGGCAGATATTCAAAATTACGCACCCAAAGTGAGTCGCAACATCTCTAACCCTATTTCGCTGTATTCAAACCACCTAAACCGCCAGCTGCGGCCATGATGTCATTCTAGGTCATCTATAAATGGTCAACAATGCTACCATATATTTCAAAATTTTGCAAATAAAACCCATCTGCTAAAGATTAATTTAATGTTATATGATGTTAATAGGTCCGATTCGGTACTATTAACATCAATTGCCTAACAGGCTGCACTATCATACACTCGCCGCCATGGTCACAGACGCGCATACCATAAGGGTTATAGGCTATGATCAGCTTTCCAAATTTTCAGGCATAGGCAATAGATACATGCTGGCTTTCCATCACATCATAATAATTGCACTCATCCAAGGTATTACGGAATTTCTGCCTGTATCCTCTTCCGGGCATCTGGTTTTGCTACCAGCCCTATCTGGCTTTGCTGATCAGGGGCAAGTGATAGATGTCGCAGCACATATTGGAACCCTTGGCGCTGTTTGCCTGTATTTCCGGCAAGATTGCTGGCATATTGCTGGCAGCATGCTTTTCGCGCGCAAATCATCACCAGATGTATCTGCAGATCGCAAACTCGGATGGCTGCTCATATTGGCAAGCATTCCTGTCATGATAGCAGGGCTCATCATAGAAATTCTAGACCCTGCCATGCTTCGTCTGGCTATTACGGTGGCTGCGGCAAATATCATTTTTGCGCTCTGGCTGTTTTATGCAGATAAATCTGCTAGCGCTAAACCATTATCTGCCATAACAACCGGCGATGCACTTAAAATTGGGATAGCGCAAATCTTGGCTTTGATACCGGGCACATCGCGAAGTGGTGTGACAATGACGATGGGACGTTATTTAGGATATGACAGAGTCTCTGTTGCGCGTTTCTCGCTGCTATTATCTATACCTGTTATCGTAGCAGCTGGTGCGGTAAAATCTATCTCACTCATAAAAAGTGATAATCTTAGCCTGACGATAGATGCTGTACTGGTCGCCCTTTTATCCTTTGCAACAGCGCTTCTGGCCATCCGTCTCATGATGGGCTGGCTGGCAAAGGCTGATTTTAAAATATTTGTCTATTACAGACTTGCTCTAGGCGTAGTCCTTATCGGATTACTAGCGATGGGTGTGATTTAACTTAAACCGCAACAGGACATGCCTTTGATAGCCAATAGGCATAGTACGGCATAAGCATTTGCGTCCTAACAGCCCCCGCAATTCAGCGTCAGCGTCAATAGCAAAAGCCTCTCATGTCAGACAAGTGCATCATGGTAGCAGCATCAAAAAGCAGGCAGTTCATACAATTTGGCATCATCTAAAATACCGAGCGCCTGCTAGATAAGATACGCATATTACCTAGCAATAGAGAAATCTCTGCACCCGCGGTGGCATACCAACAGCTGCAATCTCGTTTTTACCGATAGGCATGGTGGGCGCAGCACCGCGCTATTGGCACGGCTAGAGCTTAGCTTTTTACCTTACAGGGCTAACGACCAAATCTGCATAAGGCTAGCGACCAAATCTGCCACCGGGACGGAATTGCGCGAGAAAATGCGCAATATGCGCTTCAGCTGGTTGTGGTGCGATACCTAACTCAGCAAAGCCCGGCATATCTCCAGAAACAATATTATCCTCACCCAATTGCCGAAGCTGGTCATTAGTGATTGGCGGGTTTGGCAATATAGAGAATAGCGCTGCTGGCAGCTTCATGGCTAGCGCAGGCACTTTAACTAGCGCAACATTTCTGCCTGTAGCTTCCCGGGTCATTTCCATAAGCTTCTTGAAACTATATTGTGTTGGGCCACCAAGCTCATAGATGCGACCATCTGTTTGCGGATCTTCCAGACATCTCTGAATAGCCTCAGCCACATCTGAAATATAGACAGGCTGCATCAGATTATGGCCACCACCAATAAGTGGCAAAGCTGGAGCAATCATAGCCATCTGACCAAAACGGCAGAAAAACCCATCACCGGGGCCAAAAATAACAGAGGGACGCAAAATGCTAGCATTTGGCATTACACGCAGCAGATTGCGCTCGCCTTCTGCTTTACTTCTGGCAGAAGCACTTGCTGCATTCAAATCAGCACCTAATGCAGACACATGCACAATTTTCTGAACATCTGTCTGTTGTGCGATTTCACCAATCCGGCCTGGCAAATTTGCATGTAGATTTGTGAATGACTGTTTCCCTTTCGATGCCAGTACGCCAACAAGATTTACGACCATATCTGCTGGCGCAAGCACACGCTGCAAATCTGCATCATTTAGAGCATTACCAGCGACGGCTGTAATTTGACCAACATCACCAAGCGGCTTCAGGATCTTTGCGCGCTCTGCATTTCTAGTGAGCACCACAATTCTGGCACCTGCACGCGCAAGCTTTTCAATTACGGCCCGACCGACAAAGCCAGCCCCACCGATGACAGCTACAGTTTTATTTTGCATGTCTTAAACCTTTAAATCCTGCATTTGCCTGTGCGCCCATAGTGCATGGCCAGACCGAATACAGCTCCTATTGCAGCGGCATCATACTGCTTGCGCCCTCAGAAGAAAAGCATTTGACAGGAAAATTTTCATTGCTATTTTGACGTCCATGTGACGATGCCTAAGAGATAAGGGCAAGCCCCTGTTGCCCAGGTGGCGGAATTGGTAGACGCGCTGGCTTCAGGTGCCAGTGGCCATTATGGTCGTGGAAGTTCGAGTCTTCTCCTGGGCACCATTTCCTAAGACATATCATGTGTTAACACATTATAATTGAAGCATTGCTGTTGTTTCAATTGGAGTGTGGGTAGACCATATGGCACACCATTATAGTGCCTATCTGTATCAGAAGCGTGGCTTCTACTACTTCTCAAGACGTGTTCCCACAGAATTGCATCATTGTCATGCCAAGCATCGCATTGCGCTAGCACTGAATAACAAGAGCCTTGCGAAGGCTCTGAACTATGCGCAAGTGATATGCTCTCAGAGACCATCTAAGAGCCACGCAGTGCCCTTCTGAGATGATAGACCGATAGGTGGATGGTCTTCAGGAAAAATAGGTGAAGGCTATGGGGAAGGATACAAATTTGGAGTATTACTGAGTTTCATGTTACGAATATGCCATGAAGATGCTTTTATACCTTGCCGCCCTGCTAGCATTCTGGCTGCACAACATACAAGCCGTGAATGCGTCAGTGATTGACGATAGCGGTCCGAACCCACTAGTAGTTGGAAAAGCTTTTGGCTTTATGATGTTTGGTAATGATGGCTTTATGGCGCCAGGCATTGAAAACCTTACTGTGGACGGATGCAAAGTATCGTATGAAACTAATGGTGGCCTCTACTCACACACGATTCAAAAGATTTATATTAGCTACGACCTGAATAAAGCAAATTGGCGGTCAGCTGTTTATCAGCCTGATTACGTCAACAATATCGTTTGGTTTGAGATTTTTGGGGAATCAGGATTAAGAGAAATCCGTTACGACCATACATTTGAAAATGAGGACGAATTGCGCATGGGCGTTGGTTTTCTTGGTCTGAATGTTGGCCCTCAAAAAGATATCAAAATTCAGCTACCTAACTACATGACAAAAGAAAGATATGACCGTGCTTTCTTGGATTTGACAGAACAATGCCCGGGAATCCAAGGTGGCTATTAGGTATATTCTTTAGCTAATTCACAAAAAAACTACTAAGCAACAAATCCAATTCCTTATTTCGCTCAATCCATTTTAACATGGGACAATAACTTATCATTGGCGAACCAACATATTTTGCTTGAAGTTCGCATTGCTTTTGAACGTACTCTGCCCACAATTCCTGTGCTTCAAGCAAAATCTCTTTATCTTTCTCTAAATCGGTACGCATCAAGCTAGAGATTTTTTCTTTCACATCTCTTTGGGCAATCTCAGTGACTTTGTCCGCACAGAGATAAACTACGCTATTATTTATTGGCCCATTAGCGTCAACACATGAACTATATCGAGTCATGTATTTGTCTGGCTCTAACTGCTTTGGCACTTCAAGTTTCTCATGATTAATCGCAGTAAGTTTGATTGAAGCAAGTTGTTCTTCTCCAAGATGGATAATTACTGCTTCAGCTATTGCAGCCTCCACATTTCCAGTAATTTCAAATGTGAATACATGACCCAGATTGTTGGTGATTGCGTGCACCGAATTAAAGCTACCACCATCAAGCGTCACCTTTCCTGCTGACACCTCAACAATATGTGGATGTTTGAACTGAATGTCAGTCGCAATAGCGCCATCATCATGAATATTCAGAGTTATGACTTCATTAAACTCATCATCACAGATTGTCTTGTGACCCAAGCACTCTCCAAACTGATAGGATTTTGTTTGTGCTTTAGCTAAACAGGGTAAAGAAAAGAGCAGCAAGAGAACAGCAAGAATTCTATACATCACTAATCCTCACAAACGTGTAACAATGCTTCAATAATAATGTGTTAAAATAACATATGTTGGATGATTTGGTGCCCGTGAGAAGTGTAAGCTCCCCATGTAAGCACCATTCTTAAACTGCATTTGAAGCTAATCCTAGAATCTCACTTAGAATACCACGCGTCAAGTTCATCACTTTGGTCTACCCAGTGGTCTACCCAAATCCATATCACATGATGTGCTAAAAAATTTTGCTAGCATAAGCGCCAAAAATTTTGCTGCCGGACTGATGCTCTTGTTATAAACAGCGTAGGGGTAAAAGATTTCACCTACTAAATTAGCCCAGGCAGACCGCAACATCAGATGCATGCAACACATCTCCTGGAAACCTGTAGGTTCTAGCAACTTGTAGGCTAGCTGCCTTTCTCTCAATAACAGCAAAATGATTTATAACAATATATGCATTCAAGACTGGCTTGACAGCCAATGAGA
>WTHY01000173.1 GCA_011522945.1 Alphaproteobacteria bacterium
GCAACGGCGCCGTTATTCGTGCTCATTCTGTTCTTCCAGCGCCAAATCGTAAGTGGCTTAACCGCAGGAGCTGTGAAAGGGTAATGTCACTTCACGACCACCATAAATCTTGGATCGCGCCCTTTCGTGCTTCGCTTTATGAAGGCGGTGCATCTGCTGTAGAGGCAGCTATACATAAATATGTTGCGCCGGATGCGAAGATAAGGATGTGCTATCCGTTTCAAAATATTTCAGGTGCGAAAAATTTATGGGAACAGCTATATGCGCCGCTTTATGCTGCTATGCCAGATATTGAGAGACGTGATTTTATTGTTATGTCAGGACCACGCTGGAACAGTAGGCATGCCGAAAACTGGATTGGGTTAGGTGGTAATTTTGTCGGAACTTTTGAAACATCATGGCTCGGCATCCCAGCAACATGTAAGCCCGTCCATTTCCGCTACCATGAATATTTACGGATTGAAGATGATAAAATTGTTGAAATAGAGGCCATTTGGGATATCCCGCAGATCATGATACAGGCAAGTGTTTGGCCAATGGCGCCTCAATTGGGTGTTGAATGGATGTGTCCTGGCCCTGGGAATGGTGTGGGGATAATATCTGCACCTTATGATGCAGAAAAGGCTGATAAATCTGTGCAATTGGTCTGGGATATGCTGCATGACCTGAAACAAGGGGACGCAAAAAACCCTGATCGCGGACTTGGTGGTTACTGGCATAAAAATGCGCTGTGGTATGGATCTGCAGGCATTGGTTCAGCAAGGGGGCATTTTGGCATAAGAGATGTTGTGCTAAAGAGTTTCCGCGAGGGGCTATCTGACAATACACGTCATCTGGATGAAGGTGTCTTTTTTGGTGACCAGAATCTTGTTGCTTTCACAGGCTGGCCATCAGGTACAGCAACCCATTCCGGTGATGGATTTTTGGGCCTTGCCCCGACTGGAAGACGCGTAACACGCCGGTCTTTGGATTTTTGGCGTATCGAAGATAATCAAATTCGTGAAAACTGGGTCATGGTGGATATGCTGGACTTATACAACCAGCTCGGCGTAGACGTATTTTCCCGTATGAGGGCGCAAATCGGAAATTCGGAGCTTGTCGCATGAGCTACGACTTTCTCGTAATTGGTGCAGGTTCAGCTGGATGTGTAATGGCAGCTGAATTAATACGTCGTCAGGCTGGTTCTCTATGTGTGCTTGAGGCTGGACCTAGTGAGCATCATCCTCTTGTCTCCACACCCTTTGGTCTGGTTTGGTTAATGGGATCTAAACGTGACTGGCGCTATAAAACAACGCCTCAGAAACATGCCGGCATGCGTGAAATATCGGTACCACGTGGCCGTATGGTTGGCGGCTCAGGGTCAATAAACTCTATGGTATGGTTCCGCGGACGTGCCTCTGATTTTGACGGCTGGGATATTGACGGCTGGCGCTGGGACGATGTTACGCCGGCATTTGAAGCCGTTGAGGCGCAAATCAAACCGGTGCGGTTTGATCGTGCTCATCCGTTATCACATTCTATTGAGGGTATGATCGGTGCCAATTCCCCATCACCAGCAGAAGAAAGTTCTGGGCTTTTTCAGCACAATATGTTGCGGAATAAGCGCCATTCATCTGCAACAGCTTATTTGCGTGCTTCCAAGCATATCGCCCTTAAGACAGGAATGGAGGTAGACCGCCTGATTTGGAAAGGTGATCGTGCAGCTGGTGTAATTCTGGCAGATGGGCGTGAGATACCTGCAAATAAGGGTGTGGTATTATGTGCTGGCACGCTTGCCTCACCGGCAATATTAATGCGCTCAGGCCTTGGAGCGCGAAGTGACCTGCGCAAACTCAATATTGATGTCCGTCATGATATGCCAGAAATTGGCCAAAATCTGCATGATCACCCTGGGATAGGTCTGCATTTTGAAGGTACGGGCACTGGTCATGGACTGGAGTTACGTCAATGGGCAAAATGGGCTGTCAGTCCACTAAATTATGCCTTATTTGGCAGGGGGCCCCTTGCCTCCTCAACCTGTGAGGCTGGTGCTTTTTTTGATGCGCTTGGAACATCAGATATACCAAATATTCAAACGCATTTTATTCCATTTTATCTCGCAGCATCTGGTTCACGTTATAAAATGAAATCAGGATATTTTGCAGATGTGTGCTTATGTCAACCTAAGTCTCGGGGCACACTTTCATTACAGTCTGCGCATGCATCAGATGCACCAAAAATAGATCTAGGGTTATTTAATGATGAAAGCGACCTGGACATGATGGTTCATGGTGTCCATCGCCTGCGTCAACTCTTACAAAATACGGATTTTGGAAAACGGCGCGGCATTGAATTCGCGCCTGGTGAGCATGTAACTGGCAAAGCGCTTAAGGCCTATATCAGACATAAGGCAGGAACTGCCTATCACCCTGTTGGTACACTGAGATTAGGCGGGCCTGTTTCACCAGACTTAACCATCAAAAATACTGAGAGATTATGGGTAGCAGATGCCAGCATCATGCCCCAAGTCACATCCGCAAACACAAATGCACCTTCAATGATGATTGGATGGAAAGGTGCTGAATATATTTCAAGTGAGGTAGCATGAAGGGATCACGCCCAGAACAAGCCGTATTAACCCGTGACACTGATATGTCAAAAACGGAAGAAACACGCCGTGTCATCGAAACAATGGTTGATGGTCTAAACGACCATAGGATTGATGATATTGGAGAGTTTTTCACACAAGGATTCCGTTGGATGGGAAATCAAGGATGTGGCACAAAAACAGGGTTGCAAGAATTTCAAGATAATTGGCAGCGCCCCTTCCAAGCTGCTTTCTCCGATAAGGTCTGCATAGATGAAGCACGCCTCTATAT
>WTHY01000043.1 GCA_011522945.1 Alphaproteobacteria bacterium
ATTATCGGTCAAGTATGGGAAGAGGCTTATGGCCTTTAAAGCCATTCCTGCTTTATGTAGTAAGGTCTGAAGCAGGCCATATTTGCCATGCATTCCAAATGTCTCATGATCCATGGTTTAATTGGCCTAATAGTTCAATTGGCCCCATAGTTCCATTGATAGATGGTCGGTTATCAAGACGTTAGATATTTTCGGCGCAAAACAGCTTATGGCTTTAAGCTCATGCTTATATGTAAAATCACGAGAGACTCTGCAGATCTATGCCCTGTTTACTGCCATCTATTACGTATTGCGTTGAGATAGGCCCAGAAACCAGACCGTTTTTTTGTAGAATCCAGAGCTCGGTTCAACCGTCTTTTAAGCTTTAAGATAGGCGTATCATTAGGCCATTCTGGCTCTTGTTGGCGATATCCAATACTGGATTCACGACCATCCTCTGCTGCAATTGGTGGGTATATCAACATATTTGAAACACCATGTTGCCACCAGCGATTCATATAAACATCAAGCTCGAATGATATGGGCAGTACTTCTTTTATCAGGCGCATCGCCGCCTGCCTGCTGATAAGATAGGCGATGGCGCCAATTTGATTATAGCGCACGACAGACAGCTCATGGCCTGATGATAGCTGTTCAATTTTGTGTCTAGGGCGCCGTTTATAGTGGTGTAGTGTGATGATATCGAATTGATGTGACCGGCCTGTCAATTTGTTCAGAATAGGCGCAGCCTCATCTGATAATACCGCGTCATCTTCCAGGATTAGCGCGCAGTCTGCATCTGATGCAATAAGTGCCTGCCATGCTTTTATATGTGCCAAACTACATCCCAAAGCCCCTGCAGATAGCTGGCGGGGTAGCCAGTTCTGACGGTTCGGATCAAGATATTGCTGCTTTTCTGCGTCAGATAGTGTACGCCCGTTCACAGCATCAATGAAAGTTGGTGTTATAGTCTGTTTTGCGAGGCGCTCAGAAATTACGGCACGCCTTTTATCATCTTCAGGAAAGGAAATGACATAGGTGAGTATGGAGGATAGTCCCAGATTTACCTCATTGCCTGACGCCATTTTATCGTGCCCAGTTTTATCTGGTCCAGTCTTATCTGCCTCAGTTTTGTTTAGCCGCGTTTGATCTGGCTTATGTCGGAATGTCTCTACCATCTCTCATCTTTATTATATGCGCAGCAGATTTTGCCTCTTCCTGAATTATACAGCGCAGATTGAAATAGGCTATGATAATACGGAGCAGAATTTAGCTGGCCAAAATCAAGCAGGTCTAAAACATATAGGCAAGCCTTCCATATAGAGCGTTTATATGGACTAGCATAGCAGCTATGATTTTTAGAGACATGAGTTAGCGAGTGGTGGGCCCGGCAGGACTCGAACCTGCAACAACACGGTTATGAGCCGTGGGTTCTAACCAATTGAACTACAGGCCCGCCTTCGCTAGATGGCAGCTAGCAGCTGCCACATCAACACGCATAAAACGTTGGGTTTTAATATTCAAGGAAGCTGCGTAATTTCCGCGACCGCGACGGATGTTTCAGTTTGCGTAAGGCTTTTGCCTCGATCTGTCTGATCCGTTCACGTGTCACAGAAAATTGTTGGCCAACTTCCTCTAGCGTGTGGTCGGTATTCATACCAATGCCGAAGCGCATTCGCAAGACACGTTCTTCACGTGGCGTAAGACTGGCCAGAACCCGCGTCGTAGTTTCCCGTAAATTCGAATGAATAGCTGCATCCAGAGGCTGAACGGCATTCTTATCTTCGATGAAATCACCAAGCTGGCTATCTTCTTCATCTCCGATTGGAGTCTCAAGAGAGATTGGTTCTTTGGCAATCTTCAACACCTTGCGCACTTTATCTAGTGGCATTGAGAGCTTTTCAGCCAATTCTTCAGGTGTTGGCTCTCGCCCAATCTCGTGCAGCATGTGACGTGAGGTGCGGACAAGCTTATTAATCGTTTCAATCATGTGCACAGGGATACGAATAGTACGTGCCTGGTCAGCAATTGAGCGTGTGATTGCCTGTCTAATCCACCAAGTTGCATAGGTTGAGAATTTGTAACCGCGGCGATATTCAAATTTATCGACTGCTTTCATCAGGCCGATATTGCCTTCTTGGATCAGATCTAGGAATTGTAAGCCACGATTTGTGTATTTTTTGGCAATCGAGATCACCAAACGTAAATTGGCCTCTACCATTTCCTTTTTCGCGCGTGCAGCTTCGCGCTGGCCGCGCTGTACTGTCTGGATAACTTCGCGGAACTCAGGGATAGACAAACCTACATCATCAGTAACCAGCCGCATCTTATCTTGTAATTCTACAATTTTGTCTGCGTGATTCGTGCGGAATTTTTGCCAAGCTTTAGTTTTATAATCTGCGCCAGGCCATCCATCCTTAACTTCGGAATTCATCCAAGCGTCTAAGAATTGTGCTCTGTTTACACCACTTTCGGTCGCCAGCCGCATCATTTGGCCTTCAAGGCTAGTCACATGCCGGCTGAGTTCAGACAATTGACCTGAGAGCGCTTCCAGACGCCCAGCATTGAGATATACAGACTGCATTTGCTCAGCAAGCTCAATCCGCAAATCCAATAGCTTCACTGCATCTGCTTTAGCCAGCGGTTTATCTTTTACAAGTGCGGTAAGTTTTTTGCTCTGAAGATTGGTATATTGGTCAAAGGTTTTCTGAATGTCATCAATGACCGCCATCACATCATCTAGAACAGCCTCTTCCATAGCGGCTAATGAAATATTGAGATCATCTAGATCATCATTATCATCAGACTCACCTGATGCTGTGTCATCTTCATCTTCTGATGACTCATCATCTGAATCTACATCTTCATCCTCAGATTCGTCTTCATCATCGTCATCATCATCACGCATATCAGCGACCGCTGGGCCATTTAGTTTTTCCAGCTCCTTGTCGGCCTCTGCAGCAACAGACATCACCGAATTATCAATAATAGGACCACCATTCAGCCGTGTGTATGTGGTGTCCAGATCAATGATATCCCGTAATGGCACACCACCATCCTCAATTTGCTGGCGCCATTGCAGTAATGCACGGATCGTCAAAGGTGATTCGCAAATGCCGCCAATCATCATTTCACGCCCAGCTTCGATTCTTTTGGCAATGGCAATCTCGCCTTCTCGAGATAGAAGCTCAACTGAACCCATTTCGCGCAAATACATGCGCACCGGATCATCAGAGCTTGCCACATCGCCATCAGATAGATTGCCGCCACTATGACCGTCTTCAGCCTCATTATCCTGGCTAGTATCTTCTGACTCAGCTGCCTCAACCACTGACACACCCATCTCAGAGAGTGCCGACATCACATCTTCAATCTGCTCTGAGCTAAGTTCATCTTGTGGTAATGCTGCGTTTAGCTCGTCATGGGTAACAAAGCCACGCTCTTTCCCTTTTTTTATCAGGGCTTTAATAAGCGTATTATTCGTATCTAAAATTGGTGCATCTGCGCCTTGCTCAGTTGTCTGTGCCTGGGCTGCTTTCGCTGGTTTACGTGCCATAAATGACGTCCCTCTATTCTTTCCCCCGTCAGCTTCCGCTAAATTGCAAAACTGACTAGCAGTCTTAACTGCGGTTTTACCCACGACGACTGCGTTGACTTGCGAGTGCAATTATCTCATCAATCCGTGCTTCAGCGACGGGTGGCGACATGTCTTCAGGCGCTGTGGTAAGCCGCGCTCTGATATCGCCAGTCGAGATTACAGAGATAGTCTCGCTATAGCCTAAGGTTTCTAAATGATGCTTCAATGCGGGTGCGTCAAGGTCTGGATCGCGAATCACCCTATCAAGAAGCGCATTTTTCATATCTTCGAACTCATTTGTACCGAAATTCAGCATAGACAAGGCCTCAAAACGGTCATTTACAGTATGCGGGTGGTGTAATAGCAAGCTGAGCAGCACCCCATATCGTTTTTCACTGCCGGTAGCAGGGCGTGGCCTGCGTACAGATTGCAGTTGTTGAAAGCCACTTGCATCTGCTGTTCTCGTGGTTGCGCGCATTTGACGGATACGAAATTCAATCTCGTCACTAAATGCCTGTCGTGTTTGATTATGTGCAATGGTGCGTACGAGACCGCGTAACTCCCCCCAAAATGCAGCTCGCGCCCCAGGTTCTGATAGGGTGAAACCAGATGCAACAAAGCGCCAGGCAGCATCGATAAGACTATTTGCGGCGCTAACGACCCTTGTCAGGCCATCTGGGCCGTCTGATTTTAGAATATCGTCTGGGTCTTGTCCCTCTGGCAGCACTGCAATGCGTACAGACTTACCAGGCTCTAATAATGGGAAAATACGTTCAATGGCACGAAAGGCAGCTTTTTGTCCGGCTGCATCACCGTCAAAACATAAAATAGGTTCATCATGCAGTTTCCAGACAAGCTGTATCTGCTGCTCTGTAAGGGCTGTGCCAAGGGGGGCGAGCGCCGCTGCAACATCAGATGCTGTCACAGCGATCACATCCATATAGCCTTCTACCAGTAATAATGGCAGGCCACGCCTGACACGCTCACGTGCCTGATTCCAGCCATATAATACAGCCTTTTTTGAAAAGGTTGGCCCTTCAGGTGAATTTAGATATTTCGGTTGTGCATCTCCAAGCGCCCGCGCGCCAAAAGCGATTATTTTTCCTTGCCTGTTTTCAATCGGAAACATCACCCGGTCGCGAAAATAGTCATAAAGACTGCCATCTCTATCAGATTCGCCGATCAACCCAGCGGTCTTCATGGCATTTGGCGAAAAGGATTTCTGCTCTAGACTGGCTTTCAATCCTGAGCGTGGTGCATAACCAAGTCTGAACTGCCTTATAATATCTTCAGTTAAACCTCTGGATTGCAGATAGTGTGCAGCTGTTTTGCCTGCATCTGTCTTAAGGCTTGATTGATAAAATCTGGTGCCGGCTTCCAATATGTCCATGGCTTGCTGGCGCTGGCGGGTGCGTTCCGGATCAATTGGAGTAGTTTGCGGGACAGCCATACCAGCTTGGTCAGCAAGCTGACGCACAGCCTCCATAAAATCCAGCCCTTCCTGTTCGCGTAAAAAACTGATGGCATCACCATGCACACCGCATCCAAAGCAATGATAAAACCCATCTGTGTCATTGACGTAAAAGGAAGGGCTTTTCTCACGGTGGAATGGGCATAACCCATTCATCCTATTGCCTTTGCGTATCAGTTTAACGCGCTTGCCTATAATATCAGACAGGGTCACACGGCTGCGCAGGTCTTCCATAAATTCAGGAGGTAATGCCATTTTGCTCCGCATGCATAATATAGGGGTGTGTCTAGACGTATTTTTGCCTAACTAACTAACGCCCAGCTTAACGCGGCTCATAGAGGCGAAGCAAGAGACAGCATAGGCTTTGCCAATCTGTTTAGATGCCGTGCGGCTAGATTTACAGGTCAAGCGGCTCTGATAGATACATTACCTGAAAGAGTTTCAACCAGCAGATTTTTCCATCAAAGCTGATTTCACCATCTGGCTTGCCATGCCAAAATCCATCTGACCCGCAAACCGTGTCTTTAATTCAGCCATAACCTTGCCCATATCCTTGATAGAATTGGCTTCTGTCGCCGCAATAATTTCAACTATGGCGTTTTGCACGGCCTCAGTATCAAGTTGTTCAGGCAAAAAGTTTTTGATGATCTCGATTTCTGCATCTTCGCTGGCGGCTAGCTCTGGGCGACCACCATCGCGGTACATTTTTGCTGAGTCGTTGCGTTGTTTTATCATGGTTTGCAGCATGCCGAGGATATCTTCGTCAGAAATACCATCTGGATTGCCAGCAGACCTTGCAGCGATATCGCGGTCTTTCAGGGCAGCCGTAATTAAGCGGACCGTTGATAGAGCCACATCATCTTTTGCTTTCAGAGCCTCTTTCAAAGCCTTAGCAAGTGTATCTCGCATGGTCAAATTCCCTTTTAATCCGCAATTTGATAATTGGTATCAACCTACCAAACGAACAGGATTGTTGATACCTTCGAACACTCTCTTACTGGAGCTGAGCATATCCTGCAAGAACTAGCTGATTTCGGCATGCGGATAGGTGGATTTTCCTTGACCTAAAAATACGCTCTATGTATAAAACCGCAATTTTGTCTGCTTGCTGAAATCTTGGGCTATCCATGGTCCTCTAGACCAACATTATGTTGGCATTCCGCATCTCTTAGATGCGAGACTGATATTAGCACAGGCAGGATGGTGTTTTATAAAAGTAAGGATACCGTGCTCATGACCAAACAGCCTGCCCCGAACCTGTCCGATAGACAAAAGCTTCAGCCTTCAGACTATCCGACAGCTATTTTGGTGCTGGCAGATGGCAGTGTGTTTTGTGGTCAGGGTTTTGGCGCAGAAGCTGTCAAAGTTGGTGAGGTCTGCTTTAATACATCAATGACAGGCTATCAGGAAATCATGACTGACCCATCCTATGCCGGGCAGATCATCAATTTCACGTTTCCACATATCGGCAATGTCGGCACAAATCCTGTTGATGTGGAAACTGACCAGCCTGCCGCACTTGGCATGATTGTGCGCAATCCTGTTACGATGCCATCTAACTGGCGCCAGGATAGTCATTTGCATGATTGGTTAGTTCGGCATGATATGCCAGGCATAGCTGGTATTGATACAAGAGCGCTGACACGCACAATCCGCGATACTGGCGCACCTATTGGCGTATTGGCGCATGCAGCTGACGGCCAATTTGATGTTGAAGCGCTGCGGCAAATGGCACAAGACTGGCCAGGCCTTGAAGGTATGGACCTCGCCAAAGATGTAACGCGCGATGCGGCACAATCCTGGGCTGATGGCAGCTTTGATTTGGCAAATGGCGCTTATATGCAGAAAGATGCGGCCTATAAGGTGGTCGCCTTGGATTATGGGTGTAAGCATAATATTCTGCGATGTTTGGTTGATGCTGGCTGCTCAGTTGAGGTTTTGCCGGCAGATAGTCAGGCTGATGCTATTCTTGCGCGCCAGCCTGATGGGGTGTTTTTGTCGAACGGACCAGGCGATCCGGCTGCCACCGGTGAATATGCTGCGACAGAAATTCGTGCGCTTGTCGACCAGAATATACCAATCTTTGGCATTTGTATTGGTCATCAGCTTCTGGCTTTGTCCATGGGGGCAAAAACTACCAAGATGGATAAGGGGCATAGAGGCGCGAACCATCCGGTAAAAGACCTGATGACAGGCCAGATTGAAATTACCAGTCAGAATCACGGTTTTGTGGTGGAAGAAGACAGTCTGCCAGATACGATTGAAGTTACGCACCGCTCATTATTTGACGGTACAGTTGAAGGTATCCGCCATAAAGACAAACCAGTCTTCTCTGTGCAATATCACCCAGAATCCTCACCAGGTCCGCATGATTCACGTGCGTTATTTACCCGTTTTACCAATTTGATGAAGGATGCGAAAGCTTAAGCCATGCCACGCCGCTCAGATCTAAATTCTATCATGATTATTGGTGCCGGTCCGATCATTATCGGGCAGGCTTGTGAGTTCGATTATTCAGGTGCTCAAGCTTGTAAAGCCCTGCGTGAAGAAGGGTATCGCGTTATTCTGGTGAATTCTAATCCGGCGACAATCATGACAGACCCGGATATGGCTGATGCTACATATGTAGAGCCTATAACGCCTGAAATTGTTGCTAAAATTATCGAAAAAGAACGCCCAGATGCGCTCCTGCCAACGATGGGTGGGCAAACAGCGCTAAATACTGCGTTAGCTTTGCACCATAATGGGGTTTTGGACGAATTTGGTGTTGAGCTGATCGGGGCCAAACCTGATGCTATTGAAAAAGCTGAAGATAGAGCATTGTTCCGCAAGGCTATGGATAAAATTGGGCTCGAGTCAGCGCGGTCTCGCACGGTAAATAATTTTGATGATGCTATGGCAGCGCTGGATATTGTTGGTCTGCCGGCGATTATACGTCCGTCATTCACATTGGGCGGCGAAGGCGGCGGGGTTGCCTATAATCGCGCTGAGTTTGAAAAAATTGTGCAAGATGGGCTGCGTCTATCACCTGTATCAGAAATTCTTATCGAAGAATCGCTTCTCGGTTGGAAAGAGTTTGAGATGGAGGTTGTTCGTGACCACGCAGATAATTGCATCATTATTTGTTCCATCGAGAATGTTGACCCCATGGGCGTTCATACAGGTGATTCTATCACCGTTGCCCCAGCTTTGACGCTCACAGATAAAGAATATCAAGCTTTACGTGATGCATCGATTGCTGTGCTACGCGAAATTGGTGTGGATACAGGTGGCTCAAACGTGCAATTTGCTGTCTCGCCAAAAGACGGCCGCATCATCGTGATTGAGATGAACCCGCGTGTGAGCCGTTCATCAGCACTTGCATCAAAAGCTACCGGCTTTCCAATTGCAAAAGTAGCTGCCAAGCTGGCTTGTGGATATCGTCTTGATGAATTGGCAAATGATATTACAGGTGTGACACCTGCGAGTTTTGAGCCAACAATTGATTATATTGTCACGAAGATGCCACGCTTTACATTTGAAAAATTTGCGGGCGCGACAGCAGAATTATCGACTTCAATGAAGTCTGTTGGTGAGGCTATGGCTGTTGGCCGGAGTTTTGCTGAAAGTCTTCAAAAGGCACTTCGGTCCATGGAGACAGGCCTATCTGGTTTGGATGAAATTGCGATTCCTGAAGCAGATGCTGCCTTGGGTGAAGATCCTATCCGTGGCTGGCTATCTGGTCAAACTCCAAACAGAATGCTGCGGATAGCTCAGGCAATGCGCACAGGTATGTCTGTCGCGCAGATAGAGGCAATTACAAAGTGGGACCCATGGTTCCTGAACCAGATTGCCGATATTGTCGCCGCAGAAAAGCTGGTGTCTGAGTCTGGTTTGCCAGAGGATAAGGCAGGCATGCTGCAGTTGAAATCGATGGGTTTCAGCGATGCACGTCTAGCGAAATTGGTCGATAAGTCTGAGGTGGATGTTGCTGCGCATAGGCGTGGTTTGGATGTGGTTCCTGTTTATAAGCGTATTGATACATGTGCTGCGGAATTTGCCTCTGATACAGCCTATTTATATTCCTGTTATGAACCAGTTCTATTTGGTGACGGGGCTGTTTGTGAAAGTCAGCCTTCAGACCGTGAGAAGGTGGTAATATTGGGCGGTGGTCCAAACCGGATTGGTCAAGGTATCGAGTTTGACTATTGTTGTGTTCATGCTGCTTATGCATTGTCAGAGGCTGGTTATGAAACCATCATGATTAACTGTAACCCTGAAACTGTCTCAACAGATTATGACACGTCAGATCGTCTGTATTTTGAGCCACTCACAGCAGAAGATGTAATTTCTGTTATCCATAAAGAAATGGAAAATGGCACAGTCAAAGGCGCAATTGTGCAGCTTGGCGGACAAACACCATTAAAGATCGCAGCAGCACTTGAGGCTGCCGGCATTCCGATTTTGGGCACAAGTCCAGATGCGATTGATTTGGCAGAAGACAGAGAACGGTTCCAGCAACTCTTAAAGACCTTGTCATTAAAGCAGCCTGAGAATGGTATTGCGACCTCTGCTGAAGAAGCGCGTGCGATTGTTGATGAGATCGGCATGCCGGTTGTTATTCGCCCGTCTTATGTGCTCGGCGGCAGAGCTATGGAGATTGTCTATCAGTCCTCAGA
>WTHY01000109.1 GCA_011522945.1 Alphaproteobacteria bacterium
GTGTAAAATCCTATATACATAATAGCTACACATCCCCTATGGCCTATGCGTGGGGTAGTGTAAGTGAAAATCGAGGAATAGCATTGAATGTAATGTAGGTATGGTGCTTACATGGAGGGTAATCACCTCCTCTGGTCACTGCTTTTTCTCTTTATGACACCGCCATCTTTATGTCATTGAGCCTTCTAAAATATGTACTTTTTAAATCAGGAAGATGTCAGGAGACCTGCGCTAGTCGCAACTATTGGTCTCATAATTGATGCCGCCCCCTTCTGCCATACATTGTTCAGCCCAATCAGGCGTGGTGTCGACTAAGGCGCCTACGGCAATGGCCGCTTGAACGGCGGCTGCTTCTTGTGCTGTGCCAATGGCAGCTTCTAGATTCTGAGTGGCTTCTGCGATCGCTGCATTTTGTTGTAAATTTTCAACATGCGCTGCCAATTGCGCAGAATCCTGAGCGTCTGATAGATCGATTGTTTCCCCAAAATCAGCCATCACAGATTCAATCACAATCGCTTGGATTTCAGATTTACTTTTGCCTGTGAGCGAAGAGATAGGAATGAATGTCACATCATCTTCAACAACTACATAGAGATTTGAGCCATTTACCCCTGCAGTCTGTGAATTGCCAAAGAAATCTTTCTTCTTGGAATTGGCGATAATTTGCTGAATTAATTCAGGGCTTGCCCCTTCATAAACCTGACCATCGCCGCCGATAACATCACCTTTTTTAAGAGTGAGCGCCTGCGAAGCAGATAAGGATAATGCTAAGATGGCACATGTTGTAGCAAGTAATTTCATCGCGATACTCCTTTAAAACTAGACAGTTTCAAAATACGCTATAATAAAGGATTCGTTCAAGGTGTATTCATAGATAGAGATATGAACGCGAAGGATAACATTTGTATAGTACGCTTTTTGTAAGTGCCTTCGCTGCCGCAACGATACTTCCTGCGCAATCTGAGGCCTTGCTTGCCTATCAGATTTCAGCAAATCCAGCTGCCGTTGCCTCGTTGGTTGCTGTGGCAACGATTGGCAATGTGCTTGGTTCGGTCATCAATTGGTGGTTGGGGCGTTTTGCAGAAAGGTTCAGAAAACGAACCTGGTTTCCTGTCAGCGAACATCAATTGGGCACAGCGCAAAGACACTACAAAAAATATGGTCGCTATTCGTTGCTTCTGAGTTGGGTGCCGTTTATTGGCGACCCGATTACTGTGGTGGCAGGCGTGATGCGTGAGCCTCTGTGGTCATTTGTGGTCCTTGTCACAATCGCCAAATCTCTGCGTTATGTATTCGTTGCTGGTTTGGCGTCTGCTCTGTTTTAATCAGCCAGAGGTCTCTTACGAACAACAGATCTAGGCTATCAATCGCGGCCGAGGTCATAGCTCCTGCATTCCATATATTATTATTTACTAAGTTATAATTATGGTCATAGAGTGCCTGTATAATGATGGTCAAATTGAGAATATAATGAGTTATCAATTCGAAGAAAAAACAGAAGCCGAGCGCGGCTTTTCAGCTCTGTGGGATCGCTATTTGGCACCTGATATGGAAGCCTATGAAAGGCTATATTATCGGCGCCGGCTGCTCGCTTATGCGATAATGACACCCACGGTTATTTTCTTTCTTGGGATATCTTATTATCTATTAGAGGTTCGCCCGCCCGTTGAACAGGATCTCTATTTTAAGCTGACTTTTGTGGCCTTGCTTGGGGCAGCAACAGCTATTTGCTATTTTGCTTATTTACCATTTCAGAAATTGAAGAATGCAACAGCGGCGCAATTACACACAGCTCTTGCCGCCCATTTTAAAGATGAATTTGTGCCTTATGAGGATGAGGAGGAATTAGAAGATGTGGCAGGGTTTTTGAAGGATGAAAAATTAACCTCTCCTGGTTCTATCTCTATTGGGGCCTCTTTTATCTGTGCATCTGACCAGCCGCATTATCGTTTTTTTAATTGTAGCTATACAACAGGCAGTGACAGAAACCGCAGTGTGACACATTATTTGGTGATTCATCTCAAGCTTGATGTCGTGGTGCCAGAGAAAATTCGTATTCTACCCGATAGAGGGTTGGCCAATAGCCTTGTACGAATCTTGCATAGACGTAAAAATGTGAGGTTCAGTCATCAAGCGTTTGAAAAGCGCTTCGAGGTCTATAGTCGTGATGAGATTATGGCACGCACCTTGTTAACAGAGCCTGTTCAGCAAGCCTTTATCGATATGCAAGATTATTTTTCCAATGGCAGACCGTGGTGGCAAGGCCGATGTAAAGTCACATCTTTATTTGATCAAGATGAGATGGTTGTGTGCCTTGAGGGGCTCGGCGACATCGCGGCGCATCAATTGGCAGGTCGGTCTCCTGATAAAATAACAGAGGCGGCCCATATCGCAATCAATCGCCTCTCGCAGATACCTTTCGTGGTGAATAATTTGAGAGATGTTATCCCACAAATAAAAAGACAGTCTTGAAGATTATCCCTTGAAATAAGAGCGTTTTTTAGTAAGGCCATTCTGATTGTGTTTTCTCAGCGATTCCCATTTTTGAAAAATCAAAAAAACAGCATTGACGTCTGCTTTTTTTAAAGGAAAGGTTTTGGCTGTTATTTTTAAACATGCATGATTGTTGAAAAGCCATGTATGAAGATGTAGGAGAGTGCGATGTTGCGTCATGTATCTGGTGATTTATACCAGATTGGTGAAAGCGTAAGCGGCCATGATGGTTGGCATGAAGCGGTGCGCGTCTATGTGTTGTTAAATGATGGTTGCCCGTTGGTTTTTGATGCGGGCTCACAT
>WTHY01000029.1 GCA_011522945.1 Alphaproteobacteria bacterium
TTTCTGACCTGCTAGGTCGCCATAATGGCGCAAGCCCTTTGTGATAGCCGCTCTAAAGCCTGCCTCATGTGTGCCACCAGCTGGTGTTGGCACCGTATTACAATAAGACTGGTTAAACCCGTCCTCGCCAGGGCCAAGCCATGTCATAGCCCATTCAAATTTCTGCCCTTCAAAATCTGTTTTACCTGCAAAAGGTGTTGAGATCATGATGGCTTTATTCGCTGTGGCATCATTCAAATAATCTTGCAGACCATTGGGATAGCAAATGACAGTCTCCGCTGGAATATCGCTGTCATTGCCCAGTAACTCAGGCGCGCATTTCCACCTGATTTCAACGCCGGCGAACAAATAAGCCTTAGAGCGTGCCATACGGAATAGCAAAGCTGGCTTAAAGCGCATAGAGGTGCCAAAAATCTCAGTATCAGGGGTAAAGCTGATAGAGGTGCCTCTGCGGTTTGGTGCGGCGCCAATTGTTTCAAGTGCGGTAATGGTTTTGCCCTTGGCAAATGATTGGCGGAATAATTGTTTATCTCTTGCAACCTCGACAATCATTGATGAGGAAAGCGCGTTTACAACAGATGCCCCAACACCATGCAATCCCCCAGATGTCTCATAGGCCTTGCCAGAGAATTTCCCACCTGCGTGAAGTGTTGACATAATCACTTCTAGCGCTGATTTATCGGGGAATTTTGGGTGAGGATCGATGGGAATGCCGCGCCCATTATCTCTGATAACAAGACGGTCTGCTGCTTCAAGGTGAAATTCAATGCGGCTTGCATGGCCTGCCACGGCCTCATCCATTGAATTATCAAGAATTTCTGCGGCAAGATGGTGATAGGCGCGCTCATCAGTGCCGCCAATATACATGCCAGGGCGATGACGTACAGGTTCAAGTCCTTCTAGGACTTCAATCTTCGATGCGTCATAATCTGTCGGCGCAGCCGCCGCTCCAAACAAGTCTGACATGGTCTTATCACTATCCCCATAAAAAACCGTAAATGCTCTATAGTCCTACCTTATCTGGTGGGATATGCAAAGAGCCACTACTGCATCTTGATAAAAAAAGACCCCACTAGCAGGCTAGCAGGGTCTGATTTTTCATTTCATATGACTGTTATGTGTCAGCGTTACACAGAATAGTACATCTGGAATTCGATAGGCGCAGGTGTATGCTCAAGGTTGATAACCTCTTCCATCTTCAAGTCAATGAATGCGCTGATTTGGTCATCAGTGAACACATTGCCTTCTGTAAGGAACGCACGGTCTGCGTCAAGTGATTCTAGTGCTTCACGCAATGAGCCACAGACTGTTGGGATTTGTGCTAGCTCTTCAGCTGGCAAATCATACAAATCCTTATCCATCGCATCACCTGGGTGAATTTTATTACGGATACCGTCAAGGCCAGCCATCAACATGGCAGAGAATGCCAAGTAAGGGTTTGCTGTCGCATCTGGGAAACGAACCTCAACACGCTTACCTTTCGGGTTTGATACGTGTGGGATACGGCAAGATGCTGAGCGGTTACGTGCAGAATACGCCAAGATAACAGGTGCTTCATAGCCCGGAATCAAACGCTTATAGCTGTTTGTTGATGGGTTTGTGAAAGCGTTCAATGCTTTCGCGTGCTTGATGATACCGCCGATATAGAATAGGGCAGTTTCAGACAAGTCAGCATAACCATTGCCTGCAAATAGTGGCTTGCCGTCTGACCATAGTGACTGGTGAACGTGCATACCTGAACCATTATCGCCAGCGATTGGCTTTGGCATAAATGTTGCTGATAGGCCATAAGCATGTGCGACTTGATGCACCACATATTTATAAAGCTGCATATTATCAGCTGTTTCAAGCAATGTGCCAAACTTCATACCTAGCTCATGCTGTGATGGGGCAACTTCGTGGTGATGCTTTTCAACAGGGATACCAATGTCAGCCATAACAGCTAGCATTTCTGTACGGATATCTTGACCTGAATCAACTGGTGGTACTGGGAAGTAGCCGCCTTTTACGCCAGGGCGGTGACCCATATTGCCTTCTTCATAGGCACGGTTTGAATTGTAAGGACCTTCAACTGAATCAACAGAATAGTGACCTGTATGGCCTTGAACGTCGATTTTCACATCTTCAAACATGAAGAATTCTGCTTCAGGGCCGAAGAATGCAGTATCAGCAAAACCAGCTGATTCCATATGTGCCAAAGCGGCTTTTGCTGTGCCACGTGGGTCACGGCTATAGGCTTCGCGTGAAAGTGGCTCAAGCACGTCACAGAATAGTGCCATTGTTGGCTGTGCAAAGAATGGGTCGATGTAAGGACGTGTTAGGTCAGGCATCAAGCACATATCTGATTCATTAATCGCTTTCCAGCCAGCGATTGATGAGCCATCAAACATGAAGCCTTCAGCAAGTGCTTCTTCGTCGATAGTATCAATATGCTGTGTCACATGGTGCATCTTACCACGTGGGTCTGTGAAACGAAGGTCCACGAAAGAAATGTCATTTTCTTTCAACATTTCCATGATTTTTTTTGCATCAGACATCTTTAATCCTTCCATCTGTTACAAGTTTACATCTGAGTTCGGCTCAAAGGCTCTATCGGTTAGACCGCCTCTTCACCTTTCTCGCCTGTTCTAATACGAATCGCTTCATCGATGGTAGAGATGAAAATCTTACCATCGCCGATACGACCTGTTTGCGCGGCTGTTTGAATGGCTTCAACCACTTGGTCTGCCATTTGCTCCACAACTACGACTTCAATTTTTACCTTCGGCAGAAAATCCACCATATAT
>WTHY01000103.1 GCA_011522945.1 Alphaproteobacteria bacterium
CAATTAGGTAGGATTTAATATTGAATTCAGCTATATACTATTTGTGAATTTTACAGGACGGGACTTGCGACATGCAAAAATGGGGTTTAGGCGGACTAGACCAGCCTGATCAATATAAAGCGCCGCTTGAAATTGATGGCCAATCAGCTGAAACGCTTAATAATGTTCTGGCTAACATGGTACGCATAAGAGCTGCTGAGCGACAGCTTGCAGAAGGTCGTCGCGAAGGTGTTATTGGCGGCCCTGTCCATCTGGGTATTGGCCAGGAAGCTGTTGCGGTGGGCGTCTCGCAACATCTCCGTTCTTCGGACAGAGTATTTGGGGCGCATCGTTCACATAGTCATATTTTAGCGCTTGGTGCCGAGTTAAAGCCATTCTTTGCGGAGGTATTAGGCCGTGATACTGGCTTATCTCGTGGCATGGGCGGCTCGATGCATATGCAAGATAGGCAAAATGGTTTTTATGGGTCGGTGCCGATTGTTGCCGGCACTGTACCTTTGGCCGTTGGCGCAGCATTAGCTGCAAAAATGGATGGAAACGGGGATGTGGCTGTTGCTTATTTAGGAGATGGTGCTGTCGAAGAAGGTGTCGTTCAGGAATCTCTAAATCTGGCTGCCGTTATGAATGTTCCAGTCATTTTTGTTGTCGAAAACAATCTCTTTGCAAGCCATATGCATATTAGCCTTAGGCAAAATCATGCCTCTACGTGTCGTTTTGCTGATGCACATGGTCTGGAATACCAATTGGTCGACGGAAATGACATTGTTAAAGTCTCGGAGGCAGCCAACTCCATGATTGACGCCGCAAGACATACAGGGCGGCCTGGTTTCATAGAGGCTGTCACTTATCGTTGGTTAGGGCATGTAGATTGGCGTGAAGATATTGATGTGGGGGTAAGCCGTTCGTCAGACGATATTATTGCTTGGAAAGGGCGCTGCCCTATAAAGCGTTTGAATGAGGCAATGGTGAAAGCTGGTATCTCGCAACAGGATGCGCTCAGCCACCTGGAAGAGGAAACAAAGAAAACCGTTGCAGGTGCATGGCATGCGGCATTGGGTGAACCTTATCCCGATAAGAGTGCAACTCTAGACCGTGTTTATTCAGATAGTATATCTGATGAGGATCAGGCCCATGCATAAATATAATTACGGTACAGCATTACTAGCAGGATTTGACTGGCTGTTAACGCATCACCCAGAGGTCTTTGTGATAGGTCAGGGGCTTTGGAGTCCTTGGTATGTTGGCAATAGCATGACAGATCTCGATAAGAAGTTTGGGGTCTCCAGGATTATTGATACGCCGGTTTCAGAATCGGCAGTTACAGGGGCTGCGGTTGGTGCCGCACTCGCGGGCAAGAAGCCGATCGTCGTTCATCCGAGAATGGATTTTATGCTCTATGCCATGGATGCCATTGTGAATCAGGCTGCGAAATGGCGGCATATGATTGGCGGTCAGGCAGATGTCCCGTTGACAGTTCGCGGTATAATTAACCGTGGCGGTGAGCAAGGGGCGCAGCATTCGCAAGCTCTGCATAGTTGGTTTGCCCATATCCCTGGTTTGCGTGTTGTTATGCCTGCCTCAGTTGCAGATGCACGTGATTTGCTTGTTTCATCAGTTTTATCGTCTGACCCGGTGGTTTTCATTGATGATAGATGGCTATATGATTTAGAGGCGGAACTTCCTGATATTTCAGAGACGCTCCATCTGGCTGATCAAGGTCCTGCTATAAGACGGGGGGGTAATGATATCACGCTTATTGCAGCAGGGCACGCTGTTCGCCTAGCATTAGAGGCAGCTGAGAGACTTGCGGTGTATAACATCTCTGCAGAGGTTATTGATTTGCGAGTGATCGCGCCATTAAAGGCAGATACATTGCTGAAATCAGCAAAGAAAACAGGCCGTGTATTATGTATTGATGGCAGTTGGTCTACATGTGGATTTTCGTCAGAAGTTTTAGCGGTCTTGGCAGAATCATTGCCTGTGGGAACACTTCGTTCTGCGCCACAACGCCTCACATTGCCTGCAGCCCCCGCGCCAACTAGCCGTGTATTGGAAGCAGACTATTATCCCACATCAGAGGAGGTGGCACATGCCGCTAGTCGCATCATAAATGAAGAGGCAAACAAACAGTGCTAAAACGTATTTTTGATATTTTAGCCTCTAGCCTCGGCCTTCTGACAACAAGCCCAATATTACTCATCTTCATGGTTCTTGTTTGGCGTCAAGACGGTCATTCTCCATTTTATGTAGCGCCGCGTGTTGGTAGAGGTGAACGTCTCTTTCCCATGATAAAATTACGTTCAATGATTAAAAATGCTGATAAAACAGGCGTTGACTCAACAAGTGCAAGTGATGGACGCATCACGCGTATCGGGCATCTTATTCGCAAGTTTAAGTTGGATGAGCTCACACAATTGATGAATGTTCTGGTAGGGCACATGTCACTTGTTGGGCCGCGTCCAAATGTGTTTCGTGAAACAGAATTATATACTGTCGAAGAAAAGCAGCTACTGACAATACGACCAGGCATTACAGACTTTGCTTCTATTGTTTTTTCAGATGAGGCTGACATATTGACTGATAAGGCGGATCCAGATCTTGCTTATAATCAGATCATAAGGCCAGGAAAGTCTCGGCTTGGTTTATTTTATGTCGAAAACCGTAATTTCTTGATGGATTTGCAACTCATTCTATTGACTATTCTTACTATTGTGTCACGCGAACGAGCTTTACGCGCAACCTCATCACTACTGAAACGCAGTGGCGCTGACGAAAATCTCGTGAAGCTTGCTCTAAGGGATGGTCCGCTACTTCCAGACGCCCCGCCAGGAGCAAAAGAAATCGTGCAAAATCGCATGGGTGTATAATGGAGTATATCATTCTGCTTACGGATTTTAGTATTTTATATGGATAGGCGCGGTTTTACCCATTTTGCGGAGACACAGCCGCGAACGGTTAAAGAAATGATAGTGCTTATAGGCGATATCATTCTGGCGTTAGCAGCTATGTGGCTTGCCTATACATTAAGGCTGGAGCAATGGCATGTTCCGAATAGCATGCAAGCTGTAAGTTACGGTCTTGCTGTGGGTATATTTGTTCCCATATTCCTTGCCACCCGGCAGTATCGTGTCGTTTTCCGATATGTCTCTGTAAGTATGCTGCAAAATCTGGCTGTTGCGGTTGTAATTTATTCAGGTCTTTTTACATTTACGTTATCTGTCGTCGTTATAGATACAGTGCCCCGTTCTGTTGGTTTGTTGCAGCCGGTTATTTTCCTTATTCTGATTAGCTCAAGTCGTATCTTTATTGGAGCTTGGCTGAATCACTCTGCTCAGCTATCTACTGAGCGAAGATGTTTGATTTACGGGGCTGGCGCGGCAGGGTCCCAGCTAGCCTCTGCCTTGAATGTCATTGGCAATGACACTGTAGTAGGATTTTTAGATGATGATTTAGCCAAGCAGTCTCGTCGATTGCTAAATCTTCAGGTCCATGCGCCGTCAGATTTATCAAAGCTGGCGAAGAAACATGATATTACGGACATATTATTGGCCTTGCCAAGTGTTGGCATTGTTCGCCGCCGTGAAATTATTGAGGATCTCAGTAAATTTCAGGTTAGGGTCAGTACTATGCCTGGTCTAGGAGACTTGGTGGCAAATAGAGGCGAGCTTATCGATACGGCACCTTTATCGTTGGATGACATCCTACCGAGAGAAGCAGTAGACAGAAACATTACTCTGTCGTCAGTAAAAGGCAAGTCAGTGCTTGTCACTGGCGCCGGCGGCTCCATTGGCTCTGAAATTTGTCGACAACTCCTGACACAGGGACTAGTGCAGCTTATATTGTTGGATCATTCTGAGTTTAATCTTTATCAGATTGATGCTGAAATTAGGCAGCGCATTGAACATGATGGCATAGCAATAAATATTGTCACCATTCTTGCTGATATCCGTAATGCGGATCGTATGCAAAATCTATTTCGAAATTTACAGCCGAATATTGTGTTTCATGCAGCAGCTTACAAGCACGTGCCGTTGGTTGAAGCTAACCCAGGTGAGGCGATAAGTAATAATTTTCTAGGCACGCAACAAGTGGCAGATCTTGCAATTGAATATAAAGCTGAGAGGTTCATCCTTATATCGACTGACAAGGCTGTTCGCCCAACTAACGTGATGGGCGCAAGTAAAAGACTTGCTGAATTAATAGTGCAATCAAGTGCAGCGCTTAAGACAGACACAATTTTCGCTATGGTCCGGTTTGGAAATGTCATTGGGTCATCAGGGTCCGCTATTCCTCTATTTCAGCGTCAAATTGCGCGTGGTGGGCCTGTGACAGTTACAGATCCCGAAGTCACAAGGTATTTTATGTCTATACCTGAGGCAGTCACCCTTGTCCTGGAGGCAGGGGAAATGGCTCGTGGTGGTGAAATGTTTGTTTTAGATATGGGAGAGCCAATCAAAATCGTAGATCTTGTAAGGCGTATGATTAGTCTCTCAGGTCGACAAGAAAAATCAGTGTTAAACCCATTTGGAGATATTGAAATCGCCTATATTGGTTTGCGACCAGGTGAAAAGATGTATGAAGAATTAGTTCTCGGTGCAAATTTAACCCAAACAGCTAGCCCGCGAATATCGATGGCACAAGAAGCGTTTCTTGATAAAGAAATCCTTGAGGGACATCAGGCAGTCCTAAAGAATGCTATGCGCACTGGCGATGCTGAGGGTATAAAAACCGAATTATCTGCCATGAATATCTTAGTACAAAATTGAAAGGCAAATAGAGTGAAAAAGACTATTGCGATAATTGGATTAGGATATGTGGGTTTGCCACTAGCTCTTGCCTTTGCAAAAAAATATCAAGTTATCGGATTTGATATCAACTCAGATCGTATTGCTGAGCTAAAGGCAGGCATTGATACAACGCGTGAGACAACCACTGAGTCATTGCAGGCGGCACATAATCTCGAGCTCACATCTGATACGTCAGAATTATCAAAAGCGCAGATTTACATCATCACAGTCCCAACCCCAGTAGATGAGACTAATCAGCCAGATATGGCTCCTCTATTATCTGCAAGTAAATTAGTTGGATCCGTATTAGGGATTGGAGATATTGTTGTTTATGAATCTACAGTCTACCCAGGGGCAACTGAGGAGATTTGTGTGCCAGAGCTTGAAGCTTATTCTGGGCTCTCATTTAATGAAGATTTTTTCTGTGGTTACAGTCCCGAGCGCATAAACCCTGGTGATAAAACACATAGGTTAGAGACGATTATAAAGGTGACTAGTGGCAGCACAGATGCAATCGCTGATGAGATTGATGCTCTGTACAGCAATGTTATTACAGCAGGCACTCATAAAGCGAGTTCTATAGCTGTGGCGGAGGCAGCAAAGGTCATTGAAAATACCCAGCGCGACATTAATATCGCTTTAATGAATGAATTAAGCCTAATTTTCAATAGAATGGGGCTAGACACAATAGAGGTGCTTGAAGCAGCAGGCACAAAATGGAATTTTTTACCATTTCGACCAGGCCTTGTTGGTGGGCATTGTATAGGTGTTGATCCTTATTATTTGACCCATAAGGCGCAAGCCTTGGGCTATCACCCGGAAATGATTTTGGCTGGGCGCTCGATTAATGATTCCATGGCTGTTCATGTGGCTGATGAAACAATAAAAGAGATGCTACGCAGAGATCTTCCTGTGAAAGGTGGTCGTGTTTTGGTTCTGGGTTTAACATTTAAGGAAAACTGTCCAGACCTAAGAAATTCAAAAGTGTTTGATGTAGTTAAGACATTGCAGTCTTACGGCGCAGAGATAGACCTTCATGACTCTGAAGCTGACCTAGAAGAGGCAGAGCAAAAATATGGGCAACCGTTACTTCGGAATTTAGGAGAGGATGAACAGGGTCTTTATGATGCGGTTATTCTCGCCGTTCCCCATAAAAGCTATCAAGACTTATCAGTTGAGGGTGTTAAAAGCTTAGGGCATAGAAATGCTGTTATCTTTGATATTAAGGGGTGCCTTGGAAATATTGATGATGTTTTGAGACTCTAAATTGCCTGACAGCAAAAATGGATTTGATACATTAATAATTTTTGAAATCAGGCTAACTTGACAAAGAGGCAGGATATAAATGCAACGTGCTTATACTGGTATTTGGCCTGTTGCGCCGACTCCGTTTCATGAGGATGGCCGCATTGATACAGATGGTATGAAACGTGTCTTAGATTGTCTGATTGATCAGGGCGCTGATGGTATTTGTATCCTAGCTAATTTTTCGGAGCAGTTTTTGCTCTCAGATGAAGAACGTGAAACTCTAGCAAAACTATCAGTTGAGCATATTGCGGGCCGTGTGCCTGTAATTGTCACGATCAGTCATTATGCAACTAGAATTGCTGTCGAGCGGGCACGCTTTGCCAAGGCGCTTGGTGCTGACATTGTCATGATGATGCCACCCTATCACGGCGCCTTGCTAAAAGGGACCGCTGAGCAAACATTCGAGCAATTTGCAGCTGTGGGCGAGGTAGGCATTCCTATCATGGTTCAAGATGCACCCTTATCTGGGGTGGAGCTCCCGGTGCCTCTTCTTGTGCGTATGGCAGAAGAGATAGATATGGTAAAGCTCTTCAAAATTGAGTGTCCAAGAGCTGCCAATAAGATCCGTGATTTGATAGCAGCCGGTGGCGATGTCATTGAGGCGCCATTTGATGGCGAAGAAGCTATCACCCTTTTGGCTGATTTAGATGCTGGGGCAACAGGGTCTATGACATCAGGCATGATTGTTGATCAAATCAAGCCTGTGATCACACAGCATCTGGCAGGTCAGATTGACGCGGCGACTGAAGCTTATGGCCGTGTGGCTATGGCCATAAATCACGAAAATAGACAATGTGGCTGGCAATCCTGTAAAGCAGCCATGGTTGAGGGTGGCGTGATAGCATCAGAGGCATGCCGGCATCCGATTAAGCCTTTACATCCTGCAATCAGGGCGCGGCTTTTAGACTTATTGGCACCGCTAGACCCACTTGTATTGCGCTGGGGTAAATAACCAGCCCTTAACGCTGAGATATATGCAGAATGCTAGCTCCTGAGGGATGCAGAAAGACGGCCCATAGATAAGGCCATCTCAAAGGTGAGCCTATTTTGCCTGGGCAGAAATTGTCCTATCATCTGTATCAAAAAATGTCAGGCGGTCCTCAGAAAAAGCCAGCCCAACCTTTGTCCCTGTTTTGATATCAGTACTTCCAGATAGACGTACGATCACCATGCCAAGATTGTTGCAATCAACATAGGCATAGCTATCTGCGCCCAAATATTCACATACTGCAACCGTGCCAGTACAATGGCCTGATCCAACTTTGGTTAGGGTGATATCTTCTGCACGAACGCCTAATTTCGTAATGTTGGACCCGGCTGCGCCCCGGTTGTGTGCGCCTTTGTCCTGACCATCCAAGCTGAATGTTGTATCATTCGCTGAACAGGGCATGACATTCATTTTCGGACTGCCGATAAATTGCGCAACAAAGAGTGTCTCTGGTGCTTCATAAAGCTCACGCGGCGTGCCAACCTGTTCAATTTGACCATCACGTAGCACAACAATCTTATCTGCTAATGTCATAGCTTCGACTTGATCATGTGTTACATAAACCATTGTTGCACGTAATGTTTCGTGCAGTTTGGCAATCTCAAAGCGCATCTGTACACGTAGAGCAGCATCTAGATTGGATAAAGGCTCGTCAAACAAGAACCCTTTCGGTTCGCGCACAATGGCTCGTCCTATGGCCACACGTTGACGCTGGCCGCCTGAAAGTGCTTTTGGCCGTCTATCCAAATAGGCATCTAGCTCTAATATAGCTGAGGCTTCAGATACTTTTTCTTCTATTTCGGCGCGGCTCGCCCCAGATGTTTTGAGGGCAAATCCGATATTATCTCGTACAGACATATGTGGGTACAATGCATAGGATTGGAACACCATCGATAAGGCACGTTCTGAGGGAATCTTGTCTGTCACATCCTGATCATCTAACAGAATGCGTCCATATGACGTGTCTTCAAGACCGGCAATCATGCGGAGCAAGGTGGACTTCCCGCATCCTGACGGGCCAACAAAAACCACCATCTCACCATCTTCGATAGTAAGATTAATGCCGCGAATAACCTGCGTATTGCCGAACCATTTTTCGACATTTTCAAGCTGTATGCTGCCCATATTTGCTCTCCTTATGCTGCCTGTATCGCAGGCGCATCATATCCAGCCCAAGCCAACCATAAGGCAGCTGTCCAGGAAAAATCCTGCCCAATACAACCAGCCCCACTTATCGGGTCAAAACATTCATAAAACCCAGATAGTTCGATGACATGGCGTAAGTCCAAGCGCATTTTTTCTGCCAGATCAGGGATACCCTGCTCTGCTAATCCTTTTGAGATCATGTAATTCATCTGGCACCATAAAGGCCCGCACCAATAACGCTGACTTTCAAACCGCGCTGCCTCTGGGTCCCAGCTTGGCTGTCCAAACTTGGTCTGTTTGGCAATACGTCTTATGTGCTCAAGCGTATGGTCGCGCTGTGCCTGACTGCCTACATCTGCATAAAAGCAGAGCGCACTTGCATTGGAAAAGCCATCTGAAAATGTCCCACTACGTACATCGCGTACACAGTAAGCTTGAATAGCGTCATTCCAGAAATACTCTGCGCCAGCAATGCCAGCTTCAATCCAACTATCTATTTCCGGCAAGACATCATCTTTACCGAGCCAGACAGCAATCTCACGAAGGTCACGGCAGGCCCGAAGCCAGATGAAATGCAAGCCTGGATCTGCCATTAAGAATGGACCGTTATTGACAATAACTGATTGGTCCCAATTATGATCGCGACCAAATTTCACCATAGTGATATATTTGTCATATTCCTCATGGCTTGGTCGCTGTGACGGGTCAGCATGTTCAATATCTTTACGTTTATAAGATGGCAGGTCTGGATCAACTGCCATTGCACGCATGCCGATATCCCAATCAGGACAATTATCACGGCCTGTCTCCCAGGGATGAACAGTGCAGATGGCTGGACAGCCTTCAGGCCTGCGATAATGAAAATACCATCTTTGCCAGCGCAGCGTAGACTCGAACAGAGAGCCTGCCCGGGCGAGTTCTGAAGCAGGTGCTGTTTCAACAAGATGACGGACTATCGAGGCTAGCACAGGCGGCTGCGAAATACCGCTCGCAGGAATGCCGGCAGCTTCTGTTTGCCAGATTGAGGGGCCAGGAAAATAGTCAGCGTCATCTTTGCGAAAGATAATATGTGGTATCATACCATCATCAGCTTGCGCGTCGGTCAGCATTTCCAATTCCTGCCAGGCGCGCTCTCTGTCATATGTCGCTATGCCAAGCGCAATGAAGGCAGAATCCCAGTTCCATTGAAATGGGTACAGGCGGGCTGTTGGAATCGTAAAACCGCCACGATCATTTTTCTGTAAAATTGCCATAGCTTGCTGATTGAGCGTTTCAGTCATTGCCCTAACCTTTCACACTTCCGGCAGT
>WTHY01000186.1 GCA_011522945.1 Alphaproteobacteria bacterium
CCATAAAAGGATTGACCCGGCAACCCTCTCACATCTATGAACAGGGCTGTTTGTATAACCGTTAGATATTTACGGCCTAATGAGTCTGGTAAAAGATACATAAGCCTGCGTGGAACCACTTGCGTTCCCATGCTACATTGTTATCTAATATGGCGAACTTTAGGCGCTTTTGCGAAACCCAACACGATGAATAGGTAGAGACCCAGATTTGCACATTAAAACCTTGTCATTTGGGATAACCCTCAGCCTTGCGGGACTGGCATTTGCGCACCTGTCTCATGCCGCAAACTTGTCTGATGTGGCGAATATTAGGTTGCAAGCTGAATCGCTACTGCAACCAGCATCAGTGCAACTGCTGGACGAAGAGGCTGATTCGATACGCAATCTGAGCCAATTTGGTACCGCAGCGGCGTTGCGAGGCGAAAAACCATCCCACCCAAATGACCTAGTTGGATTTGACGCCCTGCTGGCATGGGTGACAGACTCTGACAAGCCAACCAATACGGATAGAGGCACGCAGATGTTTCTGCCCTTGCAACGGCCTTACCCAGCATTAGCGCTAAGCGGGGATCCTGTTGAAATAGAGGTACCAAAAGCTAGGCCTGATATTGAAGAGCTATTGCCTGCTGCCACCTTAACATTAGCAGATTTTGCCACACGTGAGGCTGCGCTGCCGGTAGCCGAAGAGGCAATATTTACCCTCCAAAAAGGTGAAACGCTTGCCAAGCTTCTAAAGCGGGCTGGCATGACATCAGCAGAACAATATCCACTTGTCCAGGAATTAACACGCAAGGTTAACCCAAGACGTCTGCAAATTGGCATGCAATTCACGATTGGCAAATCTGCTGACGGACATGTGACTGCACTGCAGGTAGAGCTCAAAAATGCTATGAGCTACTATATCATGAAAACAGATGCGCTTGGATGGTTTGGCCTACAGGCGATTCGCCCTGTAGACACTTTGTTGGTTGAAGCCTCAGCTGTGATTGAAGGTACATTATACGACACGATGCAAGCTGCAAATGTACCTGTCGCTGCGCTCGAAGAATTTGTCCGGGTCATGGGCTTTACAGTTGATTTTCAAAGACAGCTGCGGAAAGGCGATAGTTTTGGGCTTATCTATGAGCGCACTGTCGACAGATTGACTGGCGCAGAGCTAAGTGCTGGCAAACTCCATTACGCAAGTATGAATTTGTCAGGAGAGCCGCTTCACTTCTTCCGTCATGATCATGTAAACGGTCAGGTTGGATGGTATGATGAGACAGGGGCGTCAGCCGTGCGCACACTTATGCGCACCCCTGTGAGTGGTGCACGAGTCTCATCCAATTATGGCATGCGTAAACATCCAACCCTTGGGTATAATGCTATGCATCGTGGTGTGGATTTTGCGGTGCCTACTGGCACACCGATTGTTGCTGCAGGAACAGGCCGCGTTGAAGCCGCTGGATGGAATGGCAGCTATGGTCGATATATTCGAATTCGTCATAGCGGCACCTACAAGACAGCTTATGCACATATGTCGCGCATTGCCTCAGGCATCCGGCCTGGCACAAATGTCCGACAAGGTCAGGTCATAGGCTTTGTAGGTTCATCAGGCAGGTCGACTGGCCCGCATTTGCATTATGAAATCATCGTCAATAACCGCAAGGTGAACCCGATGACAATCAAATTACCTACCGGCAAGGGCTTAGAGGGATTTGAGCTACAACGCTATCAAGACCGACTGATAGAACTAGCAGCCTATTTAGGGCCAGACCAGCAGATAAACTTCGCTGAACGTGCGCAATAAACCCTAGATTTATTGGTTGCATATGCACGCCTGCCTAGCCACTATATTGTTGGCAATATGTCTGTGCTTCTTTAGCGCTATATCAGGAGCAAATACCTCATGTCTGTAAGTCTGTGGGCTGCTTATACCAGCTTCCTTGTCATTTATATGATTATGCCCGGCCCAAGCCATCTTCTTATGGCCTCTAATGCAATCGCATCTGGCTTTCGTCGGGCAATTGCATGTGCAGCTGGTGATTTATCTGCCAATACAGTCCAGATATTGATTGCTGGTCTTGGGATCAGCTTGGCTGCCAGATATGCTGGCATGTTATTTGCCATTAAAATAGCTGGTATTGCCTATCTGATATATATTGCAGCACAGATGTTTTCACGTGCTAAGCGGTCTGGCCTGGCCTCAGAGTCGCCAAAAAGCGCGATGAGTCTCTATTTTCAAGGATTTTTGGCATCAATTATTAATCCAAAGGCGATTATCTTTTTCTCCAGCCTGATGCCGCAATTTATCGATAGCACTGCACCTATCGGCTCACAATTATTTATCCTTGGGGCCACCTACATTATTGTGGATGGCACATTTCTAATGGTTTATGGCAAAGGGGCTGAAGGGCTGGCTGCACGCATGGGCAAAAGCTCGCTCTTAGTTCGGTATGCGCCTGCTGTCATGATATTTGCGACAGCCTTTATTCTTATCATAAGACTGGTCACATATGATCTGAGCGCTTGATAAGTCATTGCCTCCCCCCAGTCATAAAACTAAGTCCATGCAAGATAATAGCACCGCATTAGAGGAACCAATTTCATGACAGCAACATGCACTATCGCATCGCTATGGCGCTATCCTGTAAAAGGTTTTCAAGGTGAGTCTTTGACGCATACAGATTTGCGAGAAGGCGCACTTCTACCAGGGGATAGAGAATGGGGGTTTACTGCCGGTCATGCTGCAACAGACGCTATTAGTGATGGATGCTGGATGAAGAAAGCCCATTTTTTGCAGCTTATGTCCTTTGCCGAGGCTGCACATCTCTCTATTACAATTGATACGTCTGTCAGCTCTGGCTATGAAGCCGCTCTATATCACAAGGGAGTATTGATAGTCTCTGGTGATCTAGCCAAAGATACTGTTATCAGCGCCTTTTGTAACAGCCTTGAGACTATTATGCGTGATGCTGGCCTATCGCTTCCGGGAAAGATTGGTTTGCGCCATTTGCAAACAGGTGGCTTTTCAGACACTCAGGCAGCTTGGATTTCAGTAGGTGGCACAGCATCTATTTCAGATTTTGCGGCAGCCACAAAAACAGACCCTGACATCAGGCGGTTTCGCCTGAATATCTGGGTTAATACGAAAGTACCTTTTGAAGAGCTAGGCTGGGTCGGTAAGCGCGCACAGCTAGGCACATCTATCATCCGGTTCATAGAGCCGGTTGGCCGCTGTGCAGCCATCGATGTACATCCTGATACAGCTATACGATCTGTTGATTTGCCAGGCGCCATGCGTGAGTATTATGGTCACGCAGATTTAGGTGTTTTTGCTATTGTAGAGCAGACGGGCAAAGCCGCCCTCTCCGACAGATTACAATTGCTGGATGATTAAAACCGTGTTTAGGCTACAGCCTCTTTTGGAGATGCTTGCGCCTCACTATCAGAGCTAGCGTCATCATCTGCAGTTGACTTATCAGACTGAGATGCAGCCTCTGATGTCTCATTAATATCTGTTGTATCTGGTGTTTCCTCTGCAGCTTGTGTGTCTCTGTCTGCTGCTTGTGCTTCGGACATATCAGATTGCGCCGTTTCTGAGTCTTGGGACTTGCGTTGCTGCCTATCTTCATTTTGACTGCGACGCTGCTCAGAGGCAGCCAAAATCGTCTGATGAATGCGATAATAATGGTCGGCAAACTGACTGAAAGCTTCAAAAGATATACGCTCACCAGATGCCTGTGCATCCTGAGCTAGTGCGGTATATTTTTCAAAAAGTTGCTGCGCGTTACCACGAAGTCTGCCCTCTGGTCCGTTTGATTCAAAGGTTGTATTCCTATTGAAATTCTGTTGACCAATATGATTGCCGCGACGGCCACGCCCGCGCGAACGTTTATGATTTTGATTTTGTCTCATAGATTGTCCGTTACTATCGTTCCGGTTTTCATAAATATTTCTAACAAAATGCTTTGACCTGAAACTCGTCTTTAAGCCACAAAAATTTTGAAGTTAACTTTATGTCTACGCGGAGAAAAAGTGGGGCGGTTACCATTTCGTAAACCGAACACACCAACTAATCCGAGTTTAACAAACTACATTCTGTAAAAACAAGTGAAAATCGCAATAATCTGCTTTTTTTTGAAAAGCCTTTTCAATTTATATAGGCATTCATGCGCTGAGATCCCAATTGCCGGGAACATATTTAAGGAGCCTAGATGCCGGCTCAACAGACACTATAGCTGCCAGTGAAGACTAGCCATGTTTCAGAATAAGACACCGTGCTATACCGGCTAAATCATTCTGGACAGAGTCAATATGCAAACCGGCTGCTTGTGCAAGTGCTGAAACAGCGCCCACTTGCCCAAACCCTAATTCAATAAAGGCCCGGCCAGATATCTCTAAACGAGCTGCAATTATGGGCATTAATTTTCGGTAATCCTGAAGCCCATCTGTTCCTGCAAAAAGCGCTCTGTAGGGATCATGAAGGCGCACTTCGTCAGCTAAACTATCATAAGCACCTGTCTCTATATAAGGTGGGTTGCTTAAAATTATATGAAATCTCTCAGACTGGAGTTCTGCATCCCAATCAGACTGTAAGAACTCTGCCCGCGCAGAAAGCCCAAGTGTATCTGCGTTATCTTTAGCCTGTTTAACAGCCCCTGCTGATACATCAAGACCTAACCCAGTGGCCAGTGGCAATTCATGTAAACAGGATAATAGCAAGCAGCCACTGCCTGTCCCAAAATCTGCAATAGATATCGTTGTATCTTGCCATCCCATTTGGCCAGCGAAGGCCACAGCTGAGGCGACAAGCACCTCACTATCAGGACGAGGATCAAGTGTGTCTGCATTTAAACTAAACCGAAGACCATAAAATTCCCGCCACCCACGTAGCCGGCTAAATGGCACTCCGGATAGCCGTGCATCAATGACAGATGCCAACACTTTACGAGCTGCACTATCAAGATGGATATGCTCATGTGTGAGAACAGGTGCCTCACGCCCAACTGCCAAAGCTAGGAGTAGCCTTGCTTCATGCATGGCAGTATCAGGTAATTTCTCAGCCAGCTGAACTGATACAAACCGCAGCCAATCACGGGCATCATGGCTGGCTGGATAGGCTATGACAGCTTTATCTGTCACATTTGACCTTCAGCTAGGCGGGCCGCTTGATCTTCAGCTGCCAGCGCATCTACAACCTCGTCCAACGCTTCTCCTGCTAAAATCCGGTCCAACTTATATAGCGTGAGATTTATGCGGTGATCTGTAACGCGCCCTTGTGGGAAATTATAGGTACGAATACGTTCTGACCTGTCCCCAGAACCAACCTGACCTTTGCGTGAGGCTGCGCGTTCAGCCTCAACACGCGCCCGCTCAGCATCATAAATACGTGCCCGCAAAATCTTCATCGCCTTGGCACGGTTTTTATGTTGTGACTTCTCATCTTGCTGACTAACCACAATACCAGTTGGCAAATGGGTAATGCGCACAGCTGAGTCTGTTGTGTTCACAGACTGGCCGCCAGGGCCTGAGGCGCGAAATACATCAACACGCAAATCAGATTCCTGAATATCAATATCAACATCCTCTACCTCTGGCAGAACTGCAACTGTTGCAGCTGATGTATGAATGCGCCCCCCTGTTTCTGTTTCTGGTACACGCTGTACCCGATGCACACCTGATTCAAATTTTAACCGTGCAAACACATCACTCCCTGTGATTGTCGCTGCCGCTTCCTTATAGCCGCCAATGCCTGTTTCTGAGATTTCCATAACCTCAAAGCGCCATCCATATTTCGTGGCGAACCGCTGATACATACCAAATAAGTCACTAGCAAATAGCGCGGCTTCTTCGCCGCCTGTGCCAGCTCTTACCTCTAGAATCGCGTTTCTGGCATCATCTGTATCTTTTGGAAGTAGCAGCAATTTTAACTGATGTTCTTCTTCGATAATCGCCTCAGAAAGCGTATCAACTTCAAGCTGAGCCATCTCAAGCAGATCTGCATCGGCTCCGTCTTCTTCAAGCAAATATTTTGCTTCGTCTAGATCAGATGCAATCTTCTGCACTTTGGCAACCTGTTCTGCAACGGGGCGTAATTCAGAAAGCTCTCGTGATAATTTTGCCAGCATATCTGGGGTCATATCAGCTGCTTGTGACAGCTCTTGCTCAATCTCGCCCCGGCGCGCTAGTACACGTGCCATATTCTCTTGCAAACTCATTTGATTAACTCATTTCTGAAAGGCTTGATGCAATTATTGTCACCAAACTATCTTGCGGCACTTGTTGTTGATCCCCATCACGCATATCACGCAATTGCACAGTCTTAGCCTGTAGCTCATCACCGCCGATAATAGCTGCGAAGCGGACCCCGAGCTTATTGGCACGTTTTAGCTTCTTACCCATATTTCCGCTCAGCGGCATATCAGTTGAGATCCCAGCTGAACGTAATGTTTCTGCAAGCTGAAAACAGATAATGTCAGCATCTGGCTCAGCACTCACAAGGATAACATCTGGCGTTGGGAGTTGCGGCGCTTCGATCAGCAGCGCCAGACGCTCTATGCCAGCTGCAAAACCAACAGCTGGCAGACGCGGCCCACCTAGTGTTTCAGCTAAACCATCATAACGGCCACCGCCTAAAACAGTACCTTGTGCACCAAGCGAATCTGTAATGAATTCAAAAGCTGTATGAGAGTAATAATCAAGCCCACGCACCAAGAGCGGATCATGTATCCAGCTAATCCCCGCCGCATCTAATGCTGCACAGACTGTGTCAAAATGCGCCTGTGAGCTTTCATTGAGAAACTCTGATAATCTTGGCGCATTTTCGACGATCTGCTTATCCCCCGCATCCTTTGAATCTAAGATACGAAGTGGGTTTTCAGATAAACGTCTTTGACTATCCTGACTTAAGTCAGCCTTAAACCCTTCAAGGTAGGACACAAGCGCTTCACGATAAGCAGCGCGGCTCTCATCATCTCCAAGCGTGTTTAAATGTAAGACACAGCTATCTAGAACCCCAAGATCTCGCAGAATGCGCGCACCAAGACAAATGATTTCGGCATCTGCCAATCCGCCCATTGGACCAATCAACTCAGCACCAATCTGATGGAATTGCCGCATCCGGCCTTTTTGTGGCCGCTCATATCGGAACATAGGCCCTGCATAAAACAACCGTTGTGGCAAAGTTTGCGTCAAACCGCCTGATAGAATAGCGCGCATCACAGATGCAGTACCCTCAGGGCGCAATGTAAGGCTTGTCCCGCCTCGATCTTCAAAGGAATAGGTTTCCTTTGAGACTACGTCTGAGCTGGCCCCGAGCGGGCGACTAAATACATCAGTAAATTCAAATATCGGTGTCGCCATGTCTTGAAAGCCATAGCGTGCCGCAGCTGATAGGGCTGTTTCGATCACCTGATTTTGCCGTGCCTTTGCTTCTGGCAGTAAATCAGCCGTCCCTCTAACGGGCTGTATCAGCTCCATAATACCCCCTCATTTTGTCTTTTCCCTCTCAGGCTAAACATTGTGACTCTCATACTGTCTCAGCAGCAGCCGCTTTAATTTCAGATGCCCGCGCTTCAACAAGAGAGACAACATGTTCAACAATATCCCCATTTTGCAACCTGTGGTCAGCCATACCAGAAATATAAATCTGATGTGTATCGCGCCCCCCACCTGTTAGGCCAATATCAGTTTCGCGTGCCTCACCAGGCCCGTTCACAACGCAGCCGATAATGGACACAGTCATAGGCACATCTATATGAGCAAGCCGCTCTTCAATGACGCCAACCGTTTTGATGACATCAAATTGTTGCCGCGCACATGAAGGACAGGAAATCACTGTTACACCGCGCCGCCTCAGGCCTAAGGATTTGAGCATTTCATACCCAACACGCACTTCCTCGGCTGGGTCGGCTGACAGAGACACTCTGATCGTATCTCCGATACCTGCCCAGAGTAAATTACCTAGCCCAATAGAGGATTTCACTGTGCCAGCGCGCAAGCCACCAGCTTCAGTTATGCCAATATGCAGAGGACAATCAATAGCATCTGCCAGCTGTTGATAGGCAGCAACTGCCAAGAAAACATCTGATGCCTTCACAGAGATCTTAAATTCATGAAAATCATTATCCTGAAGTAATCTCGCATGCTCTAGAGCAGACTCTACAAGCGCTTCTGGACATGGCTCACCATATTTTTCTAATAGATGTTTTTCTAAGGACCCGGCATTCACGCCAATGCGCATTGACGCGCCATGATCACGCGCCGCTGCTACAACCTCTTTCACGCGGTCTGCGCTGCCAATATTGCCAGGGTTGATACGCAAACAGGCCGCACCAGCTTCTGCAGCCTCAATGGCCCGTTTATAATGAAAATGTATATCTGCCACGATGGGCACCTGGCTTTCAGCGCAAATCACCTTCAAAGCCTTGGTGCTATCCTCATCAGGGCAGGAAACACGCACAATGTCTGCACCAGCCTCTTCAGCAGCGGCAATCTGTGCCAATGTTGCTGGAACATCAGTCGTAAGCGTATTTGTCATCGTCTGCACAGAAATAGGGGCATCGCCGCCTACCAAAACAGACCCCACACGGATCTGCCGTGATTTTCGACGTTCAATCATGCGGTAAGGGCGGATAGTTGTGTGATCCATATGCCTATGCTCTCATTTGGGCTTTCATTCAGGCCCTACTTTGCTATGCCAGAGTAGAGATGTAACCTGTGATGTCGAATTTCGCTACTATTATATAATAGCACCAGCATCACAGACCAATGCCGGAACGCGTCTATATCTCATTATATGTCGCTAATTTTCGCTTTGGACCTGTCTGTCGCGCAGCATATCGATCGTCAGAGGGAAATCTCGCAAAATCTCACCAACTTTACCAACGCGAAATGCCTCTAAAGCAGCCGTTTCTAAAGTAAGACCGCCCGCATTACCAGTGCTTAAAAACAAATCATCTTCAATTGTTGCTGCAAGTACATCGCCACTACGCAGCAATTTGCTGACAACAATCTCACCATTATCACGTACGATCTCCACCCAGCTAGCTGAAACCGCCTTAATCAAAATCTCAGAATTCGGATCGGCCACGGTTGCGTTTGCCGATGCTGGGCCTTGATTTGCATTGCCTATGGTTTGTGAAGCTACATCTTGAACCGCATCTGCAGAGGCGGCCGCAGATTCTGTTGAAGATGGCTGTGCCTGCGTGTTGGCACTGGCAGTTTCCGAGGCAGATGCTGTATCTGATGTAGCTGTTGCATCATCTGCTTCATCGGTAGTGGAAATCTCTTCGCTATCTGCAGTCGCTAGCTGAGTTTCAGCCGCCGCTGGTTTTTGTATATCTGAGGTTGAATTTGAAGGGGCGTTGCCTGCCTCGTCAGCTACTTCACGTACAGTTGAGAGCACAGTGCGATTTGTGCCCTCTGGCAAGGCGAGTTGCTCAAGATTATCTGGGCGAGATACCGGACCAGCCTGCGTATCATCTGCAATATCAAATTCTGGTAGAGGTGCCTCTGTCGCTGGCGGCGCAAGCACATCCCCAAGCGCTTCTTGCGATAAACCTTCAGGCAGGTCTGGAACAAATCCTTGATTTGACACAGACGCGATTTCCTGAGGCGCATCAATATCAGAGACAGGTCGTTCGAACAGGAACCAACCAACATAACCAGCAAGTGCAATGATCACCCCGAACATGGCAATAGCAGAGCCAGCCATTTTCGGTGTTAATACCTGTTCAGGAAACACATATTTTGGTTTTACATCATCTACCTTTAGTGAATTTAGATAGGCATTCACCAGCGGTGTTGGATCAATATCGAGCAATTTTGAATAGCTACGTAAATATCCGGGAATATATGCCACGCCAGGAAGCCCGCTATAATCGCTACTTTCAATAGCTTGAATATAGACTTTCGGAATACGCAATTCTGCAGCTACAGCAGCAACCGTCATATTCTTCTCACGGCGCGCAAAGGCAAGAACACCGCCAATCTGTTCAGCGGTGAGTTGATTTATATCGCCATCATGTCCCGTGGCCATTGCCAGATCCATGCGCGTGTCCCCATAACTATAATCCCGTGACTATAAAACACTGACAATAAACCAAAAATCAATAAATTTTAAATAATTACCGTCGAAAATCGTATGTTTTCGGTTTTAGCGTATCAATTGCGAACCTCAACGCTGTTGTAAAAAAGGCAGGAAACCCTGCCTGTTTCATGATTCGGAGAGCTGATTCGCCTCAAATCTCTAATCCAAAAGGTCAAGATATCTTGTCTGGGTTAGGCTGTTTCCAGCGTGAAAGCATCATGTAAGGCGCGAACAGCCAATTCTGTATAGGCAGATTCAATCAGCACTGAAATCTTAATTTCAGAGGTCGAAATCACCTGAAGATTGATGCCTTTTTGCGCAAGCACCTCAAACATCTGCTTGGCAATCCCTGGCTGTGATCGCATTGCGGTACCTACAATTGAGACCTTTGCAACATTCGAGTCAGATTGCAGGCTCTCAAAGCCCAACCTGTCGCGCGCCTCAGTCAACAGAGATTCAGCCTTTGGCAAATCAAGTGCGCCCAGCGAAAAGGTAATATCTGTCTGTGAGCCGCTTGTTGCCGCTGTTTGCACAATCATATCAACATTGACATGCGCATCTGCAAGCATGCCAAAGATTTCTGCTGCAATGCCAGGCTTATCAGGCAGACCGGCAAGTGTCACTTTCGCTTCATCGTTAGAATAGGCAATACCACTGATCTTTTGGTTTTCCATAATCTGTTCCTCATCCACAACAAGTGTGCCTGGCTCTTCATTAAAACTTGACCGTACCTGCAAATGCACATTATGGCGCATAGCCATGGCTACAGACCGTGTCTGCAGAACCTTGGCACCAGCAGACGCCATTTCAAGCATTTCTTCAAAAGTAATCTGAGATAATTTGCGTGCCTTTGGCATGATGCGTGGGTCTGTGGTGTAGACGCCATCAACATCGGTATAAATATCACATCTATCAGCATCTAATGCGGCTGCCATCGCCACAGCTGATGTATCAGAGCCACCCCGCCCTAATGTTGTAATTCTGCCATCAGGTCCTATGCCTTGAAACCCAGCAATCACAGCTACCTGACCAGCAGCAAGGCGCGTTTTAATCTCCTCAGCCTGAATCTCTTCAATACGGGCAGCCCCATGCACATCATCTGTCTTAAAGGGGATTTGCCAACCAAGCCAAGAGCGCGCATCGACACCAATATTTTGTAGTGCAATCGCCAGCAATCCAACGGTCACCTGCTCACCTGTTGCTACAATCGTGTCATATTCACGCGCATCATGCAGCGGGCCTATATCACGCGCCCATTCCACAAGCTTATTAGTTGTCCCTGACATAGCAGACACAACGACAGCGACTTCATTTCCAGCATCAACTTCTGATTTTACACGCCTCGCCACATTGCGAATACGATCTAAATCACCTACAGAGGTGCCACCAAATTTTTGTACAATACGTGCCATGACCTGCCGCATATTTTTGAAAAACGTGCCTTGTCATACTGAACACGTAAGTGAGATACAAGAGTTTAGTAAGTATATAATTTAGATTTCAGTTGGAATCTTTCTGTTGAGAAATAGTGATATTACATGACAAACAGCACGATTGACCCAGATGACAGGGACAGGTTTGATGCCGTTGGCACAGAATGGTGGGATAGTAGCGGGCCGATGAAGCCCCTACATTTATTCACGCCTGTGCGTATTGATTTCATCATGGAAGCCCTTTCCAAAGCTGGCCTTACCAACCACAACACAGCACAGCCCCTAACAGGTATAAAGGCGCTGGATATAGGATGTGGCGGCGGCCTTTTATGTGAGCCTTTGGCACGCCTTGGGGCAGACATGACAGGCATTGATGCTTCATCGGCAGCTATACTTGCTGCGAGAGAGCATGCCAGCCTATCAGGATTGCCAATCACCTATGAACAATCAAGTTCTGAGGACTTGGCACGCTCAGACCTGCAATTTGATCTTGTTTATGCATCTGAGGTTATCGAACATGTAGCTGATAGGGCGGTATTTCTGACAGCTATGGCACAATTGCTTCGGCCGGGAGGAGTATTTGTTTTGACAACGATCAACAGAACTTTGCCTGCGCTTGCTTTTGCCAAATTTGCCATGGAATATATCGTTCGTGTCATTCCAAAAGGTACTCATGATTTTTCTAAATTTATAAAACCATCAGAACTTCGCTCCGAATGTGCTGCCGTCGGACTTGAGACGGACAGAACGACCGGCTTTGCACCAACACCAACAGGCCGGTTCATCACTACATCTGTAACAGCCATTAATTATGGCATTAGCGGTCAGAGAAATAGCTGAAGGTGAAAAGGCTGAGGACGAAAAAGGAACGCAAAGGCTAAGACTTTCAAATCTGTATTTATAAGATTTTAGTTGTCTTTCGGTAAATCCGGCAATTGTGCAAATGGGATACCGTCTTCAGCCAGCGCTTCACGCTCATCTGCTGTGCTTGTGCCATAGATAGGTTTTGCCTCAGCCTCGCCATGATGCATCTTGCGAGCTTCACTGGCAAAATTTGCGCCAACATCAGTGCAATTTTCAGCGACCACACGATGCAGCTGACGCGCTAGCTGCAGCATTTGTTGCATATTTGGTTGTTTAGCAGGCTCTCCAGATTGCATCACTGTTTGTGGCGCAGCTGCCGTCTTAGCACTATCAGCCGCTGGCACAGCCTGACTGGAAGCCGCTGTCTCCAAGGCTTCAGAGGCTATATCATCTATAGAGTTTGCCTGACGAGCACGTGTCTTTGGGCTGGCAAGATTCGGCGCCATCAGAGCTTTGCGCACGGTGCTTGAAGCACAATGCGGGCAAAGTATCTGCGCGCCAGCCTGCTGCGTTTCAAAACTCTCATTACTCTGGAACCAAGCCTCAAAGCTATGTGCCTGATCACAAAGAAGCGAAAATTTCACCATCGGATGATATCGTCCTTTTGTTTTCTGTTACGCCAAATTTCTGACTGCCTAGAGTTTCTATTAGGCCGATTTCGGTTACGCTAATTTTACCTTACGCTAATTTTACCTTACGCCAATTTTCCGTGGCAATATTTATATTTCTTGCCAGACCCACAAGGACAAGGCGCGTTACGTGGCACCTTTGCCGCTGCAGCATTTGCCCCGCCAGCCTTAGGTTTCTGTGCAGCTTGTGTATTTGCCTGAGCCGGCTGTGCCTCTGGCTGAGCTGGCTCCTCAGGCGCACGCATCTCTACATGTGAGAGTGCCAATGTCACATGCTGACGCATTTGTGCCAGCATATTTTCAAACATGAAAAATGCCTCGCGCTTATATTCATTAAGCGGATCTTTTTGTGCATAGGCACGCAGCCCGATACCTTGACGCATTTGCTCTAAGGCTAACAGATGTTCTTTCCATTTCTGGTCGAGCACCTGCAATAGAATTGACTTTTCGGCAAGACGCATCATGTCTGCGCCAAAACGCACACCTTTATTCGCCATGTGCTTGTCAGACAAATCTTGCATACGTTCTGTGATTTCTGTCTCAGCAATGCCATCCTCAGAAACCCAGTCTGCTGCTGGAATATCAATTGAGAGATATTTCAGAGACTCTGTGCGCAATAAATCTGCATCCCAGCTATCAGCAAAGCTGCCAGCCGGAATCGCTTCTTCAACAATCCAGTCAATTGTCTCAGCCCGCATGGATAAAACAGTTTCATGTACATTTTCTGTTTCCATAATCTCTTTGCGTTGAGAAAAGACAACCTGACGCTGATCATTCATCACATCGTCAAACCGCAATAGCTGCTTTCTAATTTCAAAATTATGTGCTTCTACTTTTGACTGCGCTTTTTCTACTGCTTTATTGATCCAAGGATGTACAATTGCCTCATCTTCTTCCAGTCCAAGCCGTTGCAACATCGAATCAAGCCGCTCAGACCCGAAAATCCGCATCAAATCATCTTGCAATGATAAGAAAAATTTCGAGGCACCTGGGTCACCCTGGCGTCCTGTCCGGCCACGCAACTGATTGTCAATACGGCGGCTTTCATGCCGCTCAGTGCCGACAACATATAAGCCGCCAGCTGCCAGTGCTTCTGTTTTTCCAGCCTCAACCTCAGCGGTAATTGCCGCAACTTGCTTTTGATTGACTGAGCCATCCTCTGCGGTGGCTTCTTTGGCAATCCGCATTTCAAGATTGCCGCCAAGCTGAATATCTGTCCCACGACCAGCCATATTCGTTGCAATTGTTACAGCCCCTGGCACACCAGCCAGAGCGATAATACCTGCCTCTTCCTCATGGAACCGTGCATTCAGCACCTGGTGCGCAATTTTCTGCTTTTTCAATGTTGCCGAGAGCGATTCTGACTTTTCAATAGAGACTGTTCCAACAAGAATTGGCTGCCGGCGGCTGACACAATCTTGGATTAAGGCGACAATAGCTTTGTCGCGCTCTGCACTTGTCCGGTATACCTCATCATGATGGTCTATACGCTGGACAGTCTGATTTGTTGGCATAGCTGTTACATCAAGACCATAAATCTCAGAAAATTCGCCAGCTTCAGTCATAGCTGTACCGGTCATACCGGCGAGCTTTTCATATAAGCGGAAATAATTCTGATAGGTCACTGAAGCCAGCGTCTGGTTTTCCGGCTGGATCGGCAAAGCTTCCTTTGCTTCCAGCGCCTGATGCAAACCATCAGAAAAACGGCGACCCGCCATAGCACGTCCTGTGAACTCATCAATGATCATCAGCTCAGTGCCTTTGATCATATAATGCGTATCTTTCTGGAAGAGATGATGTGCGCGCAAGGCTTGTGACATATGATGCAGCAAACCAACATTCGCCATATCATATAGAGACCCGCCATCCATCAGGCCAGCTTCGGTTAACAGGGATTCAGCATGTAATATACCAGCTTCGCTGAGCGATACAGACCGCGTCTTCTCATCTAGCTCATAATCTTCAGCGCTTAGAGACGGGACGAGCTTATTTGCCTGCTCATATAAGGTTGCAGATGTCTCAGACGGACCAGAAATCACCAGCGGGGTTCTAGCTTCGTCAATCAGGATAGAATCAACTTCATCAACAATCGCAAAATGATGCGCTCGCTGCACCATATCACCTAGCGCAAATTTGAGATTGTCTCGCAAATAGTCAAAACCAAACTCGTTATTTGTCCCATAGGTGACATCTGCTTGATATGCGGCTCTGCGATCAGCATCCGGCATGTTCGAAATGATACAGCCAACGGTTAGGCCTAAAAATTCATAAACTTGTCCCATCCAGCCTGCATCTCGCTGGGCAAGATAGTCGTTTACAGTCACTACATGAACGCCTTTACCGCTAAGCGCATTGAGATACACAGCCAACGTAGCAACAAGCGTTTTACCTTCACCTGTTTTCATTTCGGCAATGCGTCCGTGATGCAGGGTGATACCGCCCATTAACTGCACATCGAAATGGCGCTGACCTAAAGTCCGTTTTGCAGCCTCACGCACAAGCGCAAAAGCTTCAACCAGGACATTATCTACAGGCTCCCCAGACTGAACACGAGCTTGCAATGCTTCTGATCGTGCCCGCACATCTGCATCACTAAGTGCCTCTAATTCAGGCTCTAATGCGTTAATCGCTGCTACCTGAGATGCAAGCTTTTTGATCTCACGCTCATTAGGGTCACCAAATATCGATTTTGTAATTGCGGCAAGCATCCGTCGTTCCCTTTGCCTAAAAACATCATTTTACAGACTTGTATGCGTCTGCAAGCGGGCGCAGCCACTCTACAGCAGATAGGCACTGAATAAGCGTTTGTCAATCAATCGCGCACTTGAAAAGGATGCAAATCCAGATAGAGAAATAATAGGCTTGCATTGCTTGCTGGACAAAGCAGCTCTATGCTAGGCTCGCTCGACCTGTGCCATAAGTGGCCATCTTAAAAATTTCACGCCAGATAGCAAAGATATATCATGACCAAACCTGCATCACAGACCGCTAAAATCACTCAGAAAAACACCCTTATTTTTGCCTGTATTTCTGCAGCCCTGTTCTTTGGCATCTTTGCCATGACAACTGCCTATGCACAGACACGTATCTCTGTTGCTGAGGTGAATGGAGACACGATTTTTCTTGATGAGGTTATGCAGCTGACAGAACAGCTGCCAGAGGAATATCGCCGGCAGCCCCTTAGCAATTATTTTGATCAACTTGTTGATGAAATTATTGACACACGCCTTGCTGCAAAAGCTGGCGCTGAAGCTGGCCTGGATGCAGATCCAATTGTTGCTGAAGCTATGCAGCTTGCCATGCGCAAAGTATTGGCTGAGGCCTGGTTGGCAACAGAAATCAGGAAGTCTGTAACAGATGAAGCTATAGAAGAGGCTTATGATCGGTTTGTAGCTGACAGCGTCTCTAGAGAAGAAGTCCGTGCCTCACATATTCTTCTTGCTGACGAGGAAGATGCCAAGACCCTCATTACAGAAATTACTCTGGGGGCTGATTTTGCTGAGCTGGCAAAAGAGTTTTCAACAGGCCCAAGTGGCCCAAATGGAGGTGATTTAGGCTATTTCGGACGTGGTGCCATGGTGCCAGCTTTTGAAGCCGCTGCGTTTGATCTTGATGTAGGTGCACATACAGTTGAGCCAGTACAAACACAATTTGGCTGGCACATTATCAAGCTGGTAGACCGCCGCACAGCTGAGGCTCCTAGCCTTGAAGAGCTCGGCCCCCAGATTGGCCAAAACCTGACACGCCAAGCCTTGGTGCTTCAGCTTGAGAAATTGCGCGCAACAGCTACGGTAACGCGCCGCTCATTCAGTGATGTCAGAGAGGATGCCCAGGCTGCACAATCTGGTCAGTAACCAGACACCGAAAAATTCGTATCAAAAGAGCATATTTTTCTCATGGCTGAATTAAAAACCTCACCTCTGGCGCCAGACTATTTTCCAGATATGCCAGCTATGGCTGGCTTATCTATGGCAACAGCGGCCACTGGGATGAAATATAAAAATCGTGATGATTTGCTGCTTATGCTTTGGGAACCGGGTACAGAACTGGCTGGTGTCTTCACCAAATCAGCAACCTCTGGCGCACCTGTGCGCTGGTCACAAACAGTTCTTGCATCTAGACAGGGGCGTGCACTTATCGTCAATGCCGGGAATGCAAATGCTTTTTCTGGCATTGCTGGCACCAAGGCTGTTGAAACCTATACTGAGGCGCTGGCAACTACGCTGGAAATATCGCAAGAAGATATTCTCACAGCCTCCACAGGTGTGATCGGAGAGCCAATAGACCCAGACCAGCTTAGCGCGCATTTTAAGGATTTAAAATCACATCTTGGGCGCGCCAATTGGCAAGAGGCAGCCAAAGCTATTTGCACAACAGATACCTATCCAAAAGGGGCAACAGCGCACTGTATGGTGGATGGCAGACAAATTACCATTTCTGGCATTGCCAAAGGGTCAGGCATGATCGCACCAGATATGGCAACAATGCTGTCTTTTATTTCAACTGATGCTGCAATCGACCGCGACACTCTACAAAGCTGCCTAACCGCTGCAACCAATAAGAGCTTCAATGCCATTACGGTGGATAGTGATACATCGACAAGCGATACTGTGTTGCTGGCAGCTACCGGAAAGGCAGGTAATCAGGTAATTACATCTGCAGATGACCCTAATTTTGCGATTTTCCAAAATACCTTACTAGATGTCATGACAGATCTTGCCCATCAAATTGTACGTGATGGTGAAGGGGCAACAAAATTTATCAGCATAGATGTGCGTGGCGCCACATCAGATAGGTCAGCCGCCATCATTGGCAAAGCAATTGCGAATTCCCCGTTGGTGAAAACAGCGATTGCCGGTGAGGATGCAAATTGGGGTCGTATTGTCATGGCAGTCGGTAAGGCTGGCGAGCCCGCTGATAGGGATAAATTATCTATTTCCATAGGCGGCGTGCAAATCACAGCCTTTGGTGGTCCGGTTGCAACATATGATGAAGCCCCTGTTGCTGCTCATATGAAAGGTCAGACTATTGATATTTCTGTAGATATTGGCCTTGGTAGCGGGACAGCACAAATCTGGACCTGCGATCTAACTCACGATTATATATCTATTAATGCAGATTATCGAAGTTAAGGTTGGCGATTATAGCTTTGCCCAGAATCCGTAAATTCATCACAGCCTGCGCCCTTATAGATAGGGATGGGCGCGTTTTGCTTATAACCCGCCCTGAGGGTAAGGAGATGGCAGGCCTCTGGGAATTTCCAGGCGGCAAAATAGAGGCAGACGAAACCCCTGAAGCAGCGCTTATTCGTGAGCTTGATGAAGAGGTTGGGATTGATACAAAAGCCTCATGTCTTGCCCCTCTTAGTTTTGTGACACATGCCTATGATGCTTTTGATCTGGTTCTGCTGCTATATGTGTGTCGAAAATGGCAGGGTCAGGCCCGCGCTCGTGAAGGTGGCATGCTAAAATGGGTGCCACCTGCAAGATTGCGCGACTATGAAATGCCAGCCGCAAATCAAAGCCTGATATCTGTTATCCAAGATTTGCTGTAAACTAAATCTGCATCAGAAAGTTGCTTGAGCGCTTGCTTTCTAGGCATGCTCCCAAATCTTGTCCGGCCCTCAGTCTTATTACAATTTGAGACAGCCTAACTGGTGGTCATAGCAAGACAGCATTACAGCCAGCCCCTGCCAAAGTTGCTACTGGCTGATAAGATAAAGTGCTGTTCAGATTGTCATCATCAAAGGCTAGCAAAGTCATACGCATCTATTTACAAATATATATCACTGACAGGACCACTGGTGACATCACGGTCAACTTCACCGATAAAAATAGTGTTAAAACGCACTATAGGCCCAATTAGCAATTACTTTGGCAAAACCACCAGCAAAGGCTTTAGGGACATCCAATTGTGAAAGCTGTTGTGAATGCCCAATAATGATATTCGGTAATGCTAGCAACATAGTTATCAGCAAAATTCCAGACCAAGTTTCGGGTATAATTATGCAGTGCAATTACCGGACATAATTACGGGGTGCTATCCTCAGGATCCTGCTCAACCACACCCAGCGCTTCAGCCAGTCTGTTTGTTGCACTTCCGGGACGCAATGGTTTTGGCTGTGTTGCATCTGGTGCCCAGCCCGTAATCGTCACAATTTCAAAACATGCTGGTATGGTGCCAGCCTCAGTGCCATAGCGTTCCTGATAGATGTCACCAGCACGGAAAAATAAATCACGTCGGCTAAAAGATTTATTGCGATCTACCAGTGCATTTGTCTCGCCCATACCGCGCAAATCCGCCATAAGCCTGAATATATTTGGATAGTCCACAGTGATAAGATCACTATCTGCAACAGGCATAGCCAAACCAGCCCGCTGCATAAGGCCGCCAATATCACGAATATCTGCCATAGGCGCACATCTGGCCCGCATACCGCCACTGACCTCTGTTTCTGCTTCTGACAAACAGGCGCGCAACTCCTGTAGAGTGCGCCCGCCCAATAGTGAAACCAGAAGCAGCCCATCTGGTTTTAACGCCAACCGCATTTGCTTTAGTAAACCAGGCAGATCTGTGACCCAATGTAAGAAAAGACAGGATGCTATAAGATCAAACTCACCTTCTTGTGCAGGCAGTATCTCACCTGTCATAAGACGCGTCTCTATATCCTCAGATAGACCGTCCAGAAAGGCTGGGCTCACATCACAATGCGCCATTTCAGCAATTTTACCTGTCTGTTTTAGATGCGGAAATAATGTGCCATCATGACATCCCACATCTAGACCATAGGAAAATTGACGACGGACATCTGCAAGCCTATCGGCCAACCGCTCAGAGGCCATCTCTTTCAAGAAGTTGAAATCACCATAAGAGGCTGAGGCTCTATCACGCAATCTCACAAGCTGCGTCCTATCAAATAGATCAGGTAATGCTGACGTCATCACAAGCCCCTTTTCACCAGCATGCCATAGCATATCTGATTTATATTTCATTAAGATGTTGCGTCTATAGTTTGCTTCATGTCGCTAAGACAAGTCATTTCATCATATAAATTTAGATCAGAAGCTGCCCATGTCAGCCTGTCTCTTCTAAATCGTGTCCTGACAAAAAGCGTAGATGTAATGCTGCCGCCATTATGCGGTATTTGTGACACCCTTATTGAGGCACCAGGCTTATGTATTTCCTGCTTCCAAAAAATGCGCCCTATCTCAGAGCCTATGTGCCATATTTGTAGCAGGCCGCTTGCTATAATTCTGCCCCAAAATATCTGTGGTGCCTGCATGATAGAGCCGCCACCTTTGCGTGCTATCCGATGTGCCTACCAGTATAATGATGCTAGCCGTGCGTTGCTTTTGCCCTTTAAACATGCAGGTCATATCCAAAACGCAGCTACAATTGCACCTTTGTTGCGACAGGCCTTCTCAACGATTGTAACAGAGGGACATATCATCATTCCTATTCCCTTACATTGGCGTCGATTACTCCAAAGACGCTATAATCAGTCCGCTGAAATTGCCCGCAGATTATGCCGGCCACCTTTTAGCAAGCGGCAAAGCGCACCAAAATTCGTACCAAAATTCGCACCGGAATTTTTGAAACGAACGACAGCTACGGATATGTTGCGCGGAAAATCTGCCAGGCAACGACAGCAGGAACTTAAAGGCGTTTTTCAGGTGCCGAAATACGCCTATCCAGCCATTCAGAATAGGCCTGTCATGCTCATTGATGATGTTATGACAACAGGAGCCACACTTTATGAAGCAGCCCGCACCTTACAGCGAGCAGGCGCAGGTCCCATCGATGCTGTATGTTTCACAAGAGTGTTATAAATGCCGCCTGCTTGATAGGATTTTCATCAGCTTAGTCTGGACAAATCAGACTAAAATACCCATCTCTTATCCAGCGGCAGAAAGGTGCCCTAAGCTGCCTTACTTTAGAAGGCCGCCATACTTGATAGGATAGCATATGGCTAAAATTGAAATTTATACAGCTGCCTTCTGCCCGTTTTGCACAAGAGCAGTCCGGCTTTTAGAAGCAAAAAATCAGAATTTTGAGCAGATTGATGTAACAGCAAATCGTCAGCTTCGCCAAAAAATGACCAACCTAGCAGGTGGGCGCACTTCTGTGCCACAGATATTCATTGATGGTGAGCATGTTGGCGGATGTGACGAGCTACATAAATTAGACCGACTTGGCCATCTTGATAAGCTCCTAGCACTATCATGACGTTACGTGTAGCAGCTTTACAATTTTGCGGTGCTGCACATGTAGCTGACAATCTGTCTATCATCTCCGCACTGGTTGCTGACGCAGCCAAATCCGGTGCGCAATGGGTTTGCCTGCCAGAATGTAGCAATCTCATGGGCACTGGCGCAAAGGCTTTGCACGCACGTGCAGAAACAGCAGATAATGCACTATCTGTAAAAATGCTTTCTGAGCTCGCAAGACAGCATGAAATCACCTTATTTGCAGGCTCACTCCTGCTCCGCGACGCTGGCGCAGATAAACTTGTTAATCGCAGTTTTGTCTTTGGCCCAGATGGGCGCTGTTATGCCCAGTATGACAAAATCCACATGTTTGATGCTGATGTTGGAGATGGTGTTCGCTATGCTGAATCAGATCATTTCAATGCTGGTCAGAAGGCTGTGACAGTTACCATGAATGACATAGTTGCTGGCCTTAGCATCTGCTATGATATCCGCTTTCCGCATCTTTATCGCACTTTGGCACAGGCTGGCGCCTCAGTGCTAATGACACCAGCTGCTTTCACCTACAAATCTGGCGAGGCACATTGGCACATCTTGCAACGGGCACGGGCCATTGAAACTGGCAGTTTTGTCATCGCAGCAGCTCAGGTTGGCACGCATGAAGATGGCAGACAAACCTACGGGCATGCCCTTATTGTGTCTCCTGGAGGAAATATTTTGGCTGATGGTGGTGCAGATACATCGCCACATTTCATTATTGCTGATTTAGATTTGGCAGAGGTTACACGCGCACGACAGGCGATAACAGCTTGGAAGCATAATCCGGCGATCTTAGTGGATTGAAGCTGACCAAAGCAGGCCAGATTGTACAATGTTCAGCATAGGAGTCAGCTGGCTTTCATATATGCCTTCAGCTCTGATAGTTAGCTCAGACCCTTACTGCCCATAGCAATATATTTTTCACGCCTGTCGAGTTTTAACGAGTCTGACTGCATTTGTGACAGGCTGCTCAACTGCTCTGAAATCGTGTCGGACAGACGCTGTAAAGTCAGTGTGATATCACGATGTGCGCCACCTAATGGCTCTTCAACAACGGCATCAGTCACACCAAGTTTTGACATATCTTGTGCTGTAATCCGCAATGCTTCTGCCGCTGTTTTTGCATGTTCAGCACTACGCCATAAGATTGACGCACACCCTTCTGGGGAAATAACCGAATAAACAGCATGTTCTAGCATAACTACGCGGTTGCCAGTCGCTAGCGCGATTGCCCCACCAGAGCCACCTTCGCCAATAATGGTTGAGATAAGCGGAGTAGGCAGGTTCAGACAGGCCTGAATGGCTCTTGCGATGGCTTCTGCCTGACCACGTTCTTCTGCACCGCGGCCTGGATAGGCACCCGCCGTATCAACAAATGTCAAAACAGGCAGGCCGAATTTCCCAGCCATTTCCATCAACCGGATTGCTTTACGATACCCTTCTGGGCGAACCATACCGAAATTCCGCTTGATTCTGTCTTGCGTATTTGTGCCTTTTTCAGTGCCGATAACCATAACCGGCATGCCTTTAAAGCGGGCCAGACCGCCAATAATTGCATGGTCTTCTGAATAGTTACGATCGCCTGTCAAAAGTGTGAATTCTGTAAACAACCCATCAATGATCTGTTGCATCTTTGGACGCTCAGGATGGCGGGCAACTTGTACCTTTTCCCATGGACCGAGCTTTCTGTAGGTTTGTGCTAATTCCTTTTCAATCCGCAGCTGTAACTTGCCGATCTCTTCGGCAATGTCCAGCCCATCTGTATTATGCAAATGGCGCAGTTCTTCAATTTTGCCTTCTAAAGCTGCAATTGGTTTTTCGAAATCTAGGAAATGCCGCATGAAATACGCTTCTTTACTCTGTCCGGAAGTAATTAAAGTTTACCGAATCTTATCAATTTGTGCAAGCGGGTGCGCGTCTGAGACAAGGCCAGTTAGACGGTCGGACCGGCTGCGGGTATAAATTTGTGTGGTTGCGATATCCGCATGCCCTAATAAGGTTTGCAAGGAACGCAAATCAGCCCCTCGATTGAGCATATGTGTTGCAAAAGAATGCCGCAGCACATGCGGGCTAACCCTATCTGGTTTTAAGCCAGCACGCATAGCCAAATCTTTTAGCATAAGACTAAATTTTTGCCGGCTAAGTATGCGCTGCCTGTCTGCAAATAACTGCTTTGTATGCAAGATAGGCCCTTCTGCATCACGCCATCTTAGCCAAGCTTCAGCAGCCTCACGCGCCTGATTTGTTAATGGGACCATGCGTTCAGCCCCTCCCTTACCACGCAGAATAAGCCTATCTGCATCATGCAAGGTCACATCACTTTCAAGGCCTAGCAATTCGGATATTCTAAGGCCGGCAGAATAGAGCAGTTCCAAGGCCGCCAACATGCGCAAATCTTCTGGCGAGGGCAATTCAGATACAGCTTTAAATAGCGTGTCTACCTCTGCTTCACTAAGACTTTTTGGCAGGCTGGACGGTAATTTTGGATTATCTAAAGCCCGTGTCGGGTCATCCTGCCTATAGCCATCAGCTATGAGCCAGCGCATGAAATGGCGCATGGCGCTCAAACGTCTGGAAATTGTGCGCGCAGAATAAGATCTAAGATGCCATTCATGCAAACAAGCACGACAATCTGCCGTTTGCGCGCCTATCAGATTAGCACCTTGTTTTTGCAAAATACGGTCAATATCGCGCAGATCTGTCAGATAGCTTGTCCGTGTATTACGGGCAGCGCCTGTAGTGGCTGACATGGCCTGAAGAAACAGGTCAATTACTGGATCTTCTATATAGTCAGCCATGGGGCGACCTGCGGCTCTTCTCATCAGCTATCTGCGGCAAAATACCTATCCATCATCCTAGCACGCAACGCTTCCTCAGCTATAAGTTTTGCACTGTCTGCAAGGCCAGCCTCACGCATAATAGCCAAGATCTGCGCCAGATCTGAACTTCTAATATGGGCTAGATCATGCGAGGCAAGGGCTCTGGCTGCCAGCAAAATCACCTCGCCCATGCTGGCGTTGCCTGCTGCCTGTTCTAGGGCAAATATATGTAATGGATGTATTGGCTGGGATATTGTCTCTGGCAGAATATCAAGCTTAGTTTCAAGCATTTTATAGGACAAATCTGGCTGAACTGCACCATGAGCTTCTATGAGGGGCAGCCAGTCCCACGCGGCGGCGGCATCTATCATATCTGGCGACCACTTATTATTCCCAAGGGTAAGAATGGTGCGATAAGCATCAGCTACCGGATTTGCAGCAGAGACGATTGGCACCAAAGCAGCCTCTGGCGAAGCGAGCGCTTGCCAAATTGCAAAATCTGCCGCGATATCTGTAGTTGGCGTAGGCAATTCAGCGGCATTAAGCCGACGTGTAATCAAATCGGCATATAGCGGCATTAGCAAGGCTTCGCCGCCTATTGTTGCCTCAAAGCGCAGCGCTTCTGCAATCAATGTGTCAAACTCGGCAACATCACGGCCTCTGGCAAAGCTGCCTGCAAGCTGGACATATAGATTGCTACGAACCAAACCATGCAATTCTGTATCTTCAACGCCAATGCGGGCAGCAGCCTGAATGATGGATTGGTCAGGCATATACAGGCTACGCAATATCTCTGCAGTGGCCTCTAAATCTGTTAGACCCAGTTCCAGCGCCTGCAAACTAACAGATAGCTGTGCATCACGCTGTAGGTAGCGTAAGGCTGTACGTGCTTGCAGCAAAGAGACAGGCAGTTGTGATATTTGTGCTTGCGACATATCGAGATGCGCCGCATCCATCATAATGAAATGCAGCGGTGTAAGCTCAACCCCGTCAAGCGAAACCGTATCTGTTCTGCCAAGGAACAGATTAACAAGCGCCATAAATTCTGGGTCTGCCAGACCACTAGCCTGCACGATATCTGCTGTAAACCCGGCCTGCATAGTATTGCCAGAGAGTATCTGACATACGACTTGCGCCTGATGCCAGAATGGCTCTAGCGTCTCACTAACAGCAAGCGCAACCTTACGGCAGGCATCTGTGTCATTACCTGTGAGCAAATCATACTCAACGAGCCAGCGCTGCCAATCCTGCCAGGCGGCATCATCTGGTAATTTCCGGATAAGCTGTGCCAGCGCTTCAGACCGGCCAGCCTCTGCCAGCCAGGATAAACGGGCATCAACCATCTCGTCTGCCATCTGTCCGGCGCCTTGTGGTGGAACTGCCTGTCGTAATAATGCTGATAATAACAGCTTGTTCATTTCAGTCGATGGGCCATATGCTGGCGTTTCTGACATGAGCGATATGATATTGTCTGCCTCAGACCCCTGCCATAAAAGACTATTTAACTGGCTACGCCGCGGGTTTGCATCCTCAAGCCCGATGGATACTAGGCCGATGTTCGATAGTGCACGTCTGCCAACACGCGCCGTTGGTTGAATAGGATTAGCCGTATCAGTGGCAGGCTCAGTTGTTGAAGCTGCCGCTGTTGAAGCTGTCATATTTGCGGCATCGTCTCCATTTGTGGATGCCTCACCCAAGGCTGTGGTGGTTGGCGCTTGCCCAGCATCTGAGCTCAGTGAAACGGTAGATGCTGCCTCTGTTTCTGCTGCAGATGCCGCGCTTGCTGTGTCTAGCTGCTGATCTGACTGGGTATCGCCCGCAGGTATTTGGCCGGCTGCCTGAACGCCAGGGTCAGTGTCCGACCCGGCATCCTCGGCAATCGTCTCATTATCAAGACTAGTTGCAGCTATTGCGCTATCATCTAGCGCTCCATCTTCATCAATTTCTGCTAAAATTTCATCAATGACCGTATCATCATCACGACTATCTACCTGAGATATTGATTGCATATCTCCGGTCAGATTATCGCCCCCAGCTGCTCCTGCCTGCAGCCCCTCTGAACTCTGTGACTCCGTATTTGGACTGTCTTCAGATAGCGCGCTATCACTGTCATCACTAACCAGATTTGTTAGGTCAATAACAGCACCATTATCAGGCACATCAACAGGAACGGTACTGTCAGCTCTCTGCGCCTGAACAGGCGCTGCCAGTACACATATGCAGGCGATTATGCATGCAAGTGAGGATTTAACGATTAAAGGTCTCATTCGGAACCACCTTGGACACTGTCTTGGTCGGTGCTGGGATGTCCCAGCTAGCGAGAAATACGACGCCAGCCACACCTAGGCCTAAAAATATTAGAATGACAATTCCAAAGCGTTTCATCTCAAACCTCTCACCGACTTTCATAATGCGCCCACAAAAACGGGCAGTTTCGGATATAGGCGGCAATTATGGCTGCTTTAGGGCAATTTGGCCATCTTCTTTTTGTCAATATCAAGAAGATACAATGTAAATTCTGCAAAAAATGCAACAATAGAGGCTCCAATCTGAGCACTGCGTTTGGTACGGTTACAATGTCTCAGCTTTGCTAGAAATTTACCGCATTGATACAAAAAGTGCTTTTGCCTGCTTTGCGCATTTTCAGTTCATCATATATAACCAGCTATATGAGTAATATTAGACTGACAAAATCAATATCGTTAATCGGGCTGATGGGTGCTGGCAAATCCGCTATTGGGCGTGCTTTATCTCAGGAGCTTAACTGTCCGCTTGCTGATTCTGACGCAGAAATTGTGGCTGAGGCCGGTATATCTATTCCAGAAATATTTGAAATTGCTGGCGAGGCTAAATTCCGTGAAATGGAACTGCGGGCAATCACAAGGCTTTTAGACGGCCCACCTGTTATTTTATCAACCGGCGGCGGTGCATTTTGCCAAGATGATACGCATCATATAATCCAACATCACTCTACAAGTCTCTGGATTTATGCGCCGCCTGCAACCTTGCTGAGCCGTATGTCAAAACCCTTAAAGCGTCCTTTGCTTCAGGTTGATGACCCGCTTGCAGTGTTAGAAAGGCTGGCCAGAGACCGTGAAGCCTATTATGCAAGGGCAGCACTGAAGGTAGATACAGATGGTTGCAGTCTTAGCCAGGCAACTGAACGTGTCGTTGAGGCGCTAAAGCAAGCTGGTGTAATCGCATTAGATGACGCTCCAATAGCGTCAGTATCAACCGGATAAAGGGACATGACGTCACAAGATATGCATCAGTCAGATACACATAAAATTGTCTCTGTCGGGCTTGGAGCGCGCTCCTATGATATTCATATCGGCCCAGAGCTACTCACAAATGCGGCACAATATATTGAGCCCTTTATCACAGGCCGGAAACTCATCATTATTTCAGATGAGACTGTTGGCGCATTATATGAAGCCAAGCTGGTTAGTCAGCTAAAGCCGCTGGCAAGAGACTATATGAGCCTGCGCGTGCCTGCTGGTGAAGCCAGTAAATCCCTTCATCACTTTTCTGCACTTTGTGAGGAGATCTTGCAAAGCGGCATTGATCGCCAGACTGTCCTGATTGCCCTTGGCGGTGGCGTAATTGGTGATCTGGTTGGCTATGTCGCGGCTAGTTTGCTGCGCGGACTTGATTTTATCCAAATACCAACCTCACTACTGGCACAGGTTGATAGCTCTGTTGGCGGCAAGACAGGCATCAATGCATCTGCTGGAAAAAATTTAATTGGCGCGTTTCATCAGCCACGTCTGGTTCTAGCAGATATCAGTGTGCTCGATAGCCTGTCACCTCGTGAAATGCGTGCCGGATATGCTGAGGTAGTCAAATATGGTCTTCTAGGTGATAGGGACTTTTTTGAATGGCTAGAAGCTAATGGGCCAAAAGTTTTAGCACGTGACCCAGCTGCCCTTGCCTATGC
>WTHY01000023.1 GCA_011522945.1 Alphaproteobacteria bacterium
TAACAGATGGCCACTTACCTGCAAGGATTGCACCTATTTGCCTGATCCAGCTAAGATGCATTTTATGAAACCACTGATTATCATATCCCACACCCCATCTATGAATACAATCGCCCTTGCTGAAGCAGCGCAAAAAGGCGCATTAGCATTTGCAGAAGGTAGAGACATTATATTCAAAACACCATTGCAGGTCGACGCAGAACATCTCCAAAATGCTGCAGGTTTGATATTGGGCACAACTGAAAATATTGGCGCAATGGCTGGGCTAACAAAGGATATGTTTGATAGATGCTATAATGATTGGCTCACTCAGTTGGAGGGCTTACCAGTAGCTATATATATTCGTGCTGGTTTAGATGGCACAGCGACGAAAACACAGCTCTTAAATATTGCATCAGCACAAAAATGGCGTCTGGTTCAACCACCTGTCATCTTGCATGGCAGCTGGCAAAATAAATATACCGACACCGTATATGAATTAGCTGGCGGGCTAGCGGCTGGACTAGATGCCGGCATATATGGATAATTTCGGCTTCCAGCCTGCTTAACACATTAGATCATCTGGACACATCAGAATATCTAGCCATTTCGTATATATGAATATGATGTCAAAGACACCGCAAAAACCAATGCAAAAAGACGCTAAAGCACCCAAGATTCAAATTAGGAAATCTATGCGGCTTGGCTCTATGTTTAGCGAAATTCTGCCGCTGATGATGCTATTTATAGGCAACAGCTTATATAACATATTTGTAGGTGCTGCCGCGTCTGTCTTATGCACTGTAATTGTTTTAACAATTATCTGGCAAAAGGAACACAGAGTAGCTCGCTTTGCCCTTTTCTCTGTTATTCTATCCTTCTGTTTTACTTGTGCTGCCATAATATTTGGTGAATCTACCTTCATCAAAATCCAACCTACTCTTTTTAATGGCGTATTTTCATTCGTATTATTAGGCGGATGGCTGAGAGATCATGCCATGATGAAGCAATTTTTCGGGGCACAATTCACACTGACTGAAGATGTTTGGAAAATACTATCCTTGCGATGGGGTATTTTCTTTTTTGTGCTAGCGGTCAGTAATGAATGGGCGTGGCGTAGTCTGAGTGATGATGGGTGGGTGTGGTTTAAGACGTTTATTGCTGCACCTGCTACTGGCTTATTCATGCTTGCACAGCTGCCAATCACCATTCGTGGGACAAAAGCTGCTAAAGCAGAAGCAAACCGTTAAGCCTTCCAGAACGTAAAGCCAAATAGACCGGCAGCAACTTACACAGACTTGGATGATATGAAGTCATCATCCTAGGAGTTCATAATGCGCACCTTAATCTCGCTTTTTTTAACTTGCCTAATATTAGCCCCACTTACTGTACATGCCGCTGGATCAAGCAGCAATGACAGCAACTCATCAGAAAGCAACAGCACAAGCTATGAATATAACTCATACGGTATGCGCATGGCAGCTTCCTATATTGAAGAAGAAAACTTCTTAAAAGCAATTGCGCAACTGCAAAAGGAAGTTTCCCGCAAGCCTGATAATGCTGATGCCTGGAATCTCCTCGGCTTTTCACTTCGTAAGCAAGGCGAGTATGGTGCTGCAGAAACAGCATATGAAAAAGCCCTGTCAATTGACCCCAAACATACTGGCGCAATGGAATATATGGGCGAGTTGTATCTGACATTGAACATGCCTGAAAAATCGAAGTCACTTCTAGCAGACCTCAATAGATTATGTGCATTTAACTGCAAAGATCGCGACACTTTAAAAGCTGCTATCGCTGCCTATGAAGCGAAAAACTAAAAGTCGGCCTAGCCTGTCGCTTTATCAGTGAGATATGCCGGCAGCTCAGATGGCTGCCGGACTCCTAATTGGATCATCACATTGGTTATTTCATCTCGAACAATATCCAACACATGACCTGGTCCAGCTGCCCCCACCGCGCCGGCTCCGTATAAAAAAGGGCGGCCCATCATTACAAAATCTGCGCCCAGGGCCAGCGCACGAACAACATCGAGTCCCGAGCGCACCCCTGAATCAAAAGCCAGAAACACATCAGATCCAACAGCCTTCCTGATGATGGGCAATTGTTGGAGTGAAGTTGGCGCTCCATCAAGCTGACGGCCGCCATGATTAGAAATAACAAGTCCATCCACCCCTATGGCTATCAAGGCCTTGGCATCATCTGGGTGCAACACCCCTTTCACAAGCATTGGCCCTTTCCATAGGGCGCGGATTTCCTCCATTGCCTGCCAATCACTACCAGCATTGAGCTGCTCACCTATATAGGCAGAAATATCGGATAGCTGATTATTATCGGCATAACGCTCAAGCGTTTTAAATCGCAATCGCCCGCCTGCATTCAGCATACTGAATGACCAAGCCGGGCATTGCATTGTTTGCCATAGGATGCGTGGCGTAATTCCTGTTTTAGAACGTGAACCCACAATCGCACCCGTCTTGCCCATATCTTCACGGCGACTAGGGCTTGGCACATCGACGGTAACCACTAATGTCTTATAACCAGCATCTGCTGCACGTTTGATTAAATCATTACGCACATCTTTATCGCGGGGTGGATATAATTGGAACCAGCCATAACCGTCAGCTATCTTGCCAATTGTCTCAATGGTTTCTCCAGCGACGGTGCTAAGTGTCATTGGCACCTCTGCATCTCTTGCAGCCCTAGCGCACATTTTTTCAGAACCAGGCCAAATCATGGTTGTCAGACCAACCGGAGCTATACCAACAGGCATAGTAAATGCCTGTCCTAAAATATGAGTTTTAAGGTCTGGCACAATCCGTCCAGCTAACACACGAGGCGTGAGCTGAATGGCCTCAAAAGCCTCCTGATTTTTATCTCTTAATCTGTTTTGACCTGTTCCAGAATGTAAATAGGCCCATGCAAATTTTGGTATACGCTGTTTGGCTTTTGCTTCCAAATCACTGATGCGTGGATAGGCATTCATTAGCTTCATTTTTTATCGGCTTTCTTAAAAAAACTAATCGTTTTTTTCTAAGACTATACGTCAAAAATCATATAGGTCTCTGGAATAGTAAACATGGGTCTGCCAACGATTCAAATAGATTGCATCATCTCACTGGCATGAATCTTGTCACATCCAAGAGAGCGGCGTCTAGCCAAAATAATCGCCTCACAGTGCTACATTTGTTAAAAAGGCTTTTTAGAATTTCGGTAAGGTATTTTTCTTAACTTGATTACTCCGGTTACGATTTTTCTGATTATCAATTTTCTGATTATCAATTTTCTGGCAAAAGAATAGATAATCTCTGGCAGGCGCACTAGCTTTATGCACACCAAGATTTTATAACATTAGGCTATGCCAGTGAACGCACTCCAAAATATGCACTTGGACCTCACAGCTCTATTGCGCCGTGTGCTGCTTCCTTTTTTGCTTGTTGCTGTTATAAGCGCTATTTCGCTGCAACTATTGCAGAATACTCTGCCACCATCTCTCATTTTTGCCTTAATAGATGGTTGGGTCTTTAGCTTTGGCGCTGGGCTTATCATTATCATGAATATGATAGGATATGTTCTGCGCTCGCACTATCGCACACACATCTATTACTGGCCTGCACAAACTCTGCTAACAGCTATAATTTTTATGAGTATGTTATGCATAATTCTGGTAGTGTCTGGCGTTGTACGCTGGCACGCCATTAAGTTGTTATCAGGGCTTCTCAGTGGTTAAATCTGCCTCGATGACGTGAACTGTTCACCTGCAAAGACTGTTTTATGATTGATACAATTATTTTTGATAAAGATGGCGTCATTCTAGATCTGGCGGCAACCTGGCTTCCAGTAGCTGAAAAAATGACAACACTTCTAGACGAATATACTGCAGGCAGATATGGAGCTGAATTTTTTCAGCAAATCATTGGTATCGATTCCAAGGCAGGCACAATAGATCATGGAGGCATTTTCGCAGCAGGCAGCTTTCATGACCAAAAAATGGCCATTTTAGATAAAGCACCAGAATTAGAACCGCATTTTGAGCTTGGCACTGAATATCAAAATAGAATGCGCGATTTTGTCACCGAAAATTACGAGCGGCCTGTCAAAGCCAAAGGAGCGGTGCGCCAAACCTTGGTCCAGCTAAAGTCTGAGGGGTATAAGCTTGCCATGCTTACAAATGATGCGGAATTTTCTGCACGCAAAAGTAGCACGGAACTCGGAATTATAGAGCTTTTTGACATGATTGTTGGTTTTGATAGTGGCTTTGGGGGCAAACCTCAACCTGAAGGATATTTGGCAATTTGCGCTGCACTTGGCACATCTCCAGATGCCTCTGTTATGGTTGGCGATACAAACGCAGATATAGGTGTGGCAACAGCAGCAGGGGCACGTCACTTCATAGGCGTTAGCGCACTCTATCCGAATAGAACTAGCCCGTTGATAGATATTGAACATATTATGCCAGATATCAGCTTCCTACCCGGCATCATAAAAAGCCTTGCTTAGCCTACAAAGGCCTTTTCAAGCACAAATGTCCCTGGGTTAGAATTGGCGCCCTCAGTTAATCCGGCAGCTTCACAAATCGCCTTCATATCGAGATTCATAGCCATAGAGCCGCAGATCATCACCCGGTCTTCCTCTGGATTGAGGTACGGCATGTCAAGCATGTCAAACAATGCACCACTTTCCATTAAATTTGTCACACGTCCCATATGCGGTGATGTTTCTCTTGTTGTTGTTGGCAGATATTCAAGCTTGTCGCGGGCAAATTCACCGATAAGCGGGTCAGATAAGGTGTTCTGCACCAGATCAGCCCCATATGCCAACTCATCAACCTGACGACAAGTATGTGTCAGTATAACTTTCTCATATTGCTCATAGACTTCTGGATCGCGAATAAGAGAGGCGAAAGGCGCAATACCAGTGCCTGTAGCAACCATATATAGTCGCTTGCCTGGCAATAAAGCATCCAGCACCAATGTCCCAACAGGCTTTGTCTTTAGTATGAGATACTCACCAGATTGAATATGCTGCAATCTCGATGTCAGAGGTCCATCCTGAACCTTGATGGAGTAAAATGACAGCTCTTCAGCCCAAAATGGTGCTGCAATGGAATAGGCACGCAATAATGGCTTACCCTTCTCATTTAACAGACCGATCATAACGAATTCGCCTGACCGAAAGCGAAAGCTTTGAGGGCGTTCAACAGTGAAGGAAAACAGCCTATCATTCCAATGCTTAACAGATAGGACGCGCACCGCATCATCTGTGTCAGCTGTTACCATTGGTGTTGTCTCAGCATAAGCAAGCTGTGTCATCAAATATCCCTCGGCAGGCCTATAAAATGGCCTGAGATTGCATGTGATACGTTCGGAGCATGTTTTGAGTGGCCCTTAAATGACGCTTTTAACACAAAAAGTCAAATATAAGCGCTAAACAGTTCAGACTAGAAAGGAAGTAACATGCTTGCATCGTACAATTTTACCAAGGTTGCATATTTACCAAGGTTGCATAATTGTCACCTGCAGGATTTTTACAGAAATGGCAAATTTTCTGCTAGATTTAGTCTTGACTAACTTCATAAGCATTCCATATCTTTCAATACGTGATAAAAATTCGATACCCTAGGCAAATTCATCAGCCCTCTGTAACTAAGATAGATGTCTAATACAGCAACATTACAACGTCCGACAGGCAATATTCAGTTCCTGATAGCCGGTATGCTCATACTGTCATTTGCGTATGCGCAGCCTTTAGGTGGACTGAGTGATGTAATCATTGGCGCCGTGGCTGATGCCTATATTCAAGTTACAACATTTGTAGCCGCAACCTTGTTCCTATTTTATGGGGTCGAAAAATATTTACGCCTTGATTTAACAAATATCATGAGCAAAAGCGGCTATTGGCAGGTGCCAATTGCAGCATTGCTTGGCGCGCTCCCTGGCTGTGGCGGTGCTATCATTGTCATGACCCGCTACACAAAAGGCAATTTGTCATTTGGCGCTGTATTGGCGACCTTAACGGCCACAATGGGGGATGCTGCGTTTCTGCTGCTTGCCAAAGAGCCTGCAACTGGGTTGATGGTCATGGCAACGGGCTTAATCGTTGGCACACTTAGTGGCTATCTCGTTGATTTTATTCATGGAACAGATTTTTTGCGTGCTGATGCCAGCAAGTCAGACACAATGCCAGACATATCGAGGCATTCTGCTAACCCAGCGATGGACCGTATTTGGGTTTTATTGTTTATCCCAGGGATTGTCATCGGGGTTCTAACTGCGTTTCAAATTGATTTAGATGCAGTACTGGCAACAACACAAATTGAACAGCCTATCACTGTCTTTGGGTTTATTAGCGGTATGCTATGTCTGACCATGTGGGTTCTCCCCCGGTTTCTGAGTCTGACAGGACCGCAGGATAGCTCAATTCTAGGACGCACAATTACTGATACAAATTTTGTCACAAGCTGGGTAATTTTTGCCTTCTTGATTTTTGAAGTTGGTATTTATCTTTTTGACTTTAATCTCCATGATTTATTTGCCGGTGTGGCGTTCATTACGCCGCTTATTGCCATTCTGCTGGGATTATTGCCAGGATGCGGCCCTCAGGTGATTGTAACAAGCCTGTATTTGACGGGGGTCATTCCGTTATCAGCGCAACTTGGCAATGCCATCAGCAATGATGGAGATGCGCTCTTCCCGGCCATTGCGCTTGCCCCAAAGGCAGCAATTTTAGCAACAATTTACAGCACTATTCCTGCCTTGTTCATTGCCTATGGCTGGTACTTCCTTTTCGAGATATAGCACTGGTACGTCTTAACGGACGTCTTGACGTTAGGATATGCACCTCCCACATCTAGGACATAAGGGCGCCGCGAAAGCGGGCCTGTCATGAGCATAGCTTCACATAAGAAGGATGTTCATAGGACGCGATGTACAAAATGCTAGCTGCGCTGTGATACAGGCAATTAGCAAACAAAGTGGAGAGTTGAATGGATCCCAATCGGATGACAGCCATCATGCGGCAGATACTGCAATCTGCGCAATCACTAGCCTTGGTAAAACATCACCAGCAGCTGACTGATCTGCATCTATTACAGGCTATGATAGATGACAATATCATTATAATAACGAAATTACTGGCTGTTGCAGGTGCAGATATGGGCAAGCTTCGCGCTGAGCTTGAGACAGCATTAGCAAAAATTCCGGCCGTTTCTGGGACGGGCGCCGGCCAGTTATCACTTGATACTGAGCTTGCACGTGCCTTTGCAGAGGCAGATGCTTGGGCAAAACAAAGAGGTGACAGTTTTTTAAGCCCTGATGCAGTACTCCTCATACTGGCGAAAAATGGATCAAAAACTGCCAAAATTTTGAAACATGCTGGTGTTAATATCTCAGAATTACAATCAGCTATTGAAAAGCAGCGCTCAGGCAAGAAGATTGATAGTGATCAAGCTGATGAATTATTCGACGCACTTAATCGATTTGCAAGAGATCTGACCGCAGCTGCTCTATCTGGCAAGCTCGATCCTGTCATCGGACGTGATGAAGAGGTCCGCAGAACCATACAAATCCTTGCACGCCGCACGAAAAACAACCCTGTTCTAATTGGCGCACCCGGCGTGGGTAAAACGGCTATTGCAGAAGGGCTGGCTCAACGTATCGTCGCAGGGGATGTGCCTGATGCGCTTAAGGATAAGAGCATATTGGCTCTGGATATGGGCGCCCTTGTAGCTGGCGCAAAATATAGAGGAGAGTTCGAAGAGCGGCTCAAAACAGTTCTGAGTGAAATCGAATCTCAGGATGGCCAAGTCATACTTTTTATAGATGAAATGCATCAACTGGTTGGCGCGGGTAAAACAGATGGTGCGATGGACGCCTCCAACTTGTTAAAGCCGGCCTTGGCACGTGGTGAATTACATTGCATTGGCGCCACAACATTAGATGAATATCGCAAATATGTTGAAAAAGATTCAGCTCTTGCACGTCGGTTCCAGCCTGTTTATGTCGGCGAGCCAGATGTTGAAAATACGATCTACATTCTGCGCGGACTTAAAGAGAAATATGAGCTACATCATGGTGTGCGCATAACAGATGAAGCGCTGATTTCAGCCGCACAACTCTCACATAGATATATTAATGAGAGGTTTTTACCTGACAAAGCCATAGATGTGGTGGATGAAGCTGCTAGTCATTTACGCATGCAAGCTGATAGCAAGCCAGAAGCTCTGGATAATTTGGACAGACATATCATTCAGCTAAAAATTGAACATGCCGCCCTGCAACGTGAATCTGACACAGTCGCAACAAAACAGAGGCTTGAAAAAATCACAAAAGACCTAGGGACCATGGAAGCTGAGTCTGATGCACTTACCCAGCAATGGCAGGCCGCAAAGTCTGTTGTTGATGAGGTAAAATCACTTCAACAAAAGCTGGAGGATGCGCGCCATCAACTAGAGATAGCACAACGTCGAAGTGAGCTAGAGGCTGCAGCAGAATTAACCTATGCAACCATTCCAAATCTCCAACAGGCATTGGATGCAGCCAAACAGGCTGCTGCAGACTCAGAAATGCTATCTGATGAGGTGCAGGCGCGCCATATTGCACAAGTTATTCATCAATGGACAGGTATCCCCATTACAAAGATGCTGTCTGGGGAACAAGATAAATTACTGTCGATGGAAACAAGTTTGGAAAGACAAGTTATTGGACAGGCTGAAGCGATTTCTGCAATTGCCAATGCAACCAGACGCGCACGTGCAGGGCTAAATGACCCACGCCAGCCACTTGGTAGCTTTCTGTTGCTGGGTCCAACTGGTGTTGGCAAAACAGAATTGGCAAAAGCCCTAGCTGATTTTCTATTCGACAATAAGGACGCAATGTTGCGTCTGGACATGTCTGAATATATGGAAAAACATGCTGTTTCTCGTCTCATTGGCGCACCGCCAGGCTATGTTGGGTATGATGAAGGCGGTGTGTTAACAGAAGCGGTCAGACGCCGACCCTATCAAATTATTCTGTTTGATGAGGTCGAAAAGGCGCATCCAGATATCTTCAATTTACTGCTTCAGCTCCTTGATGAAGGACAGCTAACTGATAGTCAGGGGCACCGTGTAGATTTTCGGAATACGATGATATTGCTCACCTCTAATCTGGGGGCAGAACATTTGCTCGCCTTGAAAGATGGCGCTGATGTTGACACAGCACGAGCTAAAATTATGGGAGATGTTGAAAAAGCCTTCAGGCCTGAATTGCTGAACAGACTTGATAATATTTTATTATTCCAACGCTTATCACGCGAAAATATGACTGATATCGTAGATTTACAGATGCTCGAATTGCAAAAAAGGCTTGAGGACCGTAGGATAACCTTGCAAGTTTCTCACCCAGCACGTCAGTGGCTTGCCAATAAAGGATATGACCCAAAATTTGGCGCACGTCCTCTGAAACGTGTCATGAAAACAAGTATTCAAAACGCC
>WTHY01000034.1 GCA_011522945.1 Alphaproteobacteria bacterium
ACTCTGAGACACTCAGCGTCTCTGCAGCTGGTACATTCTCTGATGCGAATGTTGGCACAGGCAAATCTGTGTCAGTTGCCTACACCTTGGCTGACGGCACAGGTGATGCAGATAACTATGTTCTTGCTGATGGCAGCACCACAGCTAACATCACGGCTAAGACACTGACCATCTCTGCCCCCTCTGCTAGCAATAAAACCTATGATGCGAATACAACAGCGTCTGTGACTGCAGGCACATTATCCGGCCTTGTAAACTCTGAGACTGTTACAGTATTCACCTCAGGCACCTTCTCTGATGCGAATGTCGGGACTGGCAAATCTGTCTCTGTATCATATGCATTGGCTGATGGTAATAATGGGGGTCTGGCAGCCAATTACAGCCTATCAGCTGGCAGTACAACGGCGAATATCACAGCTAAGACACTCTCCATCTCAGCACCAGATGCGGAGGATAAAGAATATGATGGCACAACGAATGCAACAGTTTCAGCAGGCACTCTTTCAGGGTTAGTTGCTGGCGAAACCTTGGGACTGTCAGCCAGCGGCACTTTTTCAGACGCAAGCATAGGCACAGGTAAACTTGTAACAGTTACGTACAGTCTAACAGATGGGGTTAATGGCGGTTTGGCAACCAACTATAATTTAGCAAGTAACAGCGTGGCTGCTGACATCACGCAACGGGTTCTGGGTCTTTCAGATCTAGCTGTTTCTGATAAGATATATGATGGTACAAATGCTGCGACAATTGTGAATATAGGTGCGCTAACTGGCATCGTATCTGGTGAGACTGTGCAGTTTAACTCCACAAATCTTGTAGCCAACTTCGCAAATGCAGATGCTGAGGCAAGTAAGATGGTCAGTTTTTCTGGTGGCAGTCTGACAGGCGCAGATGCTGGCAATTATCGCCTGCCAACGCTATCTGCTTCAGCTAGCATCACATCAAAACAATTATCTATCACTGGCAGCACTGTCGCAGATAAAATTTTTGATGGCAGCCGCTCTGCCACAGTGAAAATTGGCACAATATCTGGGCTTATTGGCACAGAAACGCTTGGCCTCACTGCGACCGGTCTGTTTGACAGCGCCGCTGCAGGTGCAAATAAGCAAGTCTCTATAGATTATACCCTAATTGATGGTACGAATGATGGTAAGGCTCAAAATTATGCCCTGAATGGAGAGGTACTCACAGCAAATATTGAAGGTGATAATAAAGAAACTGCGAAAATCTTAGAGATGGCAGAAACCTCGGTTGAGGAAGTGAAATCAGATGTCACCAAGGTTATGTTAAAGCTTGAAGAAACCTTCATTGAGACACTGACTGAAGATTTATCCACAGAGAATGATTTTGTTGCCTCAATGGGTGAATGGCATATGCTTATCTGTCAGAAAGAAAGTCTAGTTGGCAATGTGTGCAGCTCAAACTAAGCTGTTTGGAAAAAGTTACGGTAGAAAGACAAAAATGGTCCACTTATCTCGTTTATATAGTTTTGCTCTAACATCTATAATCAGCGCAATTTGCTTGGCAGCCATGCCTGTATATGCTCAGGAAAATGCTGGCCAAAATCAGATGCAGACCCAGTCATTCAAAGATTGGTTAGTGCGCTGTGTTGACCGTGAAAACCTGCCGCCATGTGATGCCGTTCAATCTATATCCAGTAATGAGACAGGTGCGCGTATTATGCTTACTTCTGTTGCCTATCTTGGCAATGAAGAACAGGTTGGCATACAGATCTGGGTGCAAACAGGCGTGCTTGTTTCAGCAGGGGTACTTGTAGAAGTAGATGAAGCAGAGGCGGTTCTACAGGATTTGCAGTTCACCCGTTGTGAAGCTGATGGATGTTATATTGAGGCGATTGTTCCTGAAAGTACTGTGGCGCCTCTGAAAAAAGGAAATAAGGCTGCAGTTGCCGTGCTTGCAAGCTCTGGTGAGCCTCGAATAATTGGCCTGTCCCTCTCCGGCTTCACGCAAGCCTTCAATGAGGTCAAAAAGGCAAATGCCGCATGGTTCGAAGCACAGTAAGGTCCATAGCTACATTACAAAAAGCTGTCAGATGCATGACAGCTTTACTGCTTTTTTGTGCGAGCTATCAAATGGCATATGCACAAGATACGACTCTTCTTAACCCAAGCCTCATAGAAACAGATGCGCCTCAGCCAAAGATATCACAGGGTGGTGATGGTCCTGCATTTTCTGTTCAGCGACCTAATTTAGCTCCTGATAATGCTGAGACTGTCACGTTCGAATATCAATCTCTATCTTTGATTGGCGCAAATGCAATTGCCCCGGAAAGACTATACGCATTATGGCCATTTACGATTGGAGAGATGGTTACAGTTGCGGATATATTCAGCCTTGCCGATGAAATTACCAACCTTTATCGCTCTGAAGGATATGCTCTTAGCTTTGCTCTTGTGCCTGCGCAACAGATTGAAGCTGGCACAATTACGATTGAGGTCATTGAAGGACGGCTAGACACACTCAACATACAGACAAAATGGTTACCTAAAAGAACAGAAGCACATATTGAAACCGCATTTCAAAAACTAGCTGCAGAAGTGCCAACCACGATCACGTCACTTGAGAGATATCTGCTGCTTGTTAATGACTTGCCAGGCATTACCGCACGTGGCGTTATTTCACCTGGGCAATCTGATAGCGCCTCCTCTTTAACCCTTATTGTTGAGGAAACACCTTTTACGGGTTCGTTCGGATATAATGAC
>WTHY01000078.1 GCA_011522945.1 Alphaproteobacteria bacterium
TTATATTAAGAACAAGCAGAATCCACTAGTGGCAGAAAAATTGACAAAGAATCTGCTAGTAGATTTGAAGTTTTATAGTAAATACAGATAGTTATATTAGATAAATTTACTATACAGATTTAGGGTATTTTACCTATGGGACATATATTGAGGCACGCATAGGTTGATGGAACATGCTGTGGAAAAGATATTGCAACAATGTGACAACTCAAATCTTCTAGGCTTAATCATGACAGGCTAGTCTGCACATCATTTGATGTATTGGCCTAAGACGTTCCATGGACTGTATGGTGCCAATGTAAAATGCGTCTGTTTCACATCATTTGAGAAATTAGCCTGCTAGCGGTTAGGCGTTCTGTAGGGCTGCATGGCATCAAAGTAAGATGGGCTTTTTGCGTATCAGTTGGTAATTTTGTCTGCTTGTGGTCAGACGCGCTATAAGACTATCTGGTCTCAAAATAAGGCAATGCTGTCTGAACATTATTTGATGGTATCGTTGAAAACGGTCAGAAGCGCTATAGCCCAATATCAAATCGTTTTTAGACCTAACTCTATATCAAATGTGGCACATGCGTAAACTGCCTTCTAGGCTTGATGCTTAAACAAACAGGGCAAGTCGTAGTCTGATTTCAGACTCAACTCTGCACTAAACGAGGCATACGCTCAATATATGATAAGATGTCCTGCAATTTACCGGATTTTGCCAGGGTTTTCTTGCGGTCATGAAGGAAAAATTGTGGTGTATCTTTCACACTTTTGGGCTTTCGCTTTTCAATCACGAGTAAGGGTGATTCAGCTGTGTGTTTGAATATGGAAAAATGTGCACCGCCTGCATTGTGGTCAATGGCATAATCTCTCCATTCTCCTGTAGTAACGCGATTTGAATAGGCAGACAAAATGGCGCTCAATTCCTGTTTTTCGAAAAAATAGGGCTTATTACGTGTGCGTGGAGGTAAAAAAACAGACATGTTGGAGTTTTGTGCTCTTTATCAACTGGCGGTTTACTGTGTATATAGCTATGGTGGTGCGAGAACCTAATTGGGTCAAGCATACTGGCTGAAATTATATTTTGACTCAATTCCTACGCAAAATGCAATTTCACATAGCCAATAACTGTAAATGGCAATAAAGATGACAAATCATGGCTGATATTTTTGATGAAATTAATGAAGAACTTCGTAAAGATCGCGCAACTGTGCTGTGGTCCAAATATGGTATTTACGTCATTGCGATTGTTGCTTCAATAGTTATAGCAGTTGCTGGCAGGCAGGTATTTATCAGCTATCAGTCAAGCCAAGCTGCGAAGGCGGCAGATGCATTTTATGGGGCGTTGCAGGCAGATGACACAAGTGCTGCACTTGCGGCATTAGAATTGCCAGATGGTTATGATATGTTGGCAGCATTCCGCGCAGCATCAGACCTGGCCAGTTCTGGAGATTCAGCTGCAGCCTCAGACGCATATTATACCTTATCGCAAGATACCAATATTAGCCAAATTTACCGGGATATCGCATTGTTATTATCTGTTCAGACAGCAGGTGAGTCGCAGTCAGCAGATATGCTATCTGATAGAATTAGAAATATGGCTGCGCTTGCTGGTCCAATGCAGGCACTAGCTTTGGAAACTTTGGCAGGGTTATCATTGCGTGCCGGTGATGTTAATGCCGCAAAGGATGCGCTGCGTACAATGTCAGAGCTGACAGATATTTCAGCAGCCATGCGTCAGCGTGCACAGCAGATGTTGGTTGTTCTTGGTGAAGATAACTAAATCACTAGGTCGCGGCAGACGGAGATAAAATGCTCATGCGCACACTATCTGGTTTAAGGTCAGCTATGGCTGGACAGCCCTCACATATTGCAAAGCTTTTTGGCGCAGCTGCAATTTTATGTTTAGCTGCATGCAGTGAGGCTGAGATTATTTTGCCTGGTGACAGGGAAGCTGTCTTGCCAGAGGCAGGTTTTATCTCAATAGATAATGCGGCTGCCCTTGAAGGTTCTGGTCTACCAAAGCAAACAATATTGTCAGATGCACGTCATCCTGGCATTACAGGCAGTCATTCTGGCGGTCATCTATCTTTAGATGGTGAGCTAAACCAACGCTGGCGAGCATCTGTCAAAGCTGTGCCAGATGAAACCGTTGAATTGCCACAACCCATCATTGTTGGGGATAAGGTATTAGCTATCGGAGCAGATGCAGCTGTAACAGCATTCAAGTTAGCCACAGGCGAAGTGGCTTGGACACGCCTGATTGATGAGCGCAATGATGATCCTCTGCCAGGTGTTGCTGGCGGATTGGCCTCTAATGGAGAGCTTGTTATAGCGCATGCAGCTTTCAATAGGCTTGAGGCTTTGTCTGTTGAGACTGGCGAGATGTTATGGTCTGTATCGCATGAGCAGCCGCTACGGGGCGGACCAACATTCACTGATGTGAATTCTGTTGTTGTCACAGATATTGACGGACGCATTTATGTCTATCGCATAAATGATGGTGAACTACTTTGGCAACGTGCAGGCCTGCCTGTAAATACAATTGTCTTTGGGGTTGCATCTCCTGCCGCGGCCAGTGAGCGTATTGTTATTGCGGGCGCAGCAGGCGAGGTTGCTGTGCATAACAGCCTGTCTGGTGATTTAATATGGGCGGATTCTCTTGCAAGCTTTAACCCGCGCACACCTCTAGAGGAGCTCGGTGATATTCGTGCCCATCCAGTGGTGCAGGGTAGTTCAGTCTATGTCATTAGCCAATCTGGCAGAATGGTCTCCTATCAATTAAACTCAGGATTTCCTATCTGGGAAAAATCTGTGGGCGGCATAGAAATGCCATGGGTAGCAGGCGAAACCGTATTTGTGCTGACACTTGATGGCCGATTATATGCCTTGCGTGTTAGTGACGGCGCTGCACGTTGGGTCGCAGAATTAGAGGGTGCATCACCAATTGGCAAAATCGCATCAAGTGATGTACCACGTTATGTTGGCCCCATTGTCGCGGATAACACAGTCTATATTGTGTCAGCCTCTGGCAATCTACTCTCATTTAATGCTGAAACTGGTGTTAAATTAACCAGCCGTTCTCTAGGTGGCGCGCTGACAACACCGCCACAAATTGGCCAAGGTGTAATGGCAATATTGCGCAACTCAGGCGAGCTGCAAATACTGGAATAATATGGACGTTACAATCGCTATAGTAGGTCGGCCGAATGTCGGCAAATCTACACTCTTTAACCGTTTGACAGGTACCCGCCATGCGATTGTTGATAATCAGCCTGGGGTGACGCGCGACCGGCGTGAGGGCAGAGCCAACCTTGCGGCCATGGAATTCAATCTTATTGATACAGCTGGTCTAGAACAGGCAAAAAGGGGCACGCTGGAAGAGAGAATGCGTGCACAGTCTGAAGCGGCTATTGCAAGTGCAGATATTACATTCATGGTTATTGATGCACGTGCTGGTATCCTGCCAGATGATAGCTATTTTGCTGGAGAATTGCGGCGCAGTGGTGTGCCTGTTGTGTTGCTCGCCAATAAATGTGAGGGCAAACGAGGTGCGTCTGGTTTAGCAGAGGCATGGTCACTCGGACTTGGTGCGCCAGTGCCAATTTCTGCAGCGCATGGTGATGGTTTGGTGGATATTCATGATGCTGTATTGTCGCTAGGCCGTGATCTTGGTCTGGAAGCAGCGCTTTTTGGTGAAGATGAAGACGAGCTTGATGAAGATAGCGACAGCACCTCAGATGCGGTGGCAGAATTTACAGATACACCTGATGATGCGGTAGACGAACCTGATGTTTGGGTCGAAGAAGATACGCAGACAGCACCAATTCGTATCGCTATTGTCGGCCGCCCTAATATGGGTAAATCAACTTTAATCAATACTCTGCTTGGTGAGTCGCGCCTCTTAACTGGTCCTGAAGCTGGCATTACAAGAGATGCGATCACAGTGCCGTTTTCCTACAAAGGAACAGATTATCAGCTTGTTGACACAGCCGGTATGCGCCGCCAGGCACGCGTCGTAAATCCTGTTGAAAAGCTTATGGTAAATGATGCAGAACGTGCCATTCAGTTTGCCAAGGTTTGTGTACTGATGCTGGATGCACGACAACCACCGCATAAGCAGGATATGGCCATTGCACGCCATATTGCAGATGAGGGACGTGCACTCGTTATCGCTGCGAATATGTGGGATGATGTTGAGGATAAGTCCAAAGCGATTACACAGATTAATGAGCGGCTTCAAACCTCTCTGGCGCAGCTGCGTGGTGTGCCAGTTGTGCCGATTTCAGGTCTTTATGGACGTGGCCTCGACAAGTTGTTTAAAGCCATTACGCAGATGCAGACTATTTGGCAGATGCGTATCTCTACTGGGCGTTTGAACCGCTGGTTGGAACCTATGTTGGAAGCGCATCCACCACCACTTGTCCAGGGTCGTCGTCTACGTATCCGCTATATGACGCAGATCAAATCTCGTCCGCCGACATTTGCATTATTTGTAAGCCGTCCGTTGGATTTGCCAGAATCCTATCTGCGCTATCTCATTGGTGGGTTGCGTCAGGATTTTGGTTTGCACGGTGTTCCTGTGCGTATGGTTATGCGTAAAGGCAATAACCCCTACGCTAAAACATAACTATCAAAGATAGAGAGCAGGTGACAGAGTCATGCTTGTGATAAGCAGACGATGTTCACCTAATGATACTAGCAAATTTGACGTCAGAGCAGTGTCCTAGTGCTGCTTTTTAGGCGGTCGTCAAGGCTGTCAATAAGTGCTGTAACGCAATCTGACACGCTTTCCAGCATTTTGGCATCAGCACCAGACCGTGTCAAAAATAGGCCTCTATTTACCTCAATTTGTAATGTTGCAATTGCACGATTGCCTGTACCGTAATGCTGCGTGATATATCCGCCAGCAAAAGGGTGATTCCAGCCCCAGCTAAATGTGGTCTGCTGCATAAATCTATCAACCTGGTCCTTCAGATACTGCGGTAAGGTTATGCCGTGCAAATCTCCAAAGATAAAATCTGGTAGGGCTGTCTGGTCCTGTCTTGCCTGAGGCATCGAATGGATATCTATAAGTAATGGATTGCGATGATGCTTAGAGAGACCTGTAATCCACTGTCTCAGCACCTGATGATAGGCGGTATGCACAATATCTATGCGCGTCTTGAGCGTGTCTGGTGCAGGTGGCTCCAGATAAAGTGGACGCCTATCTGCGCTTAGCCTTGGGATTATGCCATAACCAGCCTGAATATGACGTTGCCATCTACGATTTTCTGGCGCTTGCGCATCTGGAAATAGCCGTGGGTCGAGAGCGTCTTTCGGCCTGTTAAGATCAATAAGTGCCCGGGGGCAGGTGGCTATGATAGCCGGTCTGCCACTTTTAGCTATAGCTGTAGCAATTTCAGTTGTGCCACTATCCTCAAGCGTGCGCATTGCCGCAAGGTCAACGCCACCCAATAGGTTCTTAGGATAGTCTGTGCCGCCATGTGGTGCTGATATGATGATAGGACTGGAGACATTGCGCGCATTAAAAGTGATAAAGGATGCTGCATCAGCATCATGCGTATCTGAAGCGGCAGGTGTTGAAGGCGAAAGCGGCATAAATGTCCTAGGTGAAATATAGTATCACTATCATAAGATAGATCAGCAAATGGCAACTCCCTATCTCTTTGGTAAATTATTTTTGTATCACTTTGCTTGACTTCAATACAGATGCTGATAGATAGAGGGTCACACACGGCATAATTTTCATTTAATGTCGTTTATGCCCGTAAGGGTATCGAAAACAGGCGGATGGAGCGTTAGCTCAGCGGGAGAGCACCTCGTTGACATCGAGGGGGTCACTAGTTCGATCCTAGTACGCTCCACCATCTGTTTTTCGAATAGACCTTTCCCAATCCTGTCTTGATAAAGCATGAATATGGAGCATGTCTCCACCCTTAAAACGGGTCTCCACAGGCTGGAAATCATGTTTTTGGTAGAATCTAATCGCTGTAAGATTTTGCACTAGCGGATCAATCCAGACTGCTGTGATCCTAGGATTTGCAAAAGCACGTTTTAGCGCGAACTTCATTATCTGGGTGCCAAATCCGCGCTTAAGGAACTCCTTTTTGCCTATCCACATATCTATCGCCATATGCGTATCATCTAGACCCTCCCAATAATTATCTGGGTCTTTACCTGCATTCATAATTTGCAGAAATCCAAAAGCTAAGTCCTCATGCTTAATGATTAGCATCTCACGCCAGATATCTTTTTGGCATAACTCCTCTGTCCAGTTCCACCAATCTGACTCCCCGCGCGCTATTTGCATGTGAGGGGCTTCATCCCAAGCAGAAAGCATGGTTGCATCATCAGGTGTTGCTATGTGATATGTAAGCGGATAATCCATTGCGTAGCGTTTGTTAGTAGATTACATCTTGAATATTATAGTTAGAGCAGCTGTGCTCCTGCTGCAATTTCGACTGTGCATATGCAGGCGCTTGGGTGTTTAGGGCATAGTATATCAGAGGAAGAATAAATGAAAAAAGCATATTGGGTTTCGATTTATCATGAGATTCTGGATCAGGAAAAAGTTGATGCTTATGCTGCCCTTGCAGGTCCAGCGCTAGTTGCTAATGGCGCGAAAGTACTGGCACGCGGCATGCCGTCAGCAACTTTTGAAAAAGGCCAGATGCAACGGACCGTTATTCTGGAATTTGCGAGTGTGGAAGCTGCAAAAGCCGCCTATAACAGCCCAGAATATGCTGAGGCTATTGCTGCGATGGATGGCGGTGCTATCCGTGAAGTGCGCATTATCGAAGGTGAATAAAATAGTTCGTTATGCGCCTTACTGCTGCTCAGATCAGAGCGTCTGTTATCCGACTATTTGAAGCTGAGGATACTGCCTGTTTTAGCGAATTTACGGTAAAAACAGGCAGGCGTCTGGATTTGATTTGCCTCGCAGCAGATGGGCTGATTACAGCAGTTGAGATTAAATCGTCTGTAGCAGATTTTCGAAGTGATCAAAAATGGCAGACCTATCTTGAATGGGCAGACCAATTCTACTTTGCTGTTTCAGACGAGTTTCCATCAGAAATTCTGCCTAATGTAGATATTGCCGGATGTATAATTTCCGATGGCTTTGATGCTGTTATTGACAGGCCAGCCCCGCTTACAAAACTAGCTGGTGCGCGCAGAAATAGCCTCATTAAACAGCTAGCAAGACGGTCTATGCGCCGTGCTACAAGACTTTCTGGTGATGATGATGTGCTCTTGGCTGCAGACATGCGTTCTGGAGACCAAACAAGAGGATAATAGCAATCTGCAAAAAACCAACTATATTAGCGTTTAGTTATTCAAAATACTGAAATAGCGTGTATATGGGAGTATGGTAATGCAGGTGGCACAGACAATAACTGATGATGCATTTATATCTGCGCATCAAACCTCGCTGGACATTATGGATTTGATTAATGGGCAATTCCTTGGGCGAGCAGATGCTGTGCGGCTTGCTTTTGTCACATTGATTGCTGATGGACATTTATTGATTGAAGACCTGCCTGGTAGCGGTAAAACTAGCCTGTCTGCAGCATTATCATCGGCGCTTGGCCTTCAGTTTAGTCGTATACAATGTACAAATGACCTTTTGCCAGCTGATGTTACAGGTTTGTCTATTTTTGATAGGGACACAGGTCAATTCACCTTGAAAAAGGGACCTGTCTTCACCCAGATATTGCTGGCAGATGAACTGAATAGAGCGCCATCTAAAACGCAGTCTGCTTTACTCCAGGCTATGGAGGAGCGTGCTGTCACACTTGATTCTGATACACATGCTTTGCCAGCGCCCTTTCTTGTTATAGCTACGCAAAACCCGGCTGAACATATCGGAACGTTCGATTTGCCGGAATCACAATTGGATAGATTTTCAGTATCAATGGAAATCGGTAGACCGGATATTGAGATACAGCGGCAAATTCTTGCACAGCCAGCAGCTAAGGGACATGATATAGAGCCTGTTTTAACAACAGAGTTGTTTCTAAAGCTTCAGGAAATAGCCCTGCGAACGCATTGTGATGATAGGCTTTTAGATTATATCATCAGCCTTGCGGATAGGATGGAGCAAGTTGGACAAATTAGTTTGTCTGTTCGCTATAGAGAGCAGCTTTTAAGGCTAGCAAAGGCACATGCACTAATTTCTGGTAGAGATTTTATATCCCCCGATGATGTGCAAGCCATGTTTGCCCCATCTGTCCGGCATCGCCTTCATCGCATGGATGTTAATGCAAGGCAGGCAGCTGTAGACGATACCCTTGGTCAGGTGGCCTTGCCTTAGACAAGTTGGCAGGAGCCACGCCATGGGATTAGCAGACAGGTTATCATTATTGCTGATGCAGCGCCGCCCCCAGATTGCAAAGGCTGGGTTTCCGCTGTCTGTGAATTGGCGTGGCGTATTCGTTTTACCGACACGTCATGGATATATGGTTGCTTTTGCGATTTTAGGCGTGTTTGCAATTGGGGTACGCATTCAGAATAACATGTTGCTACTTATGGCCATTGCGCTTTTTGTCATTTTTATGTTTTCACTTATCTGGTCGGCTACAAATCTTGATGCCCTATCTTTTAGGGTGGTTGGAAAGCCACAAATTTTAGCTGGTCAGGCATTTCAAATCGCAGTGATACCAAAGGGACGTTCTAGACTAAATGATGTTTGGCTGCGCTCTGTGAATGCCTCTGATCAAAGGCGCGCCATTTTAGCAACCACGGACTGCCAGCTTTCAGTTGGATATGCTCCTGACGGGCGCGGGCTACAAACCCTACCACCTATTATGGTAGAAACGCGCTTTCCTTTTGGCGTTGCGCGCGCATGGACGTATATTTCAGGGGGCAAGGTTTTAGTTGCACCGCAACCTGACTATGCGGGATGCCGTAGTTATTTTCAGCTTGGGCATCATACCCAAGCAGCAGATCTCGCTGGTGAATATGGCGCCGATGGGCTCGATAGCTGGCAGCCAGGCACACCCCTTAATCGTATTTCTTGGAAGCATTTTGCAGCTTCGGACAGACTTCTACAGAAATCTGGTGAAGAGGGCGGTGCCAACACGCTATATTTCAGTTATCAGCAAGTCGCGCATTTGGGGCATGAGGCTGCTTTGTCAATCTTATGCGCAGCGGTATTACAGGCAGCGCAATTACGTCAAAATTTCCATCTTGAGCTTCCCAATCAGTCATTTCAGGATTTAACACCTGCACAGATAGGTCAAGCGCTTGACGCGCTGGCAATGGCTTAAGTGAGAGATACTGATGTCACATATAAGCCTCACAAATACCATTGAAACCTTTCGAAAGCCCATTGC